>DATNAF010000194.1:0-21981 GCA_035572845.1 Terriglobales bacterium
AGCATCGCCTGCTTTCCAGGCGTGAAAGAGTTGATCGGCCTGGCTGTGATAAGCGCTGACCGTAGACCGAAATGGTAGCCGCGCAAGTTGCACGAAGGGATTCCTCGACTTTGCCAATCCTATCAATCGTTTCGCGTTTCAAGCGCGATATGACGAGTGCGCACCTACGTCGTGCTTTGTCTAAAAGGGTCGCATCATCCCGCTTGGCTGCGACTTGATTTGCAGATCGCCAGTAGGCCGTTAGGAGCGATGTTAGTCCCTGAGGTAAACGAGAAGCATACTCTTCCGGTTTCATTGCCGCGTTTGGGACCACGGTCCCGTTTACTCCGCCCGCAAAGCTTTGACCGGATCGATCTTAGTCGCCCTTCTTGCCGGAAGGTAACTGGCAAGTGCCGCCGCGAGGATTAAAGTTCCGGAACTTAGAGCGCATGTAAGCGGATCGGAAGGGCTAACCGAAAACAGCAGCGACTTCATCAGCGGAGCTAAGATAAGGGCCCCCACAAGCCCACAACCGCACCCAATGGCGGACAGAATCAATCCACTGCGGACGAAAGCACTCGTAACCTGCGCAATGGGTGCTCCGAGCGCCAGCCGGATCCCGATTTCCCGTGTGCGCTGCGAAACCGAGTACGAAATAACTCCGTAGATACCAACGATTCCCAACAGCAGAGCCATCCCCCCGGCAATCGCCAGCAGCAGCAACGTGAAGGATGTACGCGCAAGCGACCGGTTATACAACGTTTCGAGCGTATCCGTCTTGGTTAGCGGCACGTTCGAGTAGACGCTCCAAAGCGCCTTCCGAATCTCGTCCCCTCCTGATACGGAACCGGCACGCGGCGTGCGAATCACTAACGAAACGTAGCGCTGGGCCAACACCGGAGCGCCTTCAAAGTTCTTCGTAAACAGCGGCCAATAGACGACCGTGGGCGCAGGCTTGTCAACGCCATCTGCATGCTCATCGGCAACCACGCCGATCACCTCGCGCCAGTCGTCTTTCTTGTTTGGACGGATGTGTTTGCCGAGCGCCGCCTCCGGGCCTCCCCAAATGTCGCGTGCCGTATTCTCCGAAACGATCGCAACCTCGCCGCCGTTATAAATGTCAGCCCAGGTGAGGTCACGGCCCACAAGCATCCGCTGTCCTATGGTTCTGAAATACCCCGGCGCAATTGACTTGTAGCGGCGCAGCGGAGCGAGCGTTCCTTCGCCGTAAGTCTTGTCCGCCGCGATTACGGGATCGTTGGATTCCCCGCCGTCCATGGGAACAGACGAAATGATCGACGCTGAGATCACGCCATTGACGGCCTCCACCCTTTCGATCATCGCCTCTTGCATCCGGGTCACGCGCTCAGGTTGCTTTACGTCTTCATCCGGGATTCCGATCTTGACGAGCTGAATTTGGTTGGCATTTCTGAAGCCGGGATCGACATGATGCAGATTGCGAAACGTTCGGATCATGAGCCCGGAAGTAACCAGTAGTACGAGTGCGAGCGCCACCTGAGCAACCACAAGAAAGCTTCGTGTCTGCTGACGATCCCTGCCGTGGCTCACGGATCGGCCTCCGTTGCGAAGGGAACTCGCCAACCGTGGCCGCACGTACCGCAAGACAGGAATCAAGCCGAACAGTGCGCTGAAGCCGATCGACACGACAAACGTAAACAGCAGCACCCAAACGTCAATTCTGATGTTGCCCGAGCGCGGCAAGTGCACCAGATCCGATGCTGCGAGCATTTTCAGGGCGGCCTGGCACAAACCCAGTCCCGCCGCCCCGCCAATTACCCCCAGAGTGATGCTCTCAAACAGAAGTTCCCTTGCAATGCGTGTTGCGCCCGCACCAAGCGCCGCTCGAACGGCAAGTTCCTGCTGTCGTGATTCCGTTCGAACCAGCAGAAGATTCGCCACGTTCGCGCACGCGATCAGCAACACGATCCCGACCGTCGCCATCACTACCCACAGCATGTTCCCGATATCGCCCACGAGGTCGTCTTTCAGCAGCCTCAAATTCGGCGCGATACGTGCATCTTCAAACATTTTGACGGTGTAACCCGCAGGTGGAGGAAACCGCTGCATTACCAGAGGCAGCATCCGGGCGAGATCCGCATCCGCTTGCTTTAACGTTACGCCGGGCTTGAGCCTTGCGACGCCTCGGTAAGAGAACACCCCCAGATTCGTTTTGGCGCGGTCGAAACGCATCGGAATCAGCAGGTCGGCCTGTCGATCCATAAACTCAAACGAAGGCGGCAGGACGCCAATGATCGAAACCCGATTACCCTCAATCGAAATCTGACGCCCGAGCACCGAACGATCGCCGCCGAAGTGCGATCGCCAATAACCGTCGGAGAGCATCACCGTGCGTACACCGTTCGGATTATCGTCCGCCGCGCCAAAGGGCCGGCCGACCTGAGGCTTCACTCCAAGAATTGGGAGCAACTCGCGCGAAGCAAACACGGCTTGCACCTCTTCAGGGTGATTTTTGCCGGTCACCGTGGTGCGGCCGGATGCGAAGATGCTGACGGCCTGGAAGGCGCGCTCTTCATCGCACATCGTGAAATAGACCGATGGCGCCATATTCAGATCTGCAATCTTCACTCCGGGTGCTGTCATCCACACCGCCACTAGCTGCTCGGGATGAGGGTAGGGCAACGGCTTCAGTAACACGCCGTTGATCACGCTGAAAATGGCGCTGGTCGCTCCCAGCCCTAGCGCGAGAGTTCCGATGCTTACGAGCGTGAATCCCGGCGTAGCGCGCAAGCGCCGCAGTGTGTATCTCAGGTCCTGAACTATGCCGTCGATCATGTTTTCCCACCCATATTCCCGGACCTCTTCACGCAGCGCCGTACTGCTTCCGAGCGCCATTCGCGCCTCCCGGTCAGCCTCCTGCGCCGTGAATCCGCGCGCCTCAAAGTCGGCTTTCGTCTCCGCGATAAAGCTGTCGACCTCGTCCGCAATCTCCCCATCGGCGCGTTTCCGCCGGACCAGATTCCGAAAACCGCGCACCAGTTGCCGCCCGATCGGCATACCGTTAAGCCTGCGCTTTCAGCAATCGCGCAATGGCCGTCGACCGGCGCTGCCAGTCGGCCGTGTCCGCTTGCAGTCGCTTTCTGCCCGCCTGCGTCAGCCGGTAAACCTTTGCCCGCCGCGAGTTCTCTGTGACCTGCCACTCCGCATCCAGCCAGCCATTTCGCTCCAGCCGCTGCAGCGCGGTCAATAGGGAGCCAGCGTTCACCTTGAAAACGTTTTGCGTGATTTGCTCGATCCGTCGGGCAATGCCGAACCCGTGCATAGGTTCCAGGCTCAGTGTCTTCAGGATCAACATATCCAGTGTTCCCTGAATTACGTCCGTATTCGTGCTGTTCATCGAAGCAATCACAGTATAAACAATCTCTCATTATGGCTGTCAAGAGCTGACAGCCATATCTACTCTACGACGGTCTGCTCAATTCTTGTGAAGTCGCACTGTCGCAAATTGAATGGCGCAGCCGCATTCTCTTCGGATCACTTCGAGGATGATCGGCCACGATCGTCAAAACCCGCCTGGTCCGGATGTGTTTACAAATATGAGAGACACACGATCCGTGTTGCGAAAGTCCACTTACTTTCCTATACGAGAACACGGTCGAGTAACTGTCCAACAGCTCGATTGCTCTCGATAAATGCGTTTCGATGGTCCATGGCACCGGCGAGATCGCAGTGCGAGAAGGCGATTCGGCCAAACGGGCCGTTGCGCAATGCCTCCCGAGGCGCAGGCTTGCCATTCAAACCGAAAAAGAACCCGGGCTGCGGATTGATGAAAGCGTGGCCGAAGCGGTTCAGTACGATCCCCGCGATGTCTCGCTTCGCTTCGAAGCCTGAAGCCTGAAACATTTCGGAGAGCTGCTCGCGAATCTGCCGCTCGTATTCGACGAATGGAGTGTTGAGAAGTTCCATGCGGCCACGGTGCTCCTGCTCAAATATGGGAAGACCGGGTTTTGCGAAATCGATAAAGAAGGTGAGAACGGTTGGGTGGTCCGGGCCGGCAACGGGTGAATCGACGCCAAACTTGGCGCACTTGCGGATATTCACATAACGAGCAAAACCATCGAACCATTGTGCGCTCGAAAGGCCCATGTTGTAAAGAAAACGCCAATTGCGGACAGCCACGTTGGCGGTCATGTAAGGCGCGTAATAGAACTGATTGTAAGCAGAGCGGCGATTCTCATCGAGATCGCGGACCACGTGTTTCGTGACCCATCCACCACCGGCCATCACAACTGTTTTGGCTTTGACACCGTAGAGGCGGCCATCTCGAATGTAAGTGATGGAAACCAGCTCCGACTTGTTTGGCTCGCCGATGTGCTCGACGCGAACGGCGGTCGAGTTCACGCGCAGACGGACGCGCTGGCTGGCGGCATCGAGTGCTCCGAAGTTCACCGGATTTTTCCAGACCGCTTCCATTGTTTTCGGACCCTCGATGGCGTTTGGGATCATGGTCTTCACCAGCAGGCGAGTCATACCTGAGTTGCCGCCGGGAAACATCTGGATTCCAGACTTCATGCTGTCATCGACGGTAGGAATAGTTTTCGACCATTCGTAATACAGGAACGCCGAGAGAACATCTGGCCCCATACCGAATCCGCCGCCGGTTTCATTGGTAGCGAAGAGGCGGGCGCTGTCGCGGGTGACACCATAGGTGCGGACCAAGTAATCCTCGTACGTCATCGAGTCGAGTTCGCGCGAGATGGGATCTCCGGGATAATCGTAGACGAGCGGACGCTCGACGGGCTTATCGTGATGCAGCGCGAGCAGGTCCCGGCGGGTCCGCTCCGAAAAGGGAGTGCCTTCGAGATTCTTGTCCCAGGGGTCGACAACCCAGATGCCGGGCGTTTTTCCGTACTTGGCGCCGAAGTAGAACCCGAGTGCGGGCTTGTCATGGATGCTGCCTTGGCCGTAGGGACTGCGTGGGAGCTGAATTTCGGGCTTAGGTCCATCCCAATCCTGGTAGGACCGAAACTGACTCCACTCGAGGCCCATGCCGTCGTACACGGTTTCGAGAAAGCTGTTGGGATAAGGCGGTTGGAAATGAACGGAAGCCTGCGGCGCGTAGAGGCGATGGCCATCGACTAAGAATTCGTTACGCTTGGCGACTCCGCCAAAGATACGGGCGTTATCGAGGATGAGGCAATTGCGATTGGCGCTTGCTCTTTGATGGAAAAAGAAACCGGCGGACAAACCGGAAAGGCCGCCGCCCACTACCACACAATCGTAGACTTCGTTGATTTCAATGATGTTCGACGGGAGCGCGTTATAGATGCCATCGCGAACGGCGTGGGCATTTGCAATAACTTCTTCCGTGTTACCGGCCGAACTACCGTAATCCCCTTCGCCAGCGTAGCCGTTCCACCCCGGGACAGGCGTTTGCGATTCTTGCGCAGCCGCCAGGGGCGATACAGCGGAAGCTGTTAGGGCCACTCCCGAAGCGAGCAAAACGCCATCGAGGAAATCGCGCCGAGTGATGGATTCCGTGACGCCAAGAATGCTATCGAGATGTGGACACCGGCCGGGCACAGCAGTCCTTTCCTGACATTGAACTGAAAACTGTCGTCATGTGAATGTTGCTTGTCGATCTAAAGGTTATATCAGTTCAAGGTTGGACGCATTAAGAGAACAGTGAGCACCACGACAGGTGCTACGCCCGATTGTTCGGGGTCGCTCGAAGGTAAACACATCGCAGCATCCGATCGCATCGAAGTAGTACACTGTGAGCTGCTGTTTCACAGGTGTGTGTCTTGTGATGAAGCTGCGTGACGGCTAGGGAGGCCCGGCACAGATGGTTCATCTTCGGTTCAAACGGTCACTTCCGCTCGCGAACGTAGCTCGGGGTCTTGCTGCAATCATCTTGGCCGCCGTGATAAGCGGATCAGCGACAAGTCAGACTGGCTCCTCTGCCGGCGTGCCCCGTCGTACCGAAATTCTCTTCCTCGGCACCGCTGGCGGACCGCCTTTGCGTGTCGACCGCTCCGAGCCCTCCACTCTGCTGATCGTGGACGGCCGTCCATATCTAATTGACTGCGGCATCGGAACGATGCGCCGCATGCTCGAAGCCCACATCGCGTCCGAAGATGTCAGGACAATTTTCCTTACCCATCTTCACGCGGACCACGATCTCGGCCTCGCTGATGTAATGGGCAATGATTTCTTCAGGTTGAATACCGCCGGCTCCGCGCAAACAATCGACGTTTACGGACCGCCGCAAACCAAAGACTTGGTGGACGCCGGCTTCCGCTACATTACGTTTGGGTTCACTGCATTCGCGGCAGAGCCGGGCGCTATAAGGGCAGGCCTTAGGGATGGCCAACTCAGAAATCCGTTCGTGGCGCATGAAATTCAACGCGACGGCCTCGTCTATAAGGACGAAATCATTCAAGTCACAGCCGCCGAGAATACCCATTACGCGCTGATGCCCACGCAATCGCGCCGGCAGATAAGGTCGTATTCATACCGGATCGAAACACCACATGGTGTCATTGTCTTTACCGGAGATACCGGCCCAAGCGATCTGGTAGCTCAACTGTCGAAGGGGGCTGACGTGCTGGTTACCGAGGTCCAGGATCTCGACGAAATCAACAACTTCGTGAATGGGTTCGCGGAGAAAAATCGTTGGCCGCCCGAACGCGCGGCCGCAATGATGGCGCACATGCGCAGGGAGCATATTGACGAAGCAGAAGTCGGAAATATGGCCACTAAGGCGCAGGTCAAATCAGTGGTGCTCTATCATTACAGTCCGCTCAATACGGCAGCTTACGTCGCCAAGGTGAAACAACATTTCTCTGGTCCGGTGTTTGCTCCCGCTGACTTGGATCGCTATTGCATCCGCCAGCCGGATAAGAGTTCAGACGACAATAGCACTGTTCTCGACGGATGCGAAAGCTTCGTGCAATCGCGAAGGTAATCGGTTCTTAGCGAACTCCGAGAGGTCAAACTTCAGGAGTGCGGATTTCGGCTGTTCGAGACCCTGCAGCTTCAAGACAGTTTTCGGATTGCGTTTACGTTTGTCCTTGGCCATTCCAACAGTTTGCGCCGCCGCCGCACTCTGGGGCGTTTAGCCGACAGCTCAAAGCGCAGCATTAGTCCGCATAAGTCGCCCACCGTTTACTGACGTAAGCAAACGGGGCACAATTCCGCTGACGCATACTTAGTCTGATTATGCCGAACAAAATGAACACTTGCGGTAATGCTATGCCAACACTGGCAAAATCTGATGCGGCATAGCAACCCGTGGCATTCTTTCATCTTCGCGGCTGTCAACCCGGCCCCCACCGTCCTGGGCCGGTCTCGGATAAATTCGAAAATGGACACTCGGGAATTTGCAACCCGCGAAAACGCTTGAACGATTGGTCCCGTAATTGCGAAGTAAAGCTTTGCGCGTTCTCGCAACATAAGAATAGCTTGTTTCCTTTGTAGTAGCCGAAGATCAATGCGCCAAAAGTTTTTGGGCTCGGAGGGTAACCTGATCGTGTACGAGGGAACGAACACATACACGCAGACTTCTCTGATGGACATTCGGCCGGGTCTAGCGTTGACTATCGATCACTTCCTGCTGAAGCGGCGGAAGCACCATGCATGCCGCTGGTTTCGGTACCGCTGGTAACCACAACGATGCCAGTTTCCGTTACGTAGTGAAGGGCGCGGTCCTGTTCGAGGTCGTAGCCAATATTCACGTCGCCCCTCAATGTGACGTTCTCATCGAGAATCGCCCGGCGAATCTTGCATTGCGGCCCGATGATGCAATTGTCGAGAATGATAGAGTTTTCGACAACCGCCCCGCTGCGGACCTGGACACCTCGCCCGAGTACTGAGCCACGAACTATGCCTCCCGAGAGAACACATCCACCCGAAATGATCGAACCTATTGCTTGAGCTGGACAACCCTCCTCATCGAAGCTGAATTTCGCGCTCGGGTCAGGATAGCTGGCCGTTCGTATGGGCCAGCGCCGGTTATAAAGATTCAGGGAAGGTACGAGCCCACAGAGATCCATGTGCGCCTCGTAGTACGCTTCAAGAGTTCCCACGTCTCTCCAATAAGCAGGGACATCCGCCGCCTCTCCGGGAATAGCATTCGCCTGATAATCGTAGGCGTACATAGCAGCTCGTCCGAGCAAAGAAGGTAGAATGTCGCGCCCAAAATCGTGCCTGCTATCCGATCGCAGAGCGTCAGCCTCCAACTCCCGCAGCAACGTGCGAGCTGAGAAAATATAATTGCCCATTGAGGCGTACACGCTGTGTGGTTCACCAGGAATAGTGGGCGCTTGTGCCGTTTTCTCATGAAAGCCGAGAATGGCACCATCCGCCGCAGCCTCAAGGACTCCAAATTCCGCTGCAAGATGGGCTGAAACAGGGATGGCTGCGACGCTTACATCTGCATGCATTCGCTCGTGAAAGTCAACCATGTCACGCACGTTCATGCGATAGATATGGTCAGCGCCAAAGATCCCTATCAAATGCTCGTCGAGATCTTCAATGAGGTTTAGATTTTGGAATATTGCGTCAGCCGTGCCTGTATACCATGTCTCGTCAGCTGAACGCATCTGGGCTGGCACCGGGATGATGAATTGATCTTTCAGTAAACCACCGAATTGCCAGCCGTCACGGAGATGCCGTAGCAGCGACTGGCTCTTAAACTGGACCAGCACATAGATGGAATAAATGCTCGAATTGATGAGATTGCTTAGAACGAAATCAATGATTCGATATTTTCCGCCGAAGGGGACGGCTGGCTTGGCGCGGTCTTGTGTCAGCGGAAACAGACGGTTTCCCCTGCCTCCGGCAAGGACAAATGTGACTACGTGACGTGGCATTTTGCTCATTGTTCTTCTCCCTGGAGAAAGCTGCAACAAGTTTCGGTTAAGCGGTTCGATGCTACTGGGCTTGCGCGCATAGAAAGCAACATGACGACCCGCGCACAGGAAAGTAGCATGTCACTTGCGCACGGACGCAATCAAAAAGCGACTCCACGGGCCCCCGGATACCGGGATTCTCGTCTAATAATGCGGCGTTCAAGCGAGTCTTCTTCTTGGACCAACACTGCAAGAAATCTTGTGCTCAAGTGAGACTCTCGCGTGTCTCGCCCACAATTCCGTTCCGTTCGGATGAATTTCTGGATTGGAAGAGATCGTCGCTCCAAAGAAGTGTGTAACCGCGGCTCATCTTATTTCGTTCGAACTTTACCCAGACGGTCATATTAAACGCTCCACATCCATTGCAACCGAAAAAAGCGAAAGTGACAGTAATTGCAGCGCCAGGGTAGTACCCAACAAAGCAGCGTACGGTCGATGAAATTTCTCCGTGATCTTTTCGCGTTTGCCGAACCACAGGAGGGGCAAGGCCCCACGCTGAACTTTCAGGGGCATAGCACCTGCTTTCCGTCGAATCCAAAGAACGAGGGGGAATTGGTGGGTCCGGCTGCTTAAGCATAACAGTGGACGTGCATCGCGTGCCCATATCGCCTGGGGCACCGGCGACAATAATAATTCAGCATCCCAACAAACGAGTTTGCCCAGTCTTGAGCAGGTAGCGACCGATTGCGACCGCCGGAGCATTCGGCTACTTCGGGTGCTCTTTGGGACACCACGTCGTAAATCATGTCGGGCGCCTGCTGCGGCTTTTGCCGGTCTTTCTCCGCAACCCAGGCTTCCTGGCAGAAGTTTTCTTTTCCGGCTCTCGTCGCTTGTTGATGGATAACGGAACGAAATTGAGCGGGTCTCTGAGGCTCTGTAGCTCCCGGTAATAGTAAAGCGGAGAAGGGCGTTTTCCGTCGAATCTGAGGCTTTTCAGAAAGGCCGTTTCGGGCTCGGTGATGCCGGCGCTGAGCTTGGCATCGTCGAGGAACGCCTCCAGACCTGGCTCTGTTTCGAAAGCGGGCTCGGGTTCCGCTTCCCGAAATTCGAGCTTTTTTAGGTGCTTCCGCGTCAACCTGGGGTTCAGTACGATCTCCATCCCGAAGTTCTCGAATTCGATGTCCCAGCTTTCGATGAGCGGGTCGAGAAACGAAATGCAGTTTTCAACCGAGACGTGAAAAACATCTGTATCCAGGAATTCAAGAATTAAGACCCGTGTTTCTTCGTAGCTTCGCTTGCCAACTCGGGCTACGCGATGAATCCACTTTTCGTCTTCAAGCTCTTCTTTCGCCACTCGTTTGGCTACGTCAAGAAGCCTTTGGGTAACGAAGCGTTCGAACTCGCCGAACGGTTCCCGCTCGAAGATATTATTGATCTGTTTCTTCTTCGTGGCTACGCATTTCCGAAGAATGAGCTGACGGAATTCCTGAAACAAAGGGCGCGGCGGATCCAGAACTTTCCGCCTGAGTTCTTCGCGCCGCTGAGTGTCGGCTAATCTTGCCAGCTCTTTGCCTGGAACTTTCAAAACCTTGGCAATTTTGTCGTAGATGTCCGTCCGATCCGGGGCGGGCGGCGTTTTCTTCTTAGCCAGCAGCTGCGAGATGTAGGACTCGGTCACGTCGGCAGCTACCGCCAACTCGCGCTGCCCAATAGCCAGTTCATCCAGGCGGTGTCGAATTACAGAGGCAATGTCCACGTGGCTTCTCTCTACTTAACCGCAGGCGATTAAGCACCCTTCTAGTTTAACGCTAATTTGGCTTGACAAACCAAGTTGCTTCACCTATTATAGTTAACACCTGAGCACTTCCGCCCGCTCTCCTGATCGCTGAGCTAAGTCAGTCATCAGGACCCCTCTCTTAGCCAACACAACAACCCAGGAGGTTGCGATGCTCAACCTTGCAAACTGCCATCTTCAACGTGGTTTCAGTCGAGGGCGATATTTCAAGCGGCTGGGCGCCAGGGCGCGATTTGCTTGTTCCCGAGGGCCTGGAAACTTCTGCTTCTCATGGCGCAGCCGGCATACGAGGGTGAGTTACTCTCTTCCGCAGACAAAAACGTTGTATAGCCAATTGGAGGCTTCAGCATGAATATCCGACCACTTCACGACCGGATTGTTATGAAACGCATCGAAGCGAGTGATAGCACTGCCGGGGGGCTCTTCATCCCGGACAGCGCAAAAGAGAAGCCGCAGGAAGGCAAAGTTGTCGCGGTGTCCAGAGGCAACCGCCTGGAAAATGGGAACCTAATGCCGCTGGATGTGGCAGTGGGCGACCACATTCTTTATGGCAAATATACCGGCAACGAAATCAAACTGACCGGCGAGGAATATCTGATCGTGCGCGAAGACGAAGTGCTCGGCGTATTAGAAGGCGCCGAAGAGCCTGCAACGAAGGTTGCGTAGGCGGAAGAGGAGACCATATGGCAGCGAAAAAGATTATCTACAGTGAGAATTCCCGTCAAGCGATTCTGCGTGGCGTCAATCAGCTGGCCGATGCCGTGAAGGTGACGTTGGGGCCGAAGGGCCGGAACGTAGTCATCGAAAAAAAGTTCGGCGGTCCGACGATTACCAAAGACGGCGTGACGGTGGCGAAAGAGATCGAACTGCTAGATCCTCTCGAGAACATGGGCGCGCAACTCGTTCGCGAAGTAGCTTCAAAGACGAGCGATATTGCGGGCGATGGCACGACGACTGCCACAATCCTGGCCCAAACGATTTTCCGTGAGGGCGTGAAATCGATCGCGGCGGGAGCGAATCCGATGGCGCTGAAGCGCGGCATTGAAAGCGCGGTCGAGGCAATCGTCGAAGAGCTGAAAAAAATATCTTCCCCAGTCGAGGGTGGCGACAAAATTGCCCAAGTCGGGACTATTTCGTCCAACGGCGATGCGACCGTCGGAAACACGATTGCAGAAGCGATGCAAAAGGTGGGCAAGAATGGCGTCATCACCATCGAAGAATCAAAGACGATGTCGACTGAACTCAGCACCGTTGATGGCATGCAGTTTGACCGCGGCTATCTATCACCGTACTTCGTAACGGATGCGGACCGGATGGAAGCTGTTCTCGAAGATCCTTACCTGCTGATTCATGAGAAGAAGATCTCCAATATGAAGGAGTTGCTGCCATTGCTCGAGTTAGTCGCCCGGGCGGGAAAACCGCTGCTGGTGATTTCCGAAGACGTGGAGGGCGAGGCTCTGGCCACACTGGTGGTCAACAAGTTGCGCGGAACGTTAAATGTTTGCGCAGTGAAAGCTCCTGGTTTCGGTGATCGGCGTAAGGCGATGCTAGAGGACATAGCAATCCTCACCGGTGGTAAAGCGACAGCGGAGGAGACTGGCATCCGGCTTGAAAAGCTGGGCCTCGATGATCTTGGCCGCGCGAAACGCGTGACGGTAGACAAGGAGAACACGACCATAATTGACGGCGCAGGTGGCCAGAATGCTGTTCAGGGTCGCATCAAGCAGTTGGGCACTCAGATCGAGGAGACCACCTCGGATTACGATCGCGAAAAGCTCCAAGAGCGGCTGGCCAGGCTAGCGGGTGGAGTGGCAGTGATTAAGGTCGGCGCGGCGACCGAGATGGAGATGAAAGAGAAGAAAGCTCGAGTCGAGGATGCGTTGCATGCGACGCGAGCGGCCGTGGAAGAGGGCATTGTGCCTGGCGGTGGAGTGGCGTTGCTGCGGGCGGCCAGCGTTCTCGATGCGCTGACGTTTGAGGGCGATGAAAAAATTGGCGTCGCGATTGTCAAGCGCGCTTGTGAGGAGCCAACCCGCCAGATTGCCAATAATGCCGGACAGGAAGGCGCCGTTGTCATCGAGAATATTCGCTCACAGAGCGACGCCAACTACGGCTTCAATGCAGCTGCTGCGCAATATGAAAATTTAGTCAAAGCGGGAGTAATCGATCCGACCAAGGTAACGCGCTCGGCGCTGCAGAATGCCAGCTCGATCGCATCCCTGATGCTGACGACGGAAGCCATGGTCTGTGAACCCCGTCAGGACAAATACACTGCTTCACCTAGTCCGCAGTATGGCTCGGAATTCGACGCGTAGGACTCTGCCATTTTGGTTTGTGTTGCACCGCGTTGTGATTTCGCTCGCGGCCTCAAACGCAACCGCTTCTTTATATTCCCGATCGATGAGCGATCGGGAATCTCAGAGGTTTTACTCACCACGGAATCTATCATCGAGTGTCGTCTCGGTTGAGGCACACTCCTCAAAGGAGCACTCCAATGAAAAGAGCTCGGCTGATCACGAAGCTGCCGTTCTTGCTTCTGCTTTTCTCGCCCTTACTAGGCGGGGCCGACCTTTCGACGTATCGCGGGTTCCAATTTGGAATGAGTCTGGATGCAGCCGTGAAGCATTCGGGAATGAATGCATCTGAAGTGACAATGATCCATCAACGTCCAGCTCGAATTCAAGAGCTGACTTGGAATCCTGAGCGGTTTTCCGGTGCTTCCGGAGATACGGATCCGGTAGAACAGGTTGTGTTCAGCTTCTACAATGGCCAGCTATTTCGGATCGTCGTCAATTATGATAACCAGAAGACGGTGGGCCTGAGCACCGAGGATATCACGGAGGCGTTCTCGAGGCGATACGGCCTTGCCACGCATCCGGCGGGAGAGACTCTGTTCCCATCAGCCGTCTCTAGTGAAGGCGTGACGGTCGTGGCTTGCTGGGCAGATGCGGAGTACTCATTCAATCTTGCCCAGTCTCCTTATGGTTCTAGTTTTGAACTAATTGCATTTTCTAAACACCTCAATGCCTTAGCTGATGCGGCTATTGCTACGGGGATTCAAATAGATGCGCAAGAAACTCCTGAGCGGCAAAAAGCAGAAGAACAGAATGCTCAAAGCAAGTTAGACAAGACCCGGCTCGCAAACAAGCCGCATTTCCGCCCCTAAAGCAACCAAAGCCTGAATTTTCGGAGATCGTGAAAAGACAATGACAGACAGAATTCGGGTGGGCACGATGCTCATCGAAGATGGTACCCATATGCCGGCAACACTGGTCGTCGATACCGAGCACTATTCAGCAGGTTGGTCGTCGATCATGGGATCCACCAGCGTGCAACTAGGCAAGGAAATCGAAAATGCCGGCTGGACATTTTTTTACATGGCTGGCGAGATTCGCACAAGCGGCTTCGGCTTCAGCGATCAGTCCCGGACAGCTCGTGCTATGACACACGTGATCCATTCTGTGAGGCGGGAGCATTGCAACTGTTTGGAGATTACTCAAATGAAACGGCGATCATTTCTGGGTTTGTCCTACACGAGCCTGGTCGCTCACGCCAGACACATTCAAAAAAGTCGAAGCTTTCACAATTTTCCCAAGATGCCGGGCAAAACTCCGTTTCGTTCCCGCGAGTCGCTACACAAGCAACCTGCTACGGTTCGGAGCAAGTCCTTGTTCGCCGGCGAAGCCCTCCAGACTTGGGAAAACGAAGGTGGGTCACGCGCCTGAGTTGAAGCGCTCAGCTCCTTGGCGTGTTGGCCCGTCAGGTGCTCCCGCCCTTTCCACTTAGCGCACTGCAGTAAGAAAACGTTGCCAAATGTCCCATAGCATCCCTTTTGAAGGGCCGCGAGAAGCCCATAGTTCGAAGCCGCTGGATGAAACCGTGTGGCGTGCTTGGTTGAACAACAATATCCTGGAGGAAAGACAGCGTGCAGTCGCCCGCATCAAAGCCGTGAAGTGGGCCTGTATCGGCCCGCTGATGAGGATGTCCGTAAGCTCGTAGAAAGTTAGCGACTCTCAACCTGAGGGCGTGATAGCCTTCAGGAAATTTTCTGCCAAGAAAAAAGGAGAGAGTCGCTAATGAAGAGACGGTATCAGATCGAGAAGCAGAGGGCGGTGAACGAGTTTCGCCAGCTCGCCGCAATAGAGAACCCGACGGTTCAGATGATGCTGCCGATGGCCGAGATCGTGGGTCTTCTGCAGCAAGGTGTGGGACACCTGCTGAGAGAGGCCGGATTGGCTTTGATGAGCCTGGTGATGGAGGAGGAAGTGCGCCATCTGGCCGGCGAACGACACCAGCAGCACGAGGGGCGGCGCGCCCATCGCTGGGGCCGGGAAGATGGCTACTGCGTGATCGATGGGCAGAAAGTGCCGATTCAGAAAACGCGACTGCGAACCAAAGATAAGCGCGAACAACGACTGGGGAGTTATGAGTTATTTCAGCGCAGCGGGCCTCTGCAGCAAGGAGTCTGGGACAAGATGATGCGCGGGCTATCGACTCGAAACTATGGGGCGGTGGTGAAAGAGTTCAGCAACGCCTACGGGATCGAAAAGTCGGCGGTGAGCGAGAACTTCATCGAGGCGAGCCGGGAAAAGGTGAAGCAGTTGATGGAGCGCCCGCTCGGCGAACTACGGCTGTGCGCGGTATTGATCGACGGCACTCCCTTCAAGGATCGGCACATAATTGTGGCATTGGGCATCGGCTGTGACGGGCGCAAAACGGTGCTGGGGCTGCGCGAAGGAGCGACCGAAAATACAACGGTAGTGGGAGCGCTGTTGAGCGATCTGCTGGAGCGCGGCTTGGATTTCAGCACGCCGCGTCTGTATGTTTTGGATGGCGGCAAGGCATTGCAGGCGGCGGTCCGCCGACACGCGGGTGAGGCAGCCTTCATCCAACGCTGCCAAGTTCACAAGAAACGCAACGTCGTAGATCACTTGCCCGAAGAGCATAAAGCCGATGTCAGAAGAAAACTGCAAAAGGCCTATGCCATGGTCGACTATGCCGATGCGAAGCGAGCGTTGGAGCGGCTGCATCACGAGCTGATGCACCTGAATCCGAGTGCCGCTCGCAGCCTGGAAGAAGGTTTTGAAGAAACGCTCACCGTCCATAAGCTGCGGGTACCGGATCAACTTCGTCGTACCTTGTCCTGTACCAATGTCATCGAGTCGGCATTCTCGATCGTCGAGACCGTCTGCCGTAACGTAAAACGCTGGCGAGAAGGCGATCAAATCGAACGTTGGGTCGGGTCCGGCTTGCTCGTTGCCGAGCAGCAATTTCGAAAAGTCATCGGCTATCGTCAGATCCCCTTGTTGTTGTCCGCGATGGCCAACGCAGTTTCACAAAAACCGGTTGCTCGAAAGGCTGCAATCGCTTAGCCTATGAATTCGAGGGTCGCTAACTTTCCACGGAATCCCGGACAACTTCCTGCTGATGGCCACTGCAATTGTGTCCTCGTACGTCCTGACACCATATGTTCCCGCCTATCAGGCCGTTGTGAGATTTGCGATCGGACTTGGTGCGATCATCATGATGGTCGAGGGCCGTCGTACTCGACAATATGCCTTCACTGCTCTGTTCGCAGCGATCGTTCTGCTCTTCAACCCTGTCGTTCCAACATTCGCATTTGCAGGAAACTGGCTGATTCTCCTTGCGAGCGTGCTTCCGTTCGTTGCCTCATTAGTTTGGTTGCGGCCTCTGACAGTGGGCGCTTCTACATCGGCAATCAGTTGAATCGGGCATTTAAAAAGGAAGTGCAGCACCGGAGGTGACCCTCCGGGTGGAGGCAATGGAAGTGCCCGCCTAAGACATGATTACTTACGTCAATGTGAAAGTCAAAGTCAACGCAATCGTTCATTTTCGGGTATCGATCCGACCGAGGCCGTGATCGAAGTACAGAATTTCCTTTACACGACGTTGCAGCTACGCAAACCAGCTTGCGCTCCGTGCTCGGGAACTGGACGATTCTTTGCTCAGCCAGCGCGACAAGATTTGATTAACGAACGTCTGAGATGCGTGCTGGATCAGCATGCGGGGCTCGGCGACTCAATGCCGCTCGCTTCACCAGAGGTAGTTAAGGTGTGTCAATTATCAACCATTGACAATCAGCCATACTTTACCCTATAATGGTAATGGCAGTACATCTCGCGCGGCCTGCAGATCGCCTGAACTAAGTCAGGTCCTCTGACATACTAATCCCCTTAGCTAATGTAAATAAGAGTTGAACTGGGCTTCGGTCAGAAACGTGACCATAAAAGCGGTCTCTCTTTTGCGATGGCTGCAGATTGCCACCTCGCGCCGAAATCGAAAGGATTCGGGGGGCGAACCTCACAAGGAATCGCTCCGCTAATGATCGACATGTCTATTCTAAGTTGGATTCTTCTCGGATTGATTGCTGGCTTTCTCGCCAGCAAGATTGTCAACAGACACGGCGAAGGCATATTTCTGGATATCGTTCTGGGAATCTTCGGCGCAGTGGCCGGTGGATATCTCTTCAGCTATTTTGGCGCTGATCGGGTTACGGGCTTGAATTTATATAGCGTTTTTGTAGCAACAGCAGGCGCCACCGTTGTTCTGGTTGTGTATCACGGCATTCGACGCATTACGCTCCAACGCAGTTAGCAGGCGCTTGCAAGCGATTGTCCGCAGCGCGCGCAGTTGCAGTTCAAGGGAGACAAATAAATTTCAGAAAGAACAATTTACATGCCCAGAGATTCACACCAAAAGGCGGCCGAGTTTCACCAGCGGGCCGCTCATGCCCACCTTGCCGCAACTCAACACGGCAAGCAGGATTACCAAACTGGACACGAGCAGTCCAGACGAGCGATTGAGCACTCCGCGAGAGCTTTCGCTGCATCTCGTGAGGCGGAACAGCGGTCGGCAAAACACAGTGGAGAAGCGAACGCTTCCCCGGGAGTAACTGATGCTGAGTGATCCAATTCGAATTGCGGATGCAATTAATAATCCGAGGTTTCACCCGGGCGATGAGGTAGTTCTTGCTGAAGGGCCGCACAAGTACGTGCATGGAATATTCCTACGGTTGAAAGAAGACGTGGAATGGGCCGCTATCAAAGAAGCAAACGGAGCAATCAGCAGCCACCCTGTGGAGTGGATGGGTAGGTATACAGGGCCACGTTCTTACATCTCCTGAGAAGGAAGAAAGAGAGAGTAACTTCATGCGCAAAGTTGGTTCAATCATAACGCTTGCAGTTGTTTCCGCCGCTCTCGTTTATGCGGCTAAGAGGTTTCCTGTGACTGCGGCGTCCATCGTTCCCGCTGCGAAAGGCTCTGTTGAGATCGGAAAGGATCGCAACGGCAATACAGAGGTGAAGCTGAAGGTTGAACACCTCGCAAACCCGACGAGCCTTTCACCTTCGCAGGCTAACTATGTCGTGTGGTTGCAAGACAAAGGCTCCGGACCGGAAAATCAGGGGGAGCTCAGAGTAAATGGAAAGCTGGAAGGTACTTTCCAAACGGTTACGCTTTGGAAGAATTTCGACCTGTTTGTAACCGGTGAGAACGATGCCACAGTGAAGTCGCCTTCCGGTCCCGAAGTGCTGCGAACCAGCGTGTCGCGGTAGCAGCTTCTCCGCTTCAGCGATCGAAATGAGGCCCCGCGAAAAGGATCATTTTTCTTCCCAAATCCTAACGCTGGCGATCAGCAAAACATTTCATACTGTTATGTAGAAACCTGTGGGAAAGCTCTTACACTCGCAGACAATCCTTGCTGTTGTCTTCCGCGAGTTCTGCTTTCTTGCCTGTTCAATACTCCTGTTAACTTTGCCGATATCCGCAGAGGAGTTGGCTGCAGGGACGGCTCTGGAAGCTCGGCTGTCGGGTGCTACGGGTTCCCGGATCTCCCATCCGGGCGATCCAATAGAAGCCACAATTATCGCTCCCGTCAGCGTTCACGGACGAATACTTGTTCCTCAGGGATCCAGATTGCGCGGGTCCGTAGCGAGTGCTACGGCTATCGGCTTGGGTCTCAAACACTCTACCGCGAGCATTGCTTACGCCTTCCATACACTCCAGCTACCGGGTGGCACAGCAATCTCGGTCAACACCCAACTAGTTGAAGTAGAAACTGCAAAGGAACAAGTTGACGATTTCGGCACAGTGCACGGGATACATCCGGTCGCAAGCCTCTCTTCGAGCTTGGCCTTTTACACTGTTCCCTTGCTACTGGTAGATCCCACGGTTGGCGTTCCGATATGGTGCATAAAATCCCTCGTTGCACCGCCCGCAAATCCAGAGATACATTTCCCGGCGGGCACTGAGCTTATTCTCCGGTTGACCACTGCTGTGACTGTGTCTCCGCCTAATACGGCTTTCATTCCGGTCAGGTCATTTTCGCCCGGCGATCTGACCGAAATTGAGCATCTGCTGAAGAATTCCGCGCAGCGAGCCTATATGGGGAATCGCCCGTCGGACATAGTGAACGTGCTGTTGATTGGTACCCGTAAGCAGCTGGATCGCGCTTTCCATGCCTCGGGGTGGTCGCAGGCTCAGCGAAAGTCGCCGATGTCACTGTTTCGGATGTATCACGCCCTCACCAAGCGAATGGGTTACCCGAGCGCGCCCATGAACAGCCTGACCTTAAACGGAGTGCAGTCCGCGTTTGTGCATCAAAAGAGCCTGGACACGGTTCAGAAGCGTCACCACGTGCGCTTCTGGCGGTATCCTGGGCGAGCAAACATCTGGCTGGGGGCCGCCGCGGAAGATGTCGGGTTCCGATTTGAGCTGGCACACTGGACACATTCGACGGATCCCCACATCGATAGCGAACGGGCCAAAGTAGTGAACGATCTGGCTTTTACCGGATGCGTCGCCGCAGCCGGTCTGCTGCACCGAGCTCCTGCGGACCTGGTGCAAGACCCAAAAGCGGAACATCCAATCGTAACGGACGGAGATGTCGCAGTGGTTCGGTTGAACGATTGTATTCATCCCAAGCTTATGGCAGGCGTGGATGGAACGCCCGCTTTACATGAACACGGGCGGCTCGTTCGCACGCTGACCGCGTTTCGAGACGATATTGTAAGATCAAACATTTTCTTCACGACATACAACACGCTTATGTCCGTTGCAAAGCACCATGCTGAGCCAGCAACTGCGCACGTTCCAGTAATCAATACAGAGCCGCGTGGATTGGACTGGCTGACCGCTACAACGCCGGAAAGTCCTTCCGGGCAGTGAACGCACCGGTTCGGTGCCCCTTTCTTACGGGCGAATCCGGAAAGGTTTACCGGGAGCTAGGCGCGCTTGAAGCAGCGATTGGCGGCGTCAAATCACGACCTGAAAGGGTGTAAATGCCCAGAAGCCGGACCGTCGCAATAGCGTCCACAGAAACGGGTACCACATACCGTTCACGGCGGCGAATTGGACGGTGATGTGGAGGTCCTTGATCCAGAAAGAGGGACTCTTGACCGGGACTCCAAAAATCTGTCGGATGTGGTAGGTCTTGGCCTCGGTAATCACCTGAAAACCGGCCATGCGTTATCACTTCAAAACCGGCCAACGGAGCTGACCCAGAACAAGAGTAGTTATACCTCGTGAAACGGTGGTGGTGCAAATGTTTGTGTCATTCAGGTCGACGAAGCTGTAGACTAACCATACCTGTGCGGAGGACACGGCACCGCAGGGATGCGACCGGAGCGCCGACATAGGGCCGGAATAGCGGGGCGGTTTATTCCGCCCCAACCCGTGGGTGAGAAGGTGTGAAGAAGTCATTCACGGGCGATTGTTGGCTATCTTTTCGGCAGACCTCAGATGTATCCGACATACTCGGCGATCGCTTATAGCGCGTTCTAAGCCCAACTGTTTTTCGGCTTGAGCTTGGCATGACGGGTTGGCTGATTAATTCACAGCTTCTGAGGTATCAGGTATGCTGCTTTGAGAATGGTGTGGTGGGCAGTATTATTCTGGCGGGAAAGCGAAAAATCCCAGGAGCGCGAGGGCAGCGCCCTCGCATCAATGAGTTCGTTTCCTTATGATGCGGCGGCAGTCTTCGTGCGCCAACTGCGTGGGCCGCACTTGAGCACATGGCCATGATGCAACAGGCGATCGAGCATGGCACTAACAGCAGCGATGTCGCCGAGCAGTTTGCCCCAGTCCTCGACTGGGCGGTTCGAAGTCAATAGCGTGCTGAATCGCTCGTAACGCCGCATAACGATTTCCAAGAGGTCCTCCGCTGCGGTGTGTGGCAGCTTGCGCATACCGAAGTCATCGATGATGAGTAAGGGAACTGTCGCAACTAATTCCATATATTCTTTGCGAGTGCCCTCGGCATCGGCATCAGACAACTGATCCAGCAAGACATGCACTTCGCGATACAGAACTTTATAGCCCTGCAAAATGGCGGCTTGCCCGATGGCTTGAGCCAAGTGACTCTTGCCGGTGCCGCCGGGACCGAGAAACAGAGCATCTTCGCGCTTGGCGATGAAGGCGCTCGTGGCCAAGTCAAACACCAGGCTGCGATTCATCTTCGGGTTGAAGCCGAAGTCGAAATTATCGAGCGTTTTGTCTGGGTCGCGGAAGGCGGCTTGTTTGCGGCGGCGCTCTAACAACCGGTCTGTCCTGCGCGTGAGTTCATCCGACACCAGGCACGAGATCAAGTCGATGGGTGCCATGGCTTCCGCCTGCGCTTGGCGCAAGCGAGTTTCGGAGCACCGCGGCCATGCCGCCCAGCCGCAGTTGGCGTAGCGAACGTTCGAGTTCTACAACGTGCATAAATCATTCTCCTGACGAGTTCGTTTTTCAATAAGGTCGCGATAGAGAGTCAGTTGGCGGATCAGCGGATCGACTTGGCGCAGGCTCAAGGGCAGTTGTGGATTGCGTTCCAAGTAGCGGCGCACGAAGCGGTATTCGCAGGCGCCGGTCTCCAGTGCGAGCGCACACGCTTCATCGGTAGAGGCGATGCCGTACTTCTTCGCTAACGCGAGAACGCCCAAAATGCGGCGCACGGCAACCTGCCCTTGATTGCCATGTATGACTTGGCATAGCGCTCCGATATGGGCTCCGGCGATTTCGGCGCGGCGCAGCAACTGTTGCGTTGATAGTGGTGTGCGTGGCGGACGATCCTCGTCTTGGATGCGATGGCGGCCGCGCTCCTGACGTAAATGCTCGCGCAGCAGTTGCCCGGTGCGCGGATCAATCAGTCGGATGTGTGAGGCCTTCCACTGCACTTGAACTCGGCGGCCAATCCAACCCGGCGGTGCACTGTAATAAGCCGCCTCAATTTCCACGCAGCCATCCAGGTGCACCGTGCGCTCACCGTATTGGTAATAGCGGAACGGTTCGACTGGCAGCGGCAGTAAGTTCGGCCGCTCTTCGGCGAACATGGCCGCGACTTGACGTTTTGTGGTGCCGTGAATGCGCGTATCGGCC
>DATNAF010000195.1:0-12429 GCA_035572845.1 Terriglobales bacterium
GCCTTCGCAGGTTCGATTTTACACCCGTGAGGTGGGAGCAACTCTGGAAATCGAATGAAACTGTAAAGCTGAGTTTTATAACGGTACTCGGTACTCAGATGGGCCATTTTTATTACTCACTAGGGCCGGAAAAGCTCCCTATTAGGAAAATTTAAGCAACTCAGCTGAGGGAGTGACTCTCTAAATCCCAATGTTAAGAGGTCGCTCAGGTCACCGGATATGGTTTTCCTTTTCACTGGGCCTTCTTCTGACAGCCATTCAGTTCGGCTGCGGAGGAGGCGCGTCCGATCCTCCGCCGAACAAAATTCCAGTCGTAGCCCATGTTTTTGTTTTGGTCGAGGAGAATCACAGCTACAGCAGCATCATAGGGAATCCTGCGATGCCGTTTACCAACTCGCTGGCGCAGCAGTATTCGCTGGCGACACAGTACTATGCCAATCGCCACAATTCTCTGCCCAACTATTTCATGCTCACAGTGGGTGATCTGGTCACCACCGATGACACCTATACCGGCACTGTAACCGCAGATAATGTCGTCCGCGCTATTACCGCGGCAGGGAAGAAGTGGAAGATCTATGCGGACAGCCTTCCGAATGTCGGCTACCTGGGACCGACCGTTGTTCCATACGGTAAGGACCACAACCCATTCACATATTTCTCAGACGTGCTGAATAGTTCCAGTCAGGCTGCCAATGTAGTCCCGTTCACGCAGCTTGCGACAGACATGCAGAATGGGACCTTACCCGATTACGCGATGATCGTTCCGGATTTCGCCAACGACGGGCACGACTGCCCGAATGAAGCATCGAATTGCAGTGACACTGACAAGTTGTCCCATATCGATTCCTGGATCCAGACTAATGTCGGACCATTAATCAACAGCTTTGCATTCAGCAATTCGGTATTGATTTACACCTGGGATGAATCGTCGATCGATGACATGGCGAATGGCGGGGGGCATATCCCCACCATCTTGATCGGTTCACCGGTAAGGCGAGGATTCCAATCGACGACGATGTACCAGCACCAGAGCACTCTGCGATTGACCATGGAATTGCTGGGGATCAAAGATCTTCCCGCTGCCTCGGCGACTGCGACCGATATGAATGAGTTTTTCTAGCCCAGGCAGAAGATCAAACTGCCACCGTAACTGAGGTTTCGGTTCTGATGACGGGCCGGTACATGGTGTCACGCTCGATTGGTTCGCGGCCTGCCTCGCGAATCAAGCGCACCAGTTCCTGCCGCCGCATGCCTTGAGGTGTGGTCGCGCCGGCATCGTGATAAATCTTTTCTTCGATTACCGTTCCATCCAGATCGTCGGCGCCGAAGCGTAGGGCAATTTGCGCGATCTTGGGCGTAAGCATCTGCCAGTAGGCTTTGATGTGGGGAAAATTGTCCAATAGAAGCCGACCGACGGCAATTTGCTTGATGTCGAGCATCCCAGTGGTCCTGGGAAGATGTTCCAGCGGCGTGTTGTCGGGATGGAAAGCTAGTGGAATGAAAGTCTGGAAGCCGCTGGTCTCGTCCTGCAATGTCCGCAAGCGCAAGAGGTGGTCGACGCGGTCTTCTTCATTTTCAACATGGCCGTACAACATGGTCGCGTTGGAGCGCAGTCCTATGTTGTGTGCGAGGCGCGCAGTTTGGAGCCATTGATCGCCGTCGATCTTGTGATCGCAGATGATATGACGAATGCGATCGGCAAAGATTTCCGCGCCGCCGCCGGGAAGGGAATCGACGCCCGCAGCTTTTAACTGCTGAAGCGTTTCCGCAATTGACAGCTTGGCGCGTTTAGCCAAATACGCGACTTCGACCATAGTAAAAGCTTTGAGATGCACCTGAGGAAAGCGCTGCTTCAACCCGGAAACGAGATCAAGAAAATATTGAAACGGCAGATCGGGATGCAGGCCGCCGACAATGTGAAATTCCGTAACCGCCTCGCTATAACCTGACGCGGCAGTCTCGAACGCTTCATCGAGGGCCATGGTGTATGCGCCGGGAGAGTCCTTTTTTCTGCCAAAAGCGCAAAGTCGGCAGGCAGCAACGCAAACGTTTGTCGGATTAATATGGCGATTCACATTGAAGTATGTCTTGTCCCCGTGCAGGCGTTCGCGCACATGATTCGCCAGCCAGCCGACCGCGAGAATATCGCCCGTGCGGTACAGCGCAACCCCGTCATCGAAGTCGAGGCGTTCAAGGGCCAGGACTTTTTCGTGAATTATCTCAAGCCGTCGATCGTCAGTCTGGAAGGAATGCGCAGCCATTATCTAGATGATACAAGTGGCCAACGGTCAGTGGCTAGTGGGCAGAATGTGTCCACGTGGGGACAGCCGGCCCTCGGCTGTCTTTTCCTGCAGCAAGGAGTTGTACACGGACGCGTCCCACATGAAGCGTTTCAAGCCCGGCCTTCGTCGACCAGATCCTTAATGCTGATTTTGTCGTGCCGCGTGGTTCGTTTTCGAACTTCTTCGATGTCGCGAAAAATCCGCTTCAGGCTGGTCTTCGAATGGGGAGGGATGATGACGGCGGCCAACTTCCCTCCGCGAGTAATTCCTATTCTCTCGCCATTATGAACGCGCTCAATAATTTCGGTTAATTTCTTTTTAGCATCCGACAAGCTGACCGTTTGAAAAGGAAATATTGTCTCGGACACGATCACAGGAACCGCACCTTCACATCTGCTTTTTTCGCCAGGTGAGTGCTGTCGATGAAGCGAACCTTGCCGGTCATGAGTGTCAGCACAATCGACGATGTCCGAGTGCCCTCGCCAAAAAACCGCACGCCACGCAACAAAGCGCCGTCGGTTACGCCAGTAGCAGCAAACATGATTTGCTGTCCCGGAGCCAGGTCTTCGGCGCGGTAAATTCGGCTTTTGTCGCGAATGCCCATGCGCGCAATGCGTTCTTCGAGATCCGGCTTGTTGATGATCAGGCGACCGACCATATATCCATTCAGGCACCGGATTGCAGCGGCGGTAATTACTCCTTCCGGCGCGCCTCCGGATCCCATCACCGCATGAACTCCGGTACCGATAACGGCTGCCGCAATCCCAGCAGAGAGGTCACCATCGCTGATCAGGCGAATGCGAGCTCCCGTGGCCCGGATGTCCGCGATTAATTTTTCGTGTCGCGGCCGCTCCAGCA
Organism: Terriglobales bacterium; assembly: GCA_035572845.1. Classification (GTDB taxonomy): domain Bacteria; phylum Acidobacteriota; class Terriglobia; order Terriglobales; family Acidobacteriaceae; genus Gp1-AA145. Next base: position 3,141 of record DATNAF010000195.1, read on the forward strand.
CCACTATCGTCAAATCCTGTACGTCACGATCCAGCCGCTTGGCAATATTCTTTAAGTTATCGGCAACTGGCGCGTCCAGCTCAACCGATTCCTTGCAGGAAGGCCCGACCACGATTTTTTCCATATAACAATCGGGAGCATTCAGCAACCCGCCCGCTTCGGAGGCGGCAAGCACCGTGATCGCGCCCGCAGCGCCCGTGGCGCACAAGTTCGTGCCTTCGAGCGGATCGACGGCGATGTCAACTTCGGGAACTTCGGAGCCGTCAGAAAATTCCGCTCCCAGTTTCTCCCCAATGTAGAGCATGGGAGCTTCATCGCGTTCGCCCTCGCCAATTACGATCCTGCCGCGCATGGGGATGGAATCCATGGTGCGGCGCATAGATTCGACGGCCACTTTGTCCGACAATTCGCGCTCGCCGCGACCCATGGTGCGGGCGCAGGCAATGGCCGCATTTTCGACAACCCGAAGAAATTTTGGCGCGAGATCGCTTTCAATGTTTTCGCCAAAACTCCTGGCTTTGATTTCCTGCCTCGCTGCGTCTGAATTGACCTCGGTTGCCATAACGTACCCCCATTTAGAACGACCTGAGAATATAGCGCGATTGGATGGAGGCTGGGAAGGCGGATGACTGACTGAGTGGTCGGTGCAAACTTTCAAGGACAGAATACTTTCAGCATCAGAGGAGGGCTATTGACGTATAAACGGGGGCAATTTGGAATTCTGAGAAGTCGTCATCATTACCGCAGAACACCCACTGTACGGATAACAACCGACAACCGCTCGAAAAACCAAACGGGCTGGACTGTCGTCCGGGAAATCAACATTGAACTTCGCGAGAGAAATTGCGTGCCCAAGCGTCTTCAAAGATTCTGTCCCAGAGATGAATTTGGCGTCGGTTTTGTGTCCAGGGCCGATGATGATAAAAAATTCACCCTGAGCCGTGCCTTTGGCAATTCGCGGTAGATGAAACATGCGCATCTCACTAAGTTCACTCGCACCCTTATATGTATCCGGTGTAGCGCCAAGCTGGTGCAATTTTTCCCGAATGGCTGCGCTATCAGCACCTGTTGGAGCCAAGGATAGCGCGAGTTGATAAGTATGCGTCGCTAACTGCTTCTGATGCCGCTGCTCATACACCCTGCCAAGATGTTGGCCGATGGTTGGGCTTTGTGAAATGACCCAGGCGGTATTTAAATATTTCTCGGCATGCTCGAAATCGTTCAGCCGAAAATATATCCAGCCAAGCGTATCCCAGAACATGGCTAGCTTTACCGTGCGTTCCACGTCGGCTGGTTTTATGCCGTCCACTTGAACTTCGGCGGAGGATTGTTCTTCTTCCAGGACTGCTTTTTCCGAATATTCCTTGGCTAGAGGCAGATCAACATTCTTCTCGGCCAGTTCGTAAGCGATGTCGTTCAAAACTGTTGAGCTCGAATCGAGCTTGATTGCTTCTTGAAATGCAGCTCTCGCCTTCTCAGGGTCGCCTGCTTCCAGATAAGCATTTGCCACCATGAGGCGCAAACTTACTTTTGATGGCGAAAGTTTGACCGCATTTTCAAATGCAGTTGCAGCTTCGGAATAATGCTTCAAAGCATTTTGTGAACTTCCCAGGTTAGCTTGTGCGTCCACGTCCTGCGGGGCAATCTTTACCAGACGTTCCCAAACCGAATTGGCTTCCTCGAACTTGTGCCCAGCCATCAGGGCGAAACCCAGAAACTTGTAGCAAACCGGCTGAGTGTCGTCGGCGGATAGCGCATTCCGAAAAGCTTCGATAGCGTCATCTTGTTCTTGTTTAGCGCTGAGTACGGATCCCAACAAAAGCCAGCCGCGAGCGAACTTAGGATCTTTCTCCACCGCCGACCGTAGAGATGAGATACCGTTTTCAGGGTCATTTTGCATGAAAGCGTTGCGAGCATCCTCTTCATACTGCGCAGCCACCGGATCGCTACTAGGGGGAAGCGCCCAGATTGCTTGCCTAAGATTATTGGTGGAGGCGCTTAGTGCGGCCGTATCGGAGGAGCCATTATTTTGGAGGACTGCGATTTGAATGTCGTGGTCATCATAGACCTGTTTTCGAAAAGCTTTATATTTTTCGTAGGACGAGATTGGCACTTCTGAAGCTTTCAATATCAGACGGCGGTCGGCCACAAATGCGCCATCTTTCATTTCATAAGATGCGTGATATTCTGCAAATTCCGCTTTAACGTCAACGTTCTTGGGGAGTTCGATTTTGTAATCCTTCGGTAATTCCATAGTGGCGTGGAACTTAACTTCGCCGGGGACACCGAGCCAGATGGGTGCCGAAGGAGCTGTTTTGCCTTCTTTGATGTCAGGCAGAGCAAGAATAGGTAACGGTGGACTGGTGTGGTGATTGGCCCAATCGGCGTACTGTTTTCTGTCATACGAGTAAGAAATTCGGAATGGCTCGTCAATCGATTCGACGGAACTGGCGTTTACATTACTAACGTCTCCGCCGAATCCTGACCCGTACGAGATTCTTTGTACAAGGTCTTTCCATTGAGGCATCGCCGTCACGCGGAAGCCAGAACGCAACAAAACTTCAAAATCACTGCCGTCGAGAATCCGTTCGGCTTCGCCCGTGAGATGCCCAGTATCATCGAGTTTGGCTTTCATATTGAACGTCTGGGAAGATTTGAGCCCCGGGTTCAAGGGCGTCATTTCCAAGGTCGACTCTGGTCCTGATCGGACAATCAGCGCGTGCTTTCCCCGAAGTGGCCCCATCAGAAAACCAAATGGAGAGACTTCGGGAGTCGTATCTAGCCAGATTTGGCCGGTAAAGAGTTCCACAACACTAATGACATGGTCGACCTGCCCTGGCGAAGGTACATCGGCATCTATGTCTCGCTGCGAATCGATCAGGGCTGCGTGGACCTTGAACCCCGCTGCCGTGAGAAGTGAAGCCAGCAGAGTGTGTTTGTCTTTGCAATCGCCATAGCCATTCTCGAGAACTTCGCCAGCCATATGTGGTTGGTAGCGTCCTGCCCCCAGTGCAATGCCGATGTATCTGAATTTGGTGCTCACATAATCGTATATAGCGCGGAGCTTCTCCCGGTCGTCAGTGAGACCCTTGGTGAGTTCGGCGGCCTTTGCTTGGATTTCGGGCGTAGGTTTGACGCGATCTGCCTGTAGTGCGTCGTACCACCGGCCGACCGCATCCCAGGAGTCGAAGCTGCTGAGCAGGATGTCGGGTTGGTCATTTAGACCACGGGCTTGTTTCCACACCGCGCTTTCGTCGCTCTCATCGTCCGGTTTCCGCTTGGGATTGGAATAGGCCCACTGGTAAACGCGTTTATTAGCTTCGTTAGAAACTTGGAACGCGGGGCCACGATTTTTAAGTTTGATCTTGCGAGCGGCGGGCACACTGATTTTTAGAGTCTCTTCCGTTACGAGTTGGTCATGTTCAAATTCATAATTCGTCCAAAACTGGCCCGGAATTAGCGGTTTGACCACATGGATTTGTACCGAGTACTCGAGAACATCTCCCGTCGCCAGACCTTTGACGGCAACATGCTTTTCACGCTGGTCGGTGTAGAACGGTGCGACACGGCTGATCTCAGACGTTATGTCCTGACTATTCTCCTGGGGAGTTGTGATCACCGTGCCGTCTGGCTTCCTGACCCGCACATAAGAAATATCAAGCACTTGGTTCAGTTTCTGGTATGAGAAGGAAATCACTCCCCAGTGCTGCACACCAGCTTCAGAAAGTATCTGGATGCGGGCTTCGGTCTGATGGGTTTCGGTGCCATCATCCTCAAAGCTAATGTCAGTGGCTAATTTCTGGATGATGAATGCTTCTTGCAATTTGGATGGTTCAGGTGCGGTTTGAACGTTCAGCGGGTGGCTGTTCTCGGGCGAATTCGTTTTTTCTTGCGAGCCAGACGATTGTGCCAGCAAGGAAGAGTTACAAACACAGAGAGTGAAACAAATTGCACTAATAACTGCAGGAGGACCGAGACGCCGCAACATCGTGGCAATCTATTTACATTGCATTTGTAGAAAAGGCAAGCAAATTAAGGAACTCGGCGGAGAGCGCATGTATTTCGCGCCTATCGCGTGGAAGCCTCAAACCAGAGCTTCTGGCATAATTTTGGCAATGTTTCTACGAAAGCTTGCCCCGCCGCTACTACTGATTGCCCTAACACTCTGCCTCGCCGCTTTTGGTCAACAGACCACCGCGAGCATTAGCTTTACTCTCGATTTCCCAGGCGCAGATCCCAGCCATTATGAAATCGTGATCGCTAGCGATGGCCAGGGCTCCTACAGTTCGAATGGCAAGGTCGACGACCGGGGTGACCCCGCAGATGCCGCATCGCTGGAGTTTGCAGTTTCGGAAAACATTCGCAAGCAGGTGTTTGATTTGGCCAAAAAGGCGCGTTATTTCGCCGGTAAGGTCGATTCTGGCCAGAAGAACATTGCCAACACCGGCGCAAAGACTTTGGCGTACAGAGATGCGGGCCATAATTCCCAAGCCACTTACAACTACTCGATGTCGCAGCCGATTACGCAACTCACTTCGATTTTCCAAAACCTGTCCACCACAATGGAGTTTGGCCGGCGCCTTGTTTATTTACACAAATATCAGAAACTGGCGCTCGATGATCAACTGAAGCGAATGGAAGAAATGCAGAGGGAAAATAGTCTGGGCGATGTCGCCGCGATTGCTCCCGTGTTGAAGGACATTGCGAATGACTCGTCAATTATGAACGTCAGCCGGGCCCGCGCTTTGCGTCTACTTGCTACTGCAGGGAAGTGATCAACCAATAATAATTCCGGCGTACCCTACGGCGACCTTGTGATCAGCCGAGACATCGGCCGAAGTAGCGTATTGCACCAATTCTGCTTTTTGCGCTCCCAATCGTCTGGCAGCCGTCAACATCGCCACTGCGGGACCGAATCCGCACATGCTTATGCTCTCATTCATCACTGTTTGGTACAGGCCGGGCGCATCGAGGGCAAGAATTTTATCGATGGCTTTGTGATCTTTGACGCGGGTTGTCGCGTCATCTTCGTAATGATTCATGTCGCTCGAGGCGACGATCAGCGCTCGGTCTTTAGTCTTGTTTAGAACCTCGGCCAGCGCTTGGCCGAGTTGCTCCAAAAGAATGAGTTGTCCCGTGCCAATTGCGATTGGAACAAATTTGATGTCAGGCCGGCAGACTTGCAGGAAGGGAAGCTCGACTTCGATCGAGTGCTCTGAGCGATGCGCGGCTGAGTCTGTTGACAGTGCGGGAAATTCCTGAATGAGCTTCTCCGCCAGGTCCGAATCGATGGGTATTTCGCCTAGCGGCGTTCGCCATGAGCCTTCGTTCATTATCGCCAGTGGATGTCCACGGCCGGTGTGATTCGGGCCCAGTACAATGCAAGTCCCCGGAAGTTCCAGGGGCGAAAAGACGGCGCCAGCCACTTGCCCGGAATACATGTATCCGGCATGAGGGACCATACAGGCCATTGCTCGCATTTTCTTGCCGGAAGATAAACCGGCAGCCAGGTAAGACTTGATGTCTGTGCGCAGGCGTTCGGGATTTGCCGGATAAAAACGCCCGGCCACGGCGGGTTCGCGGACAATCTCACGCATATCGTTATGCTTCGTTGGATGCGGAGCCATTCGGCGCCGGCAGCTCGCGAAAGATATTGGCGCTCGCTTCGAGTGAGAGCGTCTCTGCGCGCGCGGATGGCTTTACTTTTGCCTTGGCCAAGGCGCGTTCAAGATCGTCAGATGGATAGCGCCCCTTCAAATTGTTCCACAGCGTCTTGCGTTTCTGAGCGAATGAAAGTTTTAGGAAACTGATGAATCCCTTTTCATCGACGTGGAGTTTTTCAAAACGCGTCGATGGCACCAGTCGTACCACCGCTGAGTGGACTTTCGGCGGTGGCGAGAATGCCCCCGGCGGTAGCGTCAGAACTTTTTCTACTTTCGAGTACAACTGCGCGGTAGCGGACAGCAAGCCGTATTCGCTGGTTCCTGGTTTCGCGGCCAGCCGGTCAGCAACTTCTTTTTGTACCATCAGGACAAAGACTTCAAAATATTTTCGGTATTCAAACAGCCGCAGAAGAATATCTGAGGTGATGAAATAAGGCAGGTTACCGACGACGCGGACTTGTTGCGGCGCGACATCCATGCCAGGGCGCATGCTGCCTGGCTTCGGCCCAAACAGCGAATCAAGATCGATCGCGAGAATATCGCCTTCTATAATTTCAACGTTCGGCGCCAGCGAAAAATGCATTCGCAGCTGGGCAGCGAGCACGCGATCTTTTTCAACCGCAATAACGCGCCGCGCCCGCCTTGCCAGCAGGTTGGTCAGGGCGCCACGCCCCGGCCCGATCTCAAGCACCGTGCTCTGCAAAAGATCGCCAAGCGACTCCACGATGCGCACCGCTGCTGCGGTGTCATTTAGAAAATGCTGTCCCAGTTTTGGTTTTTTTGCTGGAACAGGCGCGCGCGAAACCTTCATTGACCCTCGTTCATCTTGCCGATTAGACTTGGACGCATAGCGCTGTTCAAACGTCCCGCAATATCATAGCGCGGAGCCAGACAAAAACACGGCCGGAGCTACTGCCTAATGCACATCGCGTTCGTCGCTTCCGAATGTGTTCCGTTTTCAAAGACAGGTGGGTTGGCAGATGTTGTCGGCGCATTACCACGCGCTCTGGCTGCCGCTGGACACGAAGTCAGCGTCTATATTCCTCATTACCGGCATACCCGCATCAGCGAAGAGCGCACCGTCGTTCAGAGCATCACGGTGCCTTTTGATGATCGATATCGTTTCTGTTCGATCCTGACTGGCGCCGGATATCCTGGTGTCCGTTTCTTCTTTGTCGATTATCCGCCGTTTTTCGATCGCGAAGGACTTTACGGTACTGCGTCTGGGGACTTCCCGGACAATGCCGAGCGCTTTGCGTTGTTCAGCCGGGCGGTTCTCGAAGCATCAAAAATTCTTGGCGTGCCAGATTTGTTCCACTGTCACGACTGGCAGGCGGCACTGGTGCCGGTTTTATTGAAAACGCAGTATTCGGAAGATCCAGCGTTTCGCGACACCGGTACGGTTTTCACTATCCACAACATGGGTTATCAGGGCCTGTTTCCGCCCGAGATCCTGCCGCTGCTCACTCTGCCGTGGGATTTATTTACCATCGCCAAGATGGAATATTTCGGGAATGTGAATTTCCTGAAGGGCGCGCTGGTTTACTCCGACATGATCACCACTGTAAGCCGCAAGTACAGCCAGGAAATCCAGACAACCGAATTCGGCTTCGGTTTAGAAGGAGTGTTGAAGGACCGGGCGCAAAACCTGACCGGTATTTTGAACGGCGTTGATTACGACGAATGGAATCCCCAGACCGACAAGTACATCGCCGCACATTACTCCGCCGAAGATTTGAGCGGGAAGCGCGAGTGCAAACAAGACCTCTTGGCCAGCTTTGGATTGGCAGAGGCCAGTCTCGATCTGCCGGTGATTGGTATCGTGTCGAGGTTCGCGGCACAAAAGGGCTTTGATCTAATTGGGCAAATCATAGATCGGCTGGCGCTCGAAGATGTTCTGATAACTGTTCTCGGCAGTGGCGACAAACTCTATGAAGAGATGTTTTTGCGGCTGGCGCGTCGCATGCCTGAAAAAGTTGGTGTGAGAGTCGCGTATGACAATGCCCTCGCGCACAAGGTTGATGCAGGCGCGGACATGTTTCTCATGCCGTCGCGCTATGAACCTAGCGGTCTGAGCCAGCTGTACAGCTTGAAATACGGAACTGTGCCGATTGTGCGCGCAACCGGAGGCCTCGACGACACCATTGATCCCTGGGAGCAACGCACGAAAAAAGGCACCGGGTTTAAATTTCAGGAATACAGCGGCGAGGCATTGTTGCGGGTGATTCATCAGGCGATGCAGTTGTATCGCGATCAGGAATCATGGCAGCGGCTCATGCGCAACGGCATGAGCAAAGATTTTTCGTGGCGAGTTTCCGCTCGTGAATATTTGCGAGTGTACGATCGCGTTCGTCAGCAGCACGCGCAGACCATTCTGGTGTGATCATGTCCGCCCTTCCCAGAACCGTCTTCCACGTCGACATGGACGCGTTCTTCGTCTCAGTGGAAGAACTGTTCGATCCAACTCTTAAAGGTAAGCCAGTCGTCGTGGGAGGCCAGCGCGATGAGCGGGGCGTGGTTTCGGCGGCATCGTATGAAGCGCGCAAGTTTGGAGTGCATTCGGCCATGCCGCTTCGCACCGCGGCCAAACTCTGCCCGCAAGCGATCTTTGTGAATGGCCATCCTGACCGTTATCGCGAGTGCTCAGAAAAAGCTCATAAGGTCCTGACCAGCTTTTCGCCGCAAGTGGAAATGGTCTCAATCGACGAAGCATATCTCGACATGACAGGGACGGAGCGCCTGCACGGGCCGCCGCTGCTGGCCGCGCACAAACTTCACCACAGGATGAAGGCGGAAACCCAACTCAATTGCTCGATCGGAATTGGCGCGTCGCGGCTGATTGCAAAAGTGTGCTCCGGCAAAGCTAAGCCGAACGGAGTGTTGTTCATCCTGGCTGGCCGCGAATCGAAATTTCTCGCGCCGCTCGATGTGCGCGACATACCCGGTGTGGGGAAAGTCACTGAGCAGAAGCTGCATTCGCTGGGTATTCGCAAAGTGGGCGATTTGTCTAAGTTTGACGACGGCGATCTTGAACAGAAATTTGGTAAGTGGGGAGTGGCCCTGGCCGGCAAGGCCCGCGGCGAAGACGCAGGCGCTTGGTTCGAAGGCGAGATTGGCGCAGATGAAGGCGCGAAGTCTATCAGCCATGAACACACCTACGATCAGGATACGGCGAACGTGGCGCAACTAGAGGCCACGCTGATGCGGCTCTGCGAAATGGTGGCGCGCAGGCTTCGGGAGCATCATTTGCGCGCGAGAACTTTACAGCTGAAACTGCGTTACAAAGATTTCACCACCATCACCCGCGCTCATTCGCTCGAATCGCCTACTCAGCTGGACAACGAAATCTTTAAGCAGATATACCGGCTTTTTCATGCCAACTGGCGCAAAGGCGCTGAGGTGCGGCTGTTGGGAGTTCAGGCATCGTCGTTTGGGCACTATTCAGCACAACTCGATTTTCTGGAAGATCACGGACGTGAAAAATGGGAGAACGTCTTGTCTGCCGCCGACCGACTGCGCGACAAATTCGGCGAGAGCAGCATCACGCTGGGCACCGGCATGAAAGGCGGATTCCGCGAGCGTACGCACGAAAATCCTGCTGCTCTGCCGGGAAAACTGAAACGCGA
>DATNAF010000196.1:0-2588 GCA_035572845.1 Terriglobales bacterium
GGATCGCCGATCGAGATGACTTCTTCTTTCTTGCCGCCCGGGTAAAGGCGGTAAATCTTGTTGCCAGCTTCGTCGCTGAAATATAGATATCCCGCTGGATCCCAAACCGGGCCTTCGGTGAATTTAAATCCTGTGGCGACAACCGTGATTTTCGCGTTCCGGTCGACGAGATCCCAGAACTGTGGGGAAATGGATTGCAGCTGAAACTTTGCAAGAGTGCCTGCTGATTTTGAAAATCCCGCTATGCCGCTTGCAAGTGCTAACGCGATCACAAGTGAGTATTGAAAAATCCTCGAACGATTCATGGTCGGCCTTCTTCTATAGCTTCGCTTTCGAATAAAACAACTCTTGATCAATGTGGAAGCGCGAACACAAAAATATCGCTTTCGGCTGCAATGGCTACATACTGGATTCCGCCTACGGCGTAGGTCATGGGTGAAGCTACGAATCTTTGGCCGGTGTTGAAATGCCAAAGAGGATGACCTGAGGCTGCGTCGACGGCCTCGAAAGATTCTGCGGCATCGCCAAAAAACACCAGACCACCCGCGGTTGTCAGCGTTCCGCCTGACGAGTTTCCGCGGCCGACTTGCGGATAGCTCCACGCCGGTTTCCCATCCGCCACAGAAAGGGCCAGTAGAATTTTTTGCGAGTGTTCGTTGGTCGGGCGCTTGGTGCCGGTATTGTAAAAAGTCTCGCCATGGTTGAACTTTCTTGGGCTGGCGAAATATTGATCACACCTCTCAAGGGCCATTACATAAAAAAGCTTAGTGTCGGGATTGTAAGAAGGCGAATACCAGTTGGTGGCGCCATCGATCCCTGGGCAGATGTACTCTCCCTTTGCAATTGGAATTTTTCCTGAAAGGACCGGACGGCCAGCCGCATCGATGCCTTTGGCCCAATTCAATTTTGTGACGAACTGCGTGGCGCGTAAAAACTTGCCATTTGTCCGATCTAAGGCATAAAAAAAGCCGTTACGGTTTGCCTGCACCAGCAGGTGACGCATTACGCCGTTATCTTCGGTATCGACGAGCACCGGAGTTTCAGTCGCGTCGTAGTCATACAAATCATGAGGGGTGAACTGGAAATACCATTTCAATTTACCCGTATCGGGGTTGAAGGCCAGCACGCAAGCGGTGTAGAGATCGTCGCCGGGGCGCGTGTCTCCGACAAAATCAGGCGCCGCATTGCTGGTCGTCCAATACAAAGTGTTGAGTTCCGGATCGTACGTGCCGGGCATCCAGGTTGTGGCGCCTCCATGCCAATACGAATCTCCGGGCCAACTCTTGGAACCAAATTCCCCCGGGCCGGGGATGGTCCAAAAACGCCACTTCAATTTTCCGGTGCCTGCATCGTAGGCCGCTATGAAGCCGCGAACTCCGGAGTCACCTCCAGACGAGCCCACAATCACCGAACCATTTATTACCAGCGGAGCGCTGGTCGCGCCATAGTGCTTCGTCTTGTCGGCAAATTCAACGTCCCATCTCAAGCCACCCGATCGAGCATCAAGGCATAGCAAATGCGCATCGTCAGTTTCCGAATAAACGGAATCATGCCACACGGCGACGCCGCGATTTTTGTGCGCTGCGGCGTCATCAATTAATCCTGAACTCACCGCGCGTTGGTAATGCCAGATCGTGCGCCCGGTCCGCGCATCAAGGGCGAATACATTATTAGAGGACGTGACGTACATAACTCCGCGGACGACAACTGGCGTGACTTCCAGATTTTGCGAGTTTCCGGGATGGAATACCCACGCGGCGCGGAGTTGTGCGACATTGCCGGCGTTAATGTCGCGCAAATTGCTATAGCGGCGCCCGGTATAGTCGCCGTTGTAGGAAGTCCAATTCTCACCGACCGGCCGGACGAGCAGATCCACGGCGTCTACGTTCACCTCCGTGGTGACTGGAGGACGCGCTTGTTGCGCCGTGCTTATTAATCTCGCGCACAGCAGGTTAAGCAAAAGCAGGATGACTGTTCGGCAAGCCAGCATCATGTCAGCGATTGTCCCCGGGCCGAATTTGCACTTCGTTCAGAGAGCCGCGGTCGAGGCCGCTCTCATCTTCCAAATGAAGTGACACTCGCGTGGCTTTCCCCGGAGGAGGTGCAACTTCCGACTCGAGCGACACCGGCTCGTCTGGCTTCACGGCAGCAACTGGCACTGTCCCGAGAAATGAACCATGCTCGTCATAAAAACGCGCGACCAGGTGGCCGGAAAAGAAGATGCCGAACGATCCTGACAATCTGACCTTGTCGTGGTCCCAAGCGGCTTGCAGCGGCTTGATCAAAATTCCCGCGTCGGTTACGCCGTGGAATTCGTCTCCTGCGCACGTGGGAAACCATTCAGTTTCAAATGTGCAGCTTTCATCAGGACGCAACCGGCACATCGGACTGTTGAGTTCGGCCTCTTCATAGTACGGGCTTGCGTCAGGGTCGGAGCTCATCGAGGGCACCCCATCGCTGCTCAGCCTCATTTCCGGACCGTTGGTCCAAAAAATAACGGATGCCTTACCTGGATAGGATTTTGTCGCTTCATATTCAAAGCGCTCGACCATGGCGTAGTGGCTGCTGCCATCGACGACCGCCAGCCA
>DATNAF010000197.1:0-10404 GCA_035572845.1 Terriglobales bacterium
TCATTATCGGCGCCATCGATCATGAAGTTATTCGATTCCGGCCTCTGGCCATCGACCGCATAGGCCTGGTTTTGCCTCGCAGGTCCTCCCGCTTCCAATAAGCCAGGCGTTAATGGCACCACTCCTGGCTGCAACGTTCCCAGCTGAGAAAAGTTTCGCCCATCGAGCGGCAGGTCAAGAATTTGGCGCTGCGTTACCGTCTCGCCTAGACTACTTATCGCCTCCTGCACAAGCGCAGCGTCAGCTTGTACGTCGACTTGTTCCTTGTCTGAACCAACACGAAGGTGAATGTTAACTGTCGCGACCTGGTTAACATTTAAGGAGATGCCCTGCTGTAGATACTTTTCGAAGTTCTGCGACTGTACTTGCAGTTGATAGTGGCCAATGGGCAATTCCAGAAAAACGTAACTGCCATCGCGACCAGCGACGGTGCTCCGAACCAGACCGGTTTCCATCTGCGCAGCGGTCACGGTCGCATTGCTCACGACTGCACCGTTTGGATCCACGATGGTCCCACGAATTGTCCCAGTGATTTGCTGAGCCGGACTGAAGCGGCTCACGAGAACTGCAAACAGCAGGGTGGCCAAGATCCGAAGTGCGGTTGAAGATTGTCGCATGTCCCCTCGTGCGGAAGATTGTTGAGAGTAGAAGTTCAGCGATTATAGGGATGTATGTTGAACGGGCAATAATGGAAAAGCATTATTGGACGCCATTAACACACGGCACTGGTCAACATGCGACAATCCAGATCTACTGCTTTTCTACTATTGTTGTGCGTGGCCCGCTAGTTTAGCTTTTGACCTTTTCCAGCTACGTAGCCACCAGACATTGCCGGAGTGGGGAGAATCGGAATGGCGAGCGACGTTGAACAAGATGCTAAATCGAAAGATTCACCAGCGGCAAAGCCCGGCACAAAAATCAAAATCACAGAGGACGCAGAAGCGACCGGAGCAACCGCCGCCGCTTATGACTTTTGGCGAGCGGGATCAGGAAGGCAACAGGTCCCGGGCATCATCAAGTGTTTCGGCGCACGGCCGGATTTCCTGCAGCAGGTAGTTCAGTTCTCAAATACGATCCACTTTTCCGAAGGCCATCTCGCACGACGACACAAGGAGATGATCGCCAGCTACGTTTCTTACTTGAACCGGTGCCCATATTGACTGGACAGCCATGCCTACTTCCTGCGTGTTCAGGGAGCATCCGATCAATGTGTTGAGGCAATTCTCGAGGGCAAACTCGATGAAGCTGGGTTGAGTCCGGCCGAGCGTGTGTTAATGAAATACGTGGAGTTGATTACTCGCGCTGCATATCGTTCAACAGTTGAGGACGTACAAAAACTGCGAGATGCCGGATGGAAAGAGGATCAAATCGCTGAATCTGTCTATATCACGGCACTGTTCGCCTTCTTCAATCGTGTCGCGGACGCATTCGGTATTCCTGCGCAAGATTATCTGGCGACCGGCAAAGTGACGCCTTAACCCAGAACATACAAATCAAATGGCAACTCAACAAAAGAACCAATCAACCGAGAGCTCGATACGCTACCCCGGATGGGGTGTGTGCGTTGCAGCGTTTGTCGGCGTCATGGTCAGTTTCGCAGCGATCATGCCGTACACGTTCAGTTTGTTTATTGAGCCACTGGCAAAATCTTTTGGCTGGCACCGTGAAGCAATCTCAAGCGCATTCGGAATTGCGGCAATCACGGTGGCCGTCTTTTCGCCGGGCATCGGCACACTTCTAGACCGGTTTCCGCCACGGCGCATTATTTTACCGAGCATTCTGGTCTTTGCCGCGGCGTACGCCTCGCTCAGCCTTCTCACCCCCAACATCTCGCGTTTTTATCTGACGTATTTCGTTCTTGGCGTTGTCGGAAACGGCACGGCGCAGCTCGCCTACACACGCGCAGTCCTCACATGGTTTCAGAAACGGCGCGGGCTCGCGCTGGCTCTGGTTTTGACTGGTAGTGGCACCGGCTCGATCGTGATTCCGCTGGTCACACAAGTTGTAATCCGTCATTACGATTGGCGCCACGCTTACCTGGCCCTGGGCTGTTTTGCCATGCTGGGAATTCCGCTCACAGCAACTCTCGTGCGCAACCGACCTGTGCCCGTGGCCCAGGTCGATGACCACTTTCAGAGTGGTGTTTCCATCGGCTCTGCACTGCGCAGTTCCATTTTTTGGATTTTTGCAGTCATGATCATGTTGGAGGCCTTCGGCTCGAACGGAATTATTTCTCACCTCGCCGCGTTGCTGACTGAACGCGGCATTTCAGCGCAGAGCGCTGCACTCACCCTTTCAGTGATGGGAGCCACGGGCATCATGGGCCGCCTGACGACTGGTCTGCTGCTTGACCGCTTCTTTGCGCCGTACATTGCCGCGCTTATGCTGGCGATTTCGGGACTCGGCATTCTCGCATTAACAACCGCATCGACTGCGGCGACAGCCTTAGCCGGAACGGCCCTGATGGGTTATGGCTTGGGCAGCGAAGCCGACGTTGTACCTTACTTAATCGCTCGCTACTTCGGCAGGAAACATTTTGCCGCGCTTTACGGCCTTACATGGACAGCTTATGCAGTTGGTGGTGCCACAGGCCCAATTGTTGTGGGCCATTTCTATGATCGCGCAGGAATGTATCAGCCGCGCATGGTTGCCGCGCTTGCATTGACTTGTGCGGTTGGTGCGGCGCTCAGCTTCTTGCTGCCGCGCTATCCCGCCGAGCCTCACAATGGGTCCGTTGATGCCGTTCTCGCAAAAGCGATGGCCACCGAAGCCTAATTTTCGCCAAGGGCCGTGCTTGCCGCACTTGCAGCTCACCGTATCACGACAGAATCTTTCATTGCATGTGATCTTGTGAAAAACAATCCGCTCTTGACTCGACGGTTAACGGGCTATACGGAAGTTATTCGGTGCTTCGTGATCGGTCCAACGAACGCGTTTATCAGGATTTGGCGGCGCAATCGTGATCGTCGCCATAGGGAGCGATTTCGAATCGGCGGCGGCCCTCGCAAATCACTAACCGCTAGGTCAAACTGTGCGGGAGTATTTACAATATCTGCTCCCATATGAACCTTGCCGCAATCCAGTCTGCCCTTCGCGAACGGAACCTTGACGCCTGGCTGTTTTGCGATCACCACCATCGCGATTCGATTGCCTACCACGTCCTGGGATTGCCCGAGAAGCTGATGGTCACGCGCCGCTGGTTTTATCTCGTACCAGCGGAAGGTGATCCGCAAAAACTGGTCCATAAAATCGAAGCCGGACATTTGGACTCATTGCCCGGTGTGAAGCGTTCGTATGCAGCCTGGCAGGAATTATTTGAAGGCCTGAAGCAAATGTTGGCCGGGCATCGCGATGTCGCCATGCAATACTCGCCCAACAACAGCATTTTTACGATATCGCTGGTCGATGGCGGAACGCTGGAACTGATACGCGGGTTGGGGAAGAATATTGTGAGCTCGGGTGATCTGGTTGCCCTTTTCGAAGCTACTCTGACCGAAGAACAGATCAAAACCCACTTCGCAGCCCGCGACGCCCTGGACAAAATTACAGCCGCTGCATTCCAGGAAATTGGCCGCCGCGTCCGCGATGGCGGCACCAACGAGTTCGAAATCCAACAATGGATTCTGGAAGGGTTTCGGCGAGAGAATCTAGTGTGCACGGACGCTCCAGTTGTAGCGGTAAATAAAAACAGCGGCGATCCTCACTATGGGCCGAGCAGCACAAATTCGGCTCCAATACGCGAAGGCGATTTTGTCCTGCTTGATATCTGGGCCAAGAAAAACGTGCCGGATGCCGTCTATTACGACATCACATGGACAGGGTTCGTGGGCAAGGCGCCATCAGACCGCATGCAGGAAGTGTTTAACGCCGTGCGCGATGCTCGCGACGCGGGCGCGAAATTCGTTGAAGAATCGATTGCCTCTGGCAAAACCATAGCTGGATATCAAGTAGACCAGGCGGTCCGTAATCAAATTAAAAAGGCTGGCTTGGGCAATTATTTTGTCCACCGCACCGGCCACTCGATTGGAACCGAGGTGCACGCCAACGGCGCCAACATGGATGACCTCGAAATCCACGACGAGCGCCGCCTTCTGCCTAACACCCTATTTTCGATCGAGCCGGGGGCCTATTTCCCGGAGTTCGGCGTGCGCAGCGAGATCAACATGCTGGTCCGCAGCAAGAGCGCTGAAGTAACTGGTAGAATGCAAAAAGAGCTCGTACTCATCTGAATTCTTGAAGTCAGGGTGGACGGCTAGGGCCGAGTTCACGAAGATATGGCAACTACCCCCGTTAGAAGAGATCCAATTTCAAAGAATACGTCCAGCACTCCGGGCACAATGTCAGTGGTTGCTCCGGCAGTGGCCTGGCTCATCCCTGGCGCCGGACATCTCATCCAGAAGCGCTGGATTCGCGGCCTGCTGCTGATGGCGTCAATCGTCATCATGTTTGTGCTGGGGCTGCTTATGGATGGGCGTATTTACCGTCCGAATGGCGGGGACATTCTCGATATTCTGGGCTTTATCGGCGACTTGGGCGCAGGCGGAATGTACATCGTGAGCCGTGCCATGGATCTTGGCCACACCATCGTTCCGCACACCACTGCGGACTACGGAACCAAGTACCTCATCGTTGCCGGGCTGTTGAACTTCATCAGCGTTGCTGATGCCTACCACATCGCGATCGGTAAAAAATCTTAATGGTACTTTCTCACTTTAACGCCGCCCTGCTGTTTTCCGTTTTTGCGTCTGTGGTCTTTGGAATCACCGTTCGCGACACCTCCCGCGAACAGGTCCGCTACGGTCTTTACTGCTTCGCAATGTTCATGGGCGGGCTGATCGTGGCCGGTTGGGTGATGTGGGCGTTAAGGCATTAGGAAGCTTTTAGCCGTTAGCTCTTAGCCTTTAGCTTTTCGGTTCATCAGACTTTCAATCGGTTCGATACGCTGTCCGTCAACCAAAGCCATTTCGTCGGATTCAAGCCAACGGCTAAGAGCTAACGGCTAAAAGCAAAGCTGTTTATCCCTCCCACACAAACGCGTCGAACACGCGCTTAGTTTCAAATCCCAAATGATGGTACAGTTCGATCGCACGCTTGTTGGCCTCAGTTACGGTTAAAGAAAGCGTAGAAAACTTCCGCTGCTTCAGATTGCGCATCGTGGCCGCCATCAGCAATTTTCCCAGGCCGTGGGCGCGGTAATCCGGCAGCACGCAGACCTGAGTCACGTGGCCGACATCGTGACGCACGCGTGAGCACAGAATGATGCCGGCGAGCGAATGTGCTTCGCGATCAACCGCAACAAACGACGACTCGGGATCGAATGTGCCGCAGCCGGGAAAACGGATGATGTTGTTCAAAAATCGCAGGGAGCCGCTGAGCGTACGGTATTGGTCGTTGATTTCGGAATCGACGTGATTGCGATATGCCGCAGTGATTACGCCAGCGGAAGACTGATAATCGTGCTCAGTCCAGCGGCGGATTTCAAATTGTGCGGAAAGTTTGCTTTCGCCGTTTTGCATTTCCGCCAGTGGCAAGGTCATGAACAGCCGAGCATGACGGCTGAATCCCTGATCCACAAAGGGTTTTGATGCAGAGCCGATTTCGTGCGCCAGCAGTTGCGCCTCGATGCGGTGTACGCCCGGCGATTGCTGCAGAGTTTCGATGACATGCGTCAAAAGGCGGCGCTCGACTTCGCCTCGATTCATTCCGTTCTCGCCGTCGCGCACGAACAGATCGCCGATCACGCCTTTATTGTTTTCGTAAACGAAAAACGAATAGCCAAAAACATTTCCGCGGGAAACCGCAGCATAGCCCGGCAGAAACTTGGCATCCATGTAGCGCAAGATCATTTCTGCGGAGCCGGTGTAGTCCCAACACAGCAGGTCGGCCCACACCTTGATCTCATCGTCCAGCAAAGGACGCAGATCGGCCGATGAAAAGTGCCTGAGGTCGAGAATCTCCACCTAGTCCTACGAGATCACCGGGCAGGAAACCGGCAAATCTCCGCGCAGCAACCCCTGAGTTTAGTAGCAGGGAAGGGCAGTATCAAACCGAGGGAACAAGGAAGGGCAATGCATTTGTGAAGAAGATCCAGATCATCGCGCGGCGACGTAAAAATATTCCAATTTTTGCGGCACGAAATTCCCCAGGTATATAACTTTTCTGCCGCTATCTTTGGCAACACTTTTTTGAAAGCCTTGGGCGGCGACCACGATATGCTCTCCCGGTGGAATCTGTCGCATTTGATAATTGGAAATTGTTTGATTGCGATAGAACGCGAGGCCAAATTCCGTCTCCCGTGGCGCCAGAAATACAGCCACCGGAAGGTGGTGTGGATCGAGATTCGCCAGTTCGTTCGCAACCGGCCGTGCAGAAAGTGTCTGGTTTAGCGGCATGGCGCCGAAGCGTACCGCTATGGCGAGGGCCAAAATTGTGGGTACGAGAGTGGCGAGACGCAAGGCACGCAAATCAGACTTGATCAGTAAAACAAATATTGCAATTGCGAGAACGGCGGAAACTGTTAGCGGGACCGCGGCTGCGTTCCACGGAACCCGATGCTCAAGCACCAGGTATTGGACCACCAAGGCTGCAAAAACCAGCGCACCTGCCAGGATGGCTTGGCCAGCTGAGACAAGAAAACGAAGCCATCTCGAAGCTTTTTTGGAAGATCGCGCCCAAATAAATCTACTGACCAGGACCGCACCCGCCGGAATCGCAGGCAGCACGTATCCCGACAGCTTGGATTGTGACAAAGAAAAAAAGATCACGACCACGCCAATCCAGATCAGCAAAAACGAGCGTAAGGTATCCGCGACCGGATTTCGCAATTGACGCGCTGCCCCAGCCAGGGCGACAATCGCGATAATCGACCACGGCACCCATCCCAGCAGCATGACGGGGATGTAGTACCAGAACGGCTCTGGGTGGTGATATAAGTTACTTCCAAACCGCGCGAGATTGTGCTCCACGATGAACACGTGGAAGAACTGGGGATTGCGCAATTGCACCACAGCGTACCAGGGCAGGGCGACCGCGCAGCCCAGCAAGAGCCCGGGAACCCAAAGCGTGTTGAGAACAACACGCCCGCGCCGCTGCAACGCTGCAAAAATTACAATGATCCCGAAAGCTAAGAAGGGCGCGACTGGACCCTTAGCCAACGTACCTAATGCTAGAAACCCATAAAAGATCAGCAGATCTTTTCTCTCGCCGCTCTCAAGCCACGCATACCATGCCAGCATCCCAATCGTTAATGCCGCGGTCAACGGCATGTCGGTCGAGGCGGCGCGCGAGAATCCCACAATCCCGGCCGAGGTTGCGAGCACGAGTGCGCCATCGAGTTCCGATCCCGAACGGAAGCGCCGCAAAAACCAATACACCGCGAGCACCATCAGGAACGCGTCGAACACGGAAGGCAAACGGGCCGCCCAATCGCTTACACCGAAAAGGCGAAATGCAATTATTGCCTGCCAGTAATAAAGGGGCGGCTTTTCGAGCCATGGAATTCCGCCCAGAGTCGGCGTGATCCAGTCATGCCGCGCCAGCATTTCACGCGCGACCTGCGCATAGCGGGGCTCATCTGCGCCGATCAACCCGAAGGCCGCAAGCTTCCAAAGAAAAAAGAATGCGGGAACAGCCAGCAGCAGGATCCAGTCAGTAAAACGTGAGCGGTTCTTCACTCGGTGTGGTTTCCTCGGTGGCGTTCCTCTGTGTAACTCAGTGCGCTCTGTGGTAAGGCTTTTAAACGGACGGGCAAAAAGAATCTTACTGGAAATTTTGCGTAGCCCTGATTCTGCCCAGGATGCTCTCGACCGCGGCGTGTAGCGGGCCCTCCACCGCGCAACCGCTGGCGCAAGCGTGGCCACCGCCGCCGAATTCGGTAGCGATGCGCGAAACATCAACTTGGCCCTTGCTGCGCAGGCTCACACGGAAGCGCCCGTCGGGCAATTCGCGAAAGAAAGCTGCGACCTCGACATCACCAATTGCGAGAGCATAATTCACCAAGCCTTCGCAATCTTCCTCTTTCGCGCCGACGCGGTCCATCTGCTCCTGCGTCACCCATATCCACGCCAGCGGACCTTCGCGTTGCAAAGCTGAAAGCGCCGCGCCCAGCAACCGCATCTTTGCCGTGGAGTGTCCGAAGTAAACTTGACGCGCACTACGCGCCGGATCAGCTCCTGCCAGCACCAGCTCACGCGCAAGTTCAAACGTGTGCTCGCTGGTGCCCTCGAACATGAATGCGCCGGTGTCTGTGAGCACCGCAGTGTAAAGGCAGGTTGCGATTTCCGGAGTGATTTTCACGCCAGCTTGCTTGGCCATGCGAAAAACCATTTCCGCAGTGGCAACAGCGTTTGGATCAATCCAGTTCACATGCGCAAACGTGCGACCGCTCTTGTGATGATCAATATTGATAAGGAACTGGTTTTCCAAGCCCTCCAGGCGCGCGCGTTGAATGCTGTCGCACTCCAGAAGAATTGCGGCGTCGTAATCCCCATTGACGCGTTCGGATTGAATCACGGTCGAAGCAAACGGCAACTGCTGATAAACGCGAGGAACCCCATGGCGCAAAACCACTTCCGCTTTTTTCCCCATGGAGCGGAGAATTTGCTGGCAAGCCAGGCTCGATCCCACGGCATCGCCATCCGCGCGGTCATGCGAGGTGAGCACAAACCGCTCGCGGCGTTTGATCTCGGCTAGGACCTGGTCAAGCATGGGAACTCTGCTTTCAAAACCTGATCAACTCCTCTTCGTCCGCTTCAACAACTGGTCGACGCGCGCATTGAACTTATCTGAACGATCGAGGATGAACAGTAATTCCGGAGCCCGCCGAAGATGCAGGCGGTCAGCCACCTCGTGACGAATGAACGCCGACGCGGCAACCAGGCCTTCCATGCTGCGCTGGCATTCTTCGTCGTCTCCGACGACCGAAACCAGCACACGTGCCGATCTCCCGTCTCCAGCCATCTCAACCGCAGTCACCGTCGCAAGCCCGATGCGAGGATCAGCCAGTTCACCTTCGACAATGGTGTCAATCTCCTCCCGCAGAGCCTCGCCCAAACGCTCCCGATGATATTTGGCCCCTCGCTTTTCCACACAGACCTCTCACGTAAAACCGATGAGAATATCAGAAATGAGTGTTAAGGGAATGTCAAAGGGGTGATGCAGCGTATCGGAACTTAGAGGCTTACGGCGTTTAGGGAAACCTAGTTCCTAGATGACACCCAGAACCAATTCTTTCGCAGACGATCAACTTCGAAGAACTCTCCTCCGAAGTCCCCAGTTTTGGGTGGAAGATCGTCCGTCGAGTAAACAAATCCAGAAAAGCTATCCAGAATTCCTCGATAGTCGAAAAAGAGGATTAATGTGTCGCTTTGACGGCGAAACCGCACTATCTCTCCTCCGCTACTGGAAAGATATGAGAGTCGACTAGGTAAAGCAATAAGATCACCTCTTCCCCCCGCGTTTTGAATCTGGCTTTCATAATTGCCACTGAGCACGTCAGCAACGACATTCGATCGGGCAGTGAAGTGTAGCCGAAAATTGAGGTTCGTCGTCAACGCAGTGAATGGCACAAATATGACGATAAGGGCAGTTGCAATATTTACGGTGAGAGGAGGAATCCCGATTGCGATTTCGCTCCGTTTTCTAATCAGTTGAACTACTGACCAAACCAATGAGACAAGAAAGAAAATACCTATCCCGAACTCAAGAATCGGCTCAAGAAACGGTGTTAAGTATTCGACCAGTGTCCAACGGAAAAGACTAACCAGGATTGTTGCAGAGAGTGCACAGAGTGCGAGAGTTAGGGCGCGGCTCGCAACCTTGAATCCTTGCATTTGACTCTTAAACGGCTCCGCGGACATACCTTAGGGAGTGTACCCGAGCCTTGGGGCAGTTATGTAGTGCAGTAAAACGAAGGTCATCGAGGCTAAAGCTAGTCACGTATCTTCCCAAATGTGCCACCGCACTGTCTCAGACGCGCGCGCGCGTCGTTTCGGGATGACACTCCGTGGTGATGTTACAAAAAATCCACGAACGAGTCTGTCACTTCGGCTCCGGCGTTATTCGCAATCCGCATGGCTTGGCGTTCGACATTCTTCATCAAGCCATCGAGATAATCGCGCGAATCGGAGACGCTGACCACGCCAATGGTTGCGCGGTTCCACAGCCCTGAGGCGTCAAGCTCAGCCGTTGCTACGTTGAAGTGTGCGCGCAGCTTATCTTTCAGGCTGCGCACGACTTGGCGTTTATCTTTCAGGGACTGTGCGTGCTCGATCTGGAGCTCGATGGTGAGGAGGGCGACCATATAGCTGTCAGCTTTCAGCCGTTAGCCATCAGGTAAACCAGAGCATAGGCAAACGCTTGCCGCCCAAGATCGGGAATCTCGACCGTCCAAGCTGACGGCTGATG
>DATNAF010000198.1:0-15342 GCA_035572845.1 Terriglobales bacterium
TCGCAATCAGTTCATCAATTAAGAAACGGTTTACCTGGAAGAAAGCGCCGGCGCTTACCCGGTAGTTTGCCGAGTTTGTTTCATAAATCAGCGCCGATTCTCCGAATCCCGCCAATGGTTTCGGCTCGATCAACTGGTTTGACGGAGGCGCTTCGAAAACTGCGACAGCAATCGCGCTCGACAGAATTTGTTCTAGTGTGCCGGCTATTTCCTGGCCGGCAGTTTTCGATGTGCGTGTCGCGCAGTAAACTTCGGCCAGCAGTCGTTCATCTGCGTGGTCGGCAAATAGTTCGATTTCCTTGACTTCTGTGCCAATGCCACCACTCCGACCCGCAGCCCATATCTGTTCAATTGCATGATTGATAAGCGACGAGCTGATAGGGCACTGCTCAATCGGCAAAAGTTCATGCGAACGAAACTTGTAATAACCGACGGCGAACTCAGGCGTGTTCTGCACTTTCAGCCGCGTGCGATTACGGTAATTCCATTCCGGCGAGCGATGGACCCTTAGATCATTCGGCAATTCGACCTTGGCTGTGCGCTTTAGTGTTTCGAGAAGAATCGCCGACTTTGCCTCTAGCTGACGCGAGTATTTGACATGCTGATATTGGCAGCCGCCGCATTTCAGAAAATAAGGGCAGCTCGCCTCAACCCTATAAGGTGAGGGCTCGATGACTTGTTCCAGCCGTGCCCGCGCGAACCCTGGCTTCTGTTCGACGATCTGCGCCTCTATTTGCTCACCATCGATTGAGAACGGTACGAAAACAGTTTTTCCGGATCCCTGCTCGTCGGCAGGCAGGCGCGCAAGTCCGTCTCCGCCATATATAAGTTTTTCGATCTTCAGTTGCATTGGTTTCGGATCTTTCGCGATGGAACCAGAGTCATCCGTGTGATGACTTCTCGCGTGCCACCACTTCAGTTATAAGTGTTCAGACTCCGTATGCTCTGGTATTTCATTTTCTTTCTGGTCTCAGGCTTATGCGGAATATTGTATGAGCTTGTTTGGCTCCGCCTGGCAATGGCCCAGTACGGGGTAACCACTCCGATTGTCTCCATAGTTCTTTCTGCATTCATGGGTGGATTAGGAATCGGCTCTCTGATGGCCGGCAAGCTGATCCGTCGTTACGGACAAAAAATTTCCTTTCCGCCTTTGTGGTTGTACGCCGGATCGGAACTCCTGATTGGCATTTCTGCCCTGACTGTTCCCTCCGAGTTAGCGGTTGGCCATCGATTCCTTTCGCATCTTGCGAGTTCGACTGAGTTCTCGTCAATTGCGTACTCTTTGATTTCTGGAGTATGCATTGCATTCACCCTGGTGCCCTGGTGCGCTCTTATGGGTGCGACTATTCCTTTGGCAATGTTTGCGATTCGCAGCGATCCACAATACCAGTCGCGCCGTTCCTTCAGTTTTTTATATGTATCGAATTTGCTCGGGGCCATGCTAGGCGCGATCCTGCCGCTCGCCATCATTGAGTTTCGCGGGTTCCATTTCACTTTGTTTGTCGGAATGCTGCTTAATTTCCTCATCGCCGTTTCCGCGTTCGCATTTGCGCGTACGCGAAAAATTGGTTTAGAGATCGCACCAGAACTGAACGTCTCAATTAAAAGCGCCAGCAATCAGGGAATTCTTGCCGTGCTTTTCATGACCGGCCTTACCAGCATGGGAATGGAGGTCGTCTGGATTCGGTTATATACCCCATTTGTCGGCGTCATGGTGTATTCATTCGCATTGATCCTGGTTACGTATCTCAGCGCCACTTTTCTAGGCTCCTTCGCGTACCGCAGTTTTGCCCAAAATCCGGAATCGAAGTCCTGGTTTTCTTTGGCCGCGCTATCCCTGCTGGCTGTCCTGCCCTTATTCGCATGCCAGCCCGGCCACATGAATTTTTTGCTGCGAGTGCTCTTGGGTATAGCGCCGTTTTCCGCGGCGCTAGGCTATATCACGCCGCAATTGGTCGACCTCTGGTCCCAAGGGGATGCTGACCGCGCAGCTCACGCCTATGCCGTCAATGTCTTTGGGTGCATTCTGGGACCGCTGGTCGCCGGATTCATATTGCTTCCCAGAATTAGCGAGCGCTGGAGCCTGTTTTTGTTTGCGGCCCCGTGGATCTTGTTCGGATTAACGAACTTCGTTCATCACTATTCCAATGTGGCTATCTGGCGAAAAAGGATTGCGGCGACTTGTTTCCTGGCACTCACGCTTTTCGCGACCCTTAAACCCAAGAGTTTCGAAAGCCACTACCCACGACACGCCCTGATGAGAGATAGCACCGCCACCGTGATTGCGGCCGGCACGGGCTTTAGCAGGGTTTTGTTGGTCAACGGAGTCGGAATTACAACCTTGACTCCGACAACCAAAGCCATGGCGCACTTGCCTTTGGCTTTTATGGACCATCGGCCAGACAACGTGTTGGTGATTTGTTTTGGCATGGGCACCACATTCCGTTCCGCACTCTCATGGGGAATCCATGTAACTGCAGTTGACCTGGTCCCGAGCGTCCCGAAGCTTCTGTGGTATTACCACGCCGACGCGCCACAATTGCTGCACTCTCCGCTCGCGCATGTAATCATTGATGATGGCAGAAGATATCTTGATCGGACTTCGGACAAGTTTGATCTCATTACGATCGATCCTCCTCCTCCACTTTCTGCGGCAGGCTCAAGCCTCCTATACTCCGAGGAGTTTTACGCGACGGCCAAAAAACACCTCAAGCCGCACGGAATTCTGGAGCAATGGCTGCCGTCCTACTCTGGCGACCCACTCCTCCGCTCATCGATAGCTCAAGCCATCAAGCTTTCATTCAATCACGTCAGAGCCTTTCGTTCTATTGAAGGATGGGGTGTTCATTTACTGGCCAGCGACTGGCCAATTCCCGAGCGTACGTCGCACGATCTCGCTGGCGAACTTAGCGCGAACGCGACCAGGGACTTCATTGAGTGGGGCCCCGCGATAACCCCAGTCGGTCAGTTCGATATTCTGCTGAATAACGAGTTCAATGTCGACGACATTGTCGCTGCGTCGCCCTCAGCCCCCGTGATGCGCGATGACCGTCCGACCAATGAATATTTTGCGGTGCGATATCTAAGATATCTTGCTACGCAACAATAGAGTGCACCGAACGTATTGTTCACCCATGTGTTTCACGAAAATACCAGTGGGCTCTCGTGTGTGTCCCACAAAGCTACATATAAAACAAGCTCAGTCTCGGCAGGTTGTACCTTTCGAGCAACTTTTTGTGGGTGTACTGTTTTTGCAGTTGATCGATCTGCGCAGCCGGCATTTTGCTGCGATAAGGGGCGAGGTCGCGATCGGCCTGGGCGCGAACTGAGACAGCGTCGTCATCAGGAATGGCAGCTAGAAGAACCGCGAACAGTTTTTCTTCGAGCACCGTGAGTCTTCGTTCGAGATCTTCGAGCTGGGATGTCGAAGTTTTGGATTCTATTTCGTCAGCCAGCTGCTTCAGGGCCGCAGATATTTCCCGTGCCACAGCTTCCGGCGAGATGCCAGGCCGGGCCGGCAGTTTGGCCGATTCGAGTTCGGCTGCATTGCGACGGAAGAAGCCTGCAATTTCGGCCGAATCGAAACCTTTAGTTGTATTTGTCTCTTTCGATGTGCCTACCGCCGCTTCTTTCATATCTTCTGCGGCGGCGAGCACTTCCTGAGAACAATACGCCAGCCCGTTCACTTTTTTGCTCTTCGACGGCCGCGCATTGTACTTTTCAAAAGTCGCGTCGATCCCGCGTAGCACGGCTTCCAGAGGGACTCCGGCGTCTTTCCAGGTTTCAATCAGTGCCCAATCGAGTGTCGAGAGCATCAGGATGGTGCCACGCTGGCGCTGAAAATGTTCTTCGATTTCAGTGAAGTAATTAAAGTAGTTTTGCAAAAGAAGCTCTTGGCTATTAGCTCTTAGCCTTTAGCTTAAAGCAAGACATCTAGGGTTCACTCTGTGGCTTTCCTCTGTGTACCTCAGTGCTCTCTGTGGTAAATGGTTCAGTCAAGCGAGGAAAAGAAGCATTCGAGCGATAATGTCAAGACTCGCATCTAAGAACCAGCTTTCGACCGATTGGCATGTTCGGATCGAGCTTTCGCCGCGTGCTCCCCCTTCGAGTCGGCAGCATTTCTTTCCCACAAAATGCGCAGCCCCTCAAGTGTCAGAAATTCGTCCACGTTTTGTATGTATTTTGATCCTGAGCCAATCAATTGCGCCAGTCCGCCGGTCGCGATCACCTTGGTCGACTTCCCGAGTTCGGCGAGCAGCCTCTCCAAAATTCCATCCACTAACCCGAGGTAGCCGTAATAAAGACCGGACTGCATGCTTCCGACCGTAGTGGTCCCAATCACGCGGGACGGTTTACGAATGTCGATTCGCTGCAATCGCGCGGTGCGGGTGAACAGCGCATCGGCAGAAATTCCGATTCCTGGACTTATGACACCGCCCTGATATTCGCCCTTGGCTGTTACGCAATCGAAGGTCGTCGCGGTTCCGAAATCCACTACGACGCACGGCCCCCCGTGCTTCTCGAAGGCCGCGACTGAATTCACGATCCGGTCAGCCCCGACTTCTGCTGGATTGTCGTAAAGCACCGGCATGCCGGTCTTAACTCCTGGTTCAATGAACAAGGGCTTGCGTTCGAAATAGCGCTCGCACACGCGACGCAAGGTGGAATCGAGCGGCGGCACCACGGAAGAAATTACGATTCCTCCAATATCCTTCGGCTCCAATCCTTCCATCGAAAAAAGATTGCGAAAGAGTACGCCGTATTCATCGATGGTCTGCGCGGCACGCGTGGTCACGCGCCAGTTTGCCGCCAGCTTCTCGTATTTTCCTCGAGGGTCTGACGCAGTCCGCGTGAATACGCCGAGCACCGTGTTTGTGTTGCCGACATCAAGAACAAGAAGCATAAGCAGTGATTACTAACCAGTGATCAGTCTTACCGTCCCGCTGTACACAATTCGTAATGCAGCCTGAGTGCGGACCTGCAGAAACCCGCGCGGATCAAGCCCTTCCGTGACTCCTTCGAATCCACCATTCTCCTCGACTCGCACCATCTTCCCGCGCACCATGGAAGATTGTTCCTCAAATCGTTTGAGGATGTCCTCGTGAGCGTCAGAATCCGAAGTTAAATTCCGGTATTCGCGGTCGAGCGATTTTAGCAAAGCCGCGCATAAATCAACTCGAGACCATTTTTTCCCAGTCGCTATGCGCAGCGATGTAGCAGTCGGCTTTAGGTCGTCCGGAAACTCAGTCTGGTTCACGTTGATGCCAATACCAATAACGATGTGGCGCACTCGAGTTGCTTCTGCGTTCATTTCAGTCAAGATTCCGCAAAACTTCTTGCCATCGATCAGCAGATCATTCGGCCACTTCAGGTCAGCTACCACCTTCGGATCGATTTCCTGCACGGCCGCCCACACCGCCAATCCTGCCGCAAGCGATAAGACCAGAACTTCAGAAGGAGGTAGAGCCGGGCGCACGATCACAGAGCAATAAATCCCCGCCGATTCTGCCGAGTGCCACTGATGATTACCCCGCCCACGCCCGGCAGTTTGTTGCTCGGCAAGGAACACGCTTCCCTCGGGAGCGCCTGCAGCCGCGGCTTCCATGGCAAGTGTATTCGTCGAAGTCGCCCGGTAATAATGATGTATCTGCTCCTTGAAAATCGTACCCCTTACGAGCGGCTGTAATAATTCCGGCAAAAGAAGATCGGGAACTGCGGTCAGCTGATATCCGCTCGAAGGATGTCCGGCGATTTCGACACCAAAGGTTCGCAGTTGCTGCACCAGCCGCCACACTTCAGAACGGGTTGTGCCGATCTCCTGTGCCAGCTTGGTTCCGCTGATTACGGTTGTCGAGTAATTCATCAGCACGCCGATGATTCGCCCCAAGCGCTCATCCGTCTGATGTTCGTTCGCCTGCGCGATTGACGCTCGGCGCGGGCTCCGAATTGACGTTGTTTTCGCGATGCTGGAATTATGCGGGAGCGAAGCTGTCACGGCAAATCTGCCGAACTCAGGCCGGGGTCATTCGCAGGCTCATGTCCACCGCAGGGGCCGAATGTGTCAGCGCGCCTACGGAGATAAAGTTCACGCCGGTTTCGGCATAGGCTCGTACATTCTCAAGATTAATTCCGCCTGAACTCTCGAGTGGAATGCGGCGTTCTGACATCGAACAGCGCTCCACCGCGGCGCGAGTCTCCGCGACGGGCATGTTGTCCAGCAGAATAGCTTCTGCGCCGTTTGCCAGGGCTTCTTCCAACTCACTCAGATTTCGGACTTCTACTTCAATGATCTGCGTGCCGCGCCGGTTGCGGTGAGCGCGTTCCAGCGCCGGCTTTATTCCACCCGCCAGCGCGATGTGATTGTTCTTGATCAATACGCCATCTGACAAATCAAGCCGATGGTTTTGCCCCCCACCGCAGCGCACTGCATATTTATCCAGCGGGCGCAGTCCGGGCGCGGTCTTTCGCGTGTCCAGGATTTTGGCCTTGGTGCCGGATATGGCCTCTACAAATTGGCGTGTCAGCGTAGCGATGCCGCTCAATCGTTGCAAAAGGTTCAGAATTACCCGCTCGCAGGAGAGCAGCACTCGTGCATTATGTCGAATGACTGCGATCGTCTGGCCCTTGTGCAATCGCACTCCATCAAAAATTTCGGGATGGCTGGTCACTTCATAGTGCGAGACCACTGCGCCATCGAGCATGGCATACACGTCGAGAATCCGGGCCACGGCGCCCAGCCCCGAAAGAACGCAGTCTTGCTTTGCCAGAATCGTGCCCGCTGCGCGCTGGTTAGGATCGATGCACGCGTAACTGGTAGAGTCGCGCGTAGCTCGATCTTCGAGCAGCGCGTTTTCGAGAATCGCAGTAATGCGCCGGCTATTGAAGTCCATAGTTGTTGTATGTGGCGACAGCCGCCCCCGGCTGTCGTGCGGGTTGCAGACCCGCTTATTTCCTTAATCGCACTCTAACTCATTCAGCTTGCTCTGGGTTTTTTGATGCAGTACCGCCAGCTCCTGCTGCTGTTTCTTCAGGTTCTCCACCACCAGCGCCGGAGCTTTCGCCAGAAATTGTTCGTTACCCAACTGCCGTTGCCCGGTAGCAATACCCTTTTCAATCTTTTCCATTTCTTTCTTCAGCCGTTCGCACTCAGCGGCAACATCAATCTTCTGCTCATAAACCAGTCGGACATCAAAACGTGAGGTGGTTCGCACCGCCGACTCGTTTCCCAAGCCTTCATCCACGAAATGAGCTTGCTCGACATTCGCCAGTCGCTCCAATGCCCCGACATTTTTCTCGATCAGACCCCTGACTTCTGGATCCGCCATGAATATTTCAACCGGTACCCGCTGCTTCGTCTCGACTTTAAGCTCGGCCCGCAGATTCCGGATGCTGGCAATCAAATCCTGCAGGATCGCCATTTCGGTTTCAGCGGTCCGATCAACCTGCGCGTCGTCCGCTTGCGGATAATCAGCCAGTGCCAGGGACTTCAGCGGAGGCTTCCCATCGTACATTGCATGCCAGATTTCTTCTGTGATGAATGGCATCACCGGATGCAGCAGCCGTAGCGAAGCTTCGAACAGTCCAATCAGATTAGCGCACGTCCCCCGCGCATGATCCGACTCAGGCAACAGCCTCGGTTTGATCAACTCAAGATACCAGTCGCAAAGCTCGCCCCAAAAGAAATCGTAGATAGCGTTCGCAGCTTCATCGAACCGATAAGCCGCAAGCGACTCATTTACATTCTTCGCAACGTTATTGAAGCGCGACAAAATCCAGCGATCTTCAAGGGCACTGGCCCCAAAATTGGCAATGCCCATGTAGGGACGCGCGTTCACGCCCGTGGTTGCGGGCCGCAGGCCTGGATCAATCCGCTCAATGTTCATGAACATGAACCGCGCCGCATTCCAGATTTTATTGGCGAAGGCGCGATAACCTTCCGTGCGCTTCTCGTTGAACGCAATATCCGTTCCGGGCGAAGACATCGCCGCCAGAGTGAATCGCGTTGCGTCGGTTCCATATTTCTCGATGACTTGAATGGGATCGAGCACATTGCCCTTGGTCTTCGACATCTTCTGCCGGTCAGCATCGCGAACCAGAGCATGAATGTAGACATCGCGAAATGGAACAGAGCTGCGAAGTTCATCATCACTCAGAGCAGCCTTAAACGGGCGAGACGCCCGTTCCCTAACCTCTCGATTGTTCAGTTCTGATGCTGTGGGGCGACGGGCATCTCGCCCGTCGAAAGTTGCCCTCGACGACCCCGGCTTCTCTGGAGGCGCCGTGAACCAGCAGCCCAACATAATCATGCGCGCAACCCAGAAAAATAAAATATCGAAGCCGGTAATCAGCAGCGATGTCGGATAAAACACCTCCAAATCCCGCGTCGCTTCCGGCCAACCCAATGCGGTAAACGGCAGCAGCCCGGACGAAAACCACGTATCCAACACATCCGGGTCCTGCTTCAACTTCGACCCACCACATTTCGCACACGAGCTCGGCGTTTCACGCGCGACGATGATCTCTCCGCATTCGCAATACCACGCCGGAATCTGATGGCCCCACCACAACTGTCGCGAAATGCACCAGTCGTGAATGTTGCGCATCCAGTTCAAATAAATTTGCCGGTAGTTAGCTGGCGTGAAGCGAATGTAATCTTTCTCAACCACTTCGATCGCGCGCTCTGCCAATGGCTGAATTTTGATAAACCACTGAGTCGACAGCCTGGGCTCAACCACCGATCCGCATCGGTCGCACTTTCCCAAAGCCAGCGTGTAATCTTTTTCGCCGGTCAAAAATCCCTGCTCGCGGAGATCTTCCAGAACGCGTTTTCGAGCTTCCTCACGCTTAAGTCCGGCGTAAGGCCCGGCATTCTGATTCATTCGCGCATGCTCGTCCATGACTTCGATCTGCGGCAAGTTGTGCCGCAGTCCGGCTTGAAAGTCATTGGCATCGTGCGCTGGCGTGACTTTAACTGCGCCAGTTCCAAATTCCGGCTGCGCCAGTTCGTCGGTGATGATCGGAATCTCGCGATTCATCAGCGGCAGTAAAACCCTTTTCCCGTGCAGATGCTTATAACGTTCGTCACGCTCATTCACCGCAATCGCGGTATCACCAAGCATCGTTTCCGGACGAGTCGTCGCCACGGTAATGAACTCATTCGTTCCAACCACCGGGTAGCGAATCTCCCACAGTTTTCCCGGAACTTCCTCGTGCTTCACTTCAAGGTCGGAAATTGCCGTCGCGCAACGCGGACACCAGTTCACGATGTACTTGCCGCGATAGATCAGATCTTGCTCGTACAAGCGAACAAAAACTTCGCGCACCGCACGCGAAAGATTTTCGTCCATGGTGAAATACTCGCGGTCCCAATCGACTGACGCGCCCAGGCGGCGCATCTGGTCCTGAATCGCGCCGCCATATAGCTTTTTCCATTCCCAAACTCGCTCAATGAACTTTTCTCGTCCAAGATCAGTTCGCCGCTTGCCTTCGCCGGCCAATTGCCGCTCGACCATCATTTGTGTGGCAATCCCAGCGTGGTCCGTCCCCGGCAGCCAAAGTGTCACAAAGCCACGCATGCGGTGCCAGCGAACCACGATATCCATCTGCGTCTGATTGAGCATGTGGCCCATATGCAGACGGCCAGTCACGTTCGGCGGAGGAAGAAGCAAAGTGAATACCGGACGCGTGTCATCTACCGCCGGCGTAGGAACAGAAAAAAGCTTCTCTTTGACCCAGAGTTCCGCCCACCGAGCCTCGATAGCGCCCGGTTCGTAAGCTTTTGGCAATTCGGTTTTTGTCAGGTTCTCAGGCATGAAAAGATTCAGCAGCTATCAGCATTGGTAGGGCTAGCGCCGACTCACTTAGTAAGCACCAGGATCCGAAACTCTAAATTTCGAAATTTCAGGAATCATCTACGCCATATGAGATATGAGCGTTATTTTATCGCAGACGGCAAATATAACTGGGTAGGCACACTGAAACAAAATCCCCACCCGCTCGCAAAAGTCGCGAGAAGGGTGGGGCACTCTGATCGTTACGCGAGTTAGTTTTCCCGGTTCTTCCGCAAGAACGCCGGCACGTCTAAGTCCGCCTGTTCGAAATTTGCGATCATGGCCGTCCGCATGTTGTCGAGCGAAATGACCTCCGGCGAAGCAGCCGGGGCCGGTTGATGCGCTTCCATCACCATCGGCGGAGGCGCTGGCTCAGAGTCGAAGTCGTCGTCCGAATGCACAGTGAATCCGGTGGATTCGGTTTTCCGCCGCGGACGGTCTTCATCTTTGAACCCGGTCGCAATGACGGTGATCTTCACCGCATCTTTCATCTTCTCGTCCAGCACTGCGCCGAAAATGATATTCGCATCTTCGTGCGCGGCATTCTGAATGATGCTGCACGCCTCCTGCACCTCGGCCAGCTTGAGCGACGCCGATCCAGTGATGTTGATGAGAATTCCCCGCGCGCCGTCGATGGCTCCAGCTTCGAGCAACGGAGAGGCAATCGCTTTCTGCGCAGCTTCAGTAGCGCGGCGAGAACCGTTGGCGCTGGCCGTGCCCA
Source organism: Terriglobales bacterium (assembly GCA_035572845.1). Taxonomy (GTDB): domain Bacteria; phylum Acidobacteriota; class Terriglobia; order Terriglobales; family Acidobacteriaceae; genus Gp1-AA145. The sequence continues at coordinate 10,552 of DATNAF010000198.1, forward strand.
TGACCGCATATCCCATGCGCGCCATAATCGCCTTCACGTCGGCGAAGTCGCGATTAATGATTCCCGGAATCGTAATGATGTCGGAAATCCCTTGTACGCCTTGACGGAGAATGTCGTCAGCCACACGGAACGACTCGAAGAAGCCCGCGTCTTGCGCAACGGCAAGCAGTTTCTCGTTGGGGATTACGATGGTTGTGTCGATCGCATCCATGAGTTCGGCTACACCGCGCTCCGCCTGCTGCATTCGGCGTTTGCCTTCGAACGCGAATGGTTTGGTGACGACCGCGACCGTCAACGCGCCCATTTCGCTCGCCAACGACGCAATAATCGGCGCCGCGCCGGTGCCGGTACCGCCGCCCAGGCCGGTGGTTACAAAAACCATGTCCGCGCCTTCGAGGGCTTCGATAATTTTGTCGGAATCTTCGAGCGCGGCCTTGCGCCCGATCTCCGGATTCGCGCCCGCTCCCAAGCCATTGGTGAGCTTTACGCCAAGCTGTATTTTCATAGGCGCGCGCGACATGCGCAGGGCCTGCAAGTCGGTGTTAGCAGTGATGAATTCGATGCTGTCCATGCCAGCATCAATCATGCGGTTGACGGCATTGCCGCCACCGCCACCAACGCCGATCACTTTAATGCGAGCGTCGTTGCGGGTATCGTCGTTGTAGCTGATACGAATTTCGTTGTTGCTCTCTTTTTTCATACCGCACTCCTGAGTGTCGTCGTTGGTCGTTGTCGTTGGTCGCCGGGTAATTCAACCTGAGCTTCTTACTTCTGCATTCTCACTTCTGACTTCTGCATTCGTGCACTGCCCACCAGCCACTAACCACTGCTCTATGCTCCCTTGCCCACCAGCATGGACTTCAACTTCGAACTCCATCTCTCATCCAGCACACCTCTGGCAGTTCGCGCCCGATGGCCGTACATCACCATACCTAGCACCGTCGCGAACTCAGGCTCGGCGAGCGTCGAAGGCATCTTCGCGATAGGTGCTGGCCAGGCCATTCGTACTGGTTTTCGCAGCACGGAATCAGCGATATCCATAAGTCCGGGCAATCGCGAGCCGCCGCCGCTGATGACCACTCCCGCGGCGCAAACCTCGAGCATTCCCGCGTGCCGCAAGTTCTCCCGCAGCATTTCGAAAAGTTCACGTGCCCGCGGCTCGAGAATTTCCCCGACCATGCGCTGCGAGATCATGCGCGACGGCCGATCTCCCACTGACGGAACTTCAACTTCATTTCCTTCCGGAATCAAGGTGACAATCGCATTGCCGAAAAGTTTCTTGATCTTTTCCGATTCGATCAGCGGGGTGCACAGTCCCACAGACAAGTCGCTGGTAAAGTGATCGCCGCCAACCGGAAGCACAGCACTGTGAGCAACCGCGCCTTCCTGAATCACAAGCAGGTTGGTCGATCCCGCTCCGATATCTGCCAGGCAAATTCCCAGTTCGCGTTCATCAGAGCGCAGCACCGAATCGGCGCAAGCCAGCGGCTCAAACACCGTATCGTCCACGTGCACGCCCGCACGATTCACGGCTGTGATCACGTTCTGTGTTGCCGAAGTAGCGGCGGTGATCATGTGAACGCGAACTTCTAGCCGGCTTGCGATCATCCCCATGGGATCGTGCACGCCCGACTGTTCATCGAGAATGAACTCTTGCGGCAGCAGATGAAGAACTTCGCGGTCGGGCGGCAGTGGGATAGCGCGAGCTTTATCTACGGCCTGGCGAATTTCGTCCCGTCCGATCTCGCGCGCCCTACTGAAAATAAGCCCACCATGCGTATTCACTCCACGCACGTGCGATCCGGCAACTCCTAAAATCGCATGCTCGATAGGGATGCCTGAACTATCCTCGGCCCGTTCTACCGCCTTCTGAATGGTGCCGACGGCCTTTTCCAAATCCACAATGATGCCCTTGCGCGATCCCCGCGAGTCCGCCAGTCCGTGGCCGCGATAGCGCAATCCGTTCTCGGTGAACTCGGCTACGAGCACACAAGTCTTTGCGCTGCCTACATCAATCGCGGTCAGGAACTGTTCGTGCGGCTTGGGCATGATTAGTGGGTTTCCTGTCCTTTGGCAATTGCGGGACTGGGCTTTTTCAGTCCCGCTGCCGTTTTGGATTGGGTTGCTGTGCTCTGCGCTTTAGGCTTCCACGCGGAATGCTTCGCTGGTGTCCAACGCTTTTGTGCCAGCGGCTGTCTTTCGGCGTGCCGGATGGATGCGGGTTTGATCTTCGCAGCGAGTGTTCCGTGCTTCTTCCATCTTTGCGAGACAGCAGACGACGGCGCGGCTGCAGATTTCTTAAAAGGCTTCACAAAAACTGCACGCGGCGTCAATGTTCCCGTATGCTGACGGGCCACCAGAGCGCTGGGCTTTACTCCCGCTGCCATTGCGGCCCTGGCTGCCGCTTGTGTAAGTACCGGCTGCCTTGGCGCCCCGTGTAGATCCGGATTCACGATAATTTGCTGGTCGTAGCGAAGGTCAACTGATTCAAGCTTGGTGAACTGTTGCCGCCACTCGCGCAGGTGCGCTACATAAATCTTGAACCGATCCAGGAAGTTTGCTGATCCCAAATGCACCAGCACCTCGCCTGCAGGATCATTGGTCAGCACCTTAACATCTTCCGGATCGGTTAAATCGACTTCACTTAGATCTTGCGAGTAATGGCCGCCGCTGGAATCGAGCTGACGCACCAGTTCGTTGAAAGTCTTCATCCGGATGGAGCGCGTCGAAAGTGGTTCATTGGCCGACATCCCGATGATCACCGGGAATGAGAGTTTTTTCTTGTTCGTAAGGTCCATGAGCACGCCGCTCGCATCGATGAGCATGACCTTTGAACCGACCCGCGCGAAGGCGACCGGCACGCGCTCGTGAATCTGAATCTTGATCCGATTTGGCGCAAACCGCATAACGCTGGCCGCTGCCACCCACGGAATCTGCTGCAACTGCTTTTGGCGTTGATCAAGCGGTATAAAGAAGATGTTTCGTCCGATGTCGCCGCCCATCACCTCCATGACTTGGGCTCGCGTGACGTTGCTGAGGCCGGCCATTTCAATGTTGTCGCTTGAGTCCAACCGGAAGCGCCATGAGTGTTCTTCGTAGTGATAGAACATGGCCGCGCCGAGAGCTGTTGCTGCAGCGATGAACACAGCTGACGCAACCCATAAAAGCCGGGTCGCAGTTTTTTTGGGCAGAGGACTGCGGCGCACTGAAACACGCTTTTGCGCCCGCAGGAATGGCGATTCCTTCTCCGCGTCCAAGTCGAGCAGGCGAGCGTCATCAAGTTCTTCGCGCGCCGAGTCGTTGGCCGTAGAGTACAACTCTTCCTGGATGGTGGTGCTGCTTCTTCGCGCCATCAACAGGTCAGTTGTCGTGGAAATCGCTGAGCAATTTCAATATAACGTCATTCGCGGAGCGATAGGAAGATAAAAGTTGGTGATTTTTTGCACAGGAGGACAGGAAGCTGTCAGCTGTCAGCTCTCAGCTGTCAGCCCTCAGCTAACGTGTGGACGCCCGCGCCTACATGAACAATTTGCCGAAGTCACGAATCTTTCCTCTGTGGCTGTTCCTCTGTGAAACCCAGTCTTCACTGTGGTGAGCTTTCAAAACTCTTAACACAGAGGGCACTGGTTTCACGGAGGAAGGCCAAGGAGGATTTCACGGACAATTGTGCAACGCTTTCTGACAGCTGATAGCTGAAAGCTGCTCTCTGCTATCATTTCCCACTCTCAATGCATCCCATCCTGCTCAGTCTTTTGCTGGGTTTGACTGCTGCCGCCGCGAACGTCTTCGGCGGCACCATTATTGTGCAAAAGAACTGGGACCGTTCGTATCTGAAATATTTTGTCGCGCTTGGCGCAGGGTTCATGCTCGGCGTGGCCATCATCGAAATCATCCCCGACAGTCTCGAACTTCGTGGACGAAGCGCTGCCCTGCTGGTTCTTGCCGGATACCTGCTCATTCACTTCTTCGAGCACACGGTCACGCCCCATTTCCACTTCGGGGAAGAAACCCACCACGACGAGTTTATGGCCGCGCATAAAGGCTTTTCGGTCCTGCTCGGCTTGATGATTCACACGTTCTTCGACGGGATTGCCATCGCTTCCGGCTTCATCATTTCGAACCGCCTGGGGTGGGTAATCTTCGTAGCCATCTTCCTGCACAAAATTCCGGAAGGATTCACCGTCGCCTCGGTGATGCTGGCCAGCGGTCGCAGCAAACGGATAGCTTGGGGAGCATCGGTCTTGTTGGGCGGTGCGACTTTCGCCGGAGTTCTTACCATGGCGCTGTTGAAGCACCACGTCGGCATAGGACTCCCGCTGTCCGGCGGGGTAACTATCTATGTTGCCGCCTCAGATCTCATGCCGGAGGTGAATCGCGAGCCGGGAGGCAAGATGGCGATGGTGGTGTTGCTGGGAGTTGCGGTGTTCTTCCTGCTAGACCGCCTGGTTTGAAGATCTCACGTGGGGGAGACGGGCGTCTCGCCCGTCCGGCGTAAGTACGGACGAGACGCCCGTACCCCCACAATCAAATTAATCCACTGTGTGCTTCGCCGTGTAGCCTTCGCGGGCAATGACCTGGTACTTCACGTCCTTGTGTTTCTGATCCTGGACCTTCAGCGGCTTGCCGTCAGGACCCACCACATCCACCTTGAGCTTGCGATAAGTTCCGTCCAGCTTCGGGTTTGTTGGATGATAAGTGATCACGTACTGGTGCCGGATGTCGCTGCTCACGTCCTTAAATGTGTCCACGAAATCGCCTTCCAGCCGCGGCTGGTAGAAGCGGCCACCGGTC
>DATNAF010000199.1:0-2855 GCA_035572845.1 Terriglobales bacterium
ATCATTGGGATCGTTCTCCGGACCCTGAACGACTTTCAGCGCCGCATCTAGCGTGTCCCCACCGCGGGCCAGAAGGGCATAAGCGTCATCAAGATAGTTGAAACCGTTGAAGGCGGAGATGATGATGGGCAACTTGGCCGCATGCTTCGTGACGTTTTTATTTTCAGATGATTCCTCAGCGGGAGAGTTGCTCGAAAGTCCCAGGGCAACTGATCCGGCCAAAGTTGAAGTAATAAAGTCTCGACGGGAGGGCATGGTAATCCTTGTCTGAAAGATAAATTAACTGAGTATCGGAAGAAATTTATACCATCGCTTAGGGAGGGATGAAAGGCTTAAACCCATTAACCACGAAGGACACGAAGGTTCACGAAGGAAAACCATTAAACGGGCTACGCGACCAAATGTAGTGCCGGGCGCTCACCGACCCGCGCAGTCTTTTTCAGACAGACATCACGAAGCGGCCAGCAGTTGATTGGTATTGCGATCGGCCCGGAAGCGCAGCAATGCAGCGATGTTGCCGACGCGGTCGAGAGTCTCGTCCCGAGGTAGTAGCACCAGCCCGATATTGTTCTTGATGGCCAGAGGAACCAATGCTTCACAGACGTCATCGAGCTGACGAGTGGCACGTCCGCAAAGTGGGCAATAAGGGACCATGTGGGAATCCAAATGCCTGCATGCCGTACACTCGACGGCCCGAGCGGTGTAATCGGAACTCATGAGCAAAGTCTCGACTTCGCCCATCTCCGTGGCGCGTAGGACCCTTCTAAGGCCGGTGACGCCAAGGCCATTGCTCCTGGCCGCGTCGATCACCTCGCGAATGAGATTTTCGTGATGCTGCTGTAATGATTCGCGGACGATCCGATCCGCTTGCTGTTTTGCTTGAACATCGGTCAGTGTGCTCAAGTCGGCGGAAAAGTGGCCCAGAAGCCTCTTCTGAACATCGGGATGAAGCTGGGCTTCCAACTCTGGCCAGTTAACCTCGCGGCAACCGATAACAAGCGCTTCAAACTGTTTCTTCTCGGCTGCATGTTTCAAGGTTTCAGCCACTAATCGATAGTGGCGCCGATAATCATTTTCCTCGTGACGTTCGGAGTGGCCTGCATCGTAGCCCGAATATCCATCACTGCCGCCGTGACGCGGAAGAAAATTCGCGATTGCAGCATGTTCATGCAAGGCTTCGAATTGAATTTCCAGAAAACGCGCGCGTTGACGGTCCACGAGCGCCACCCACAACCTGGGGTGTTCCGAGAAAACCGGGGCCAACGGCGTAAGGTGAAAGCGCCGGTTCACGAAAAGTTTGGTGCTCGCTACTCCGGCGGGGACATCAAATTCCTGCCAAATGCTCCTCGCACCGCACGCGAGCACAACTTTGCCTCGCGCCTGATTTCCATGCAGTCCTTCGGCAAGCTCCAGGATGCGCTGAAGGTCCTCGAGAGCACCGCGAAATGGGCCGTTCATCTGCAATTCCTGAATCGTTTTGCGGACCAGGTCCTTGACGAGAATTATCTCTTCACGATGCGATTTGTCCTGCGGAGTAGAAGGTTTGAAATAGAAGCTGATGGCCAGTTCGTCAGGATGTTGGCACTCAAATGACGCAAGTTGTCGCAGCTCTTCACGAGAGATCATGAGACTCCCTAATCTGAGGCGGTGTGTTGAAGCAGCTTGTCTTTCAATCGGTTTTCGACAGGAAGGCCGTGCCGCAGCGCTTCCCGGGCGTTATGGATCGATAGCCGCACATGTTCCGGTGAGCGGTCGACAATGGTGGCAATCTCTTTCAGCGAGAATCCCTCAATCGCGAAAAGTATGAAAGCTTCGCGGTCCGGCCGCTTCGCGCCGCGCAGAGCAAATTGCACAAGGGAAAGCATCTCGTCGGAGTACGCTATTTGCTCTGGAGTTGATGCGCGGTGATCGGCGATCCCGTTTTCTGCGGTGATCGTTTCATCCGGCTGGTAAAACTGCATTCGGGCCTCATCGCCATCGGTGTCATTACTACCCTGTCGGCTACTACCCTGAATATCAATTTCTTCATTCGAAGTAGCCGAGCGGCTGAAGTCATCGAGTGAGCGAATCGCCAATCGATAAAGCCAGGGCTCGAGACCAATGCGGTCCGGCTTCTCAATTTGTTCATCCAGAGCCCGTGCGACGACTTCATCAAGTACTTCCTCAACATTCACCCTACCCGATTCCAAATCGCCCGAGTTCTCGCGAAAATAAATTTCGCGCTCGATGAAGAGCCGCAAACGCCGCAGGCTGGCATTCAGATAAGAACGAACGTCATCAGAGGTGGCGGTCTGAGGCGCTACCGCCGCAAATGTTTCTTCAAAGGGGACCTGTGGAGCGGGAATGCCTTCCATGGTGCGATGCCGCCGCCAGGAATGCGAGTTGCGCAAAAGTTCCTTGTGCTTGCCAATCTGCTCCAGCAGGTCACCGAACGCTGCCTTGATGGCCGCAGTCGGCGCTGAGGCAGATTCGTGCGCAGCCATTTGGCCTGAAGGCAGCCGCAGGTTCAGCGACACAACTGTTCCTTCTCGAGGAGAGTTCTGCTCCAGAGCGCCCTTTAGGTGGACCAATTCGGGGCGGAATACCTGCAGCCTTCTCTCGATCTTGGCTATCCAGTGCTGAATTTCTTTATCTATGTCAGGAGTTTTGTGGGTCTTATAAGTGATGTGAACATTCATGCTTTTGCCTCTGATGCGGGAAGGAGATCCCGTGAAGCCTTCGCAGGTTCGATTTTACACCCGTGAGGTGGGAGCAACTCTGGAAATCGAATGAAACTGTAAAGCTGAGTTTTATAACGGTACTCGGTACTCAGATGGGCCATTTTTATTACTCACTAGGGCCGGAAAAGCTCCCTA
>DATNAF010000200.1:0-6039 GCA_035572845.1 Terriglobales bacterium
TGTCCACCCAGGATGAAAAATTCTGTTCGCGATCAATCGGCGCCCGGACATTGAACTCTCCTCCTTCGGAGGCTATGCGCAACGCGAGCGTTGGTTCGCGCCACGAGGTCTTATCAATCACCGCCGATCGCACGATGCCCCTTACCTGCACCCATTGGCTGTCCTGTTGTCCGTTTTCGAGTTGAGAGAAAGGAAAAAGCGGGGCCTTGGGCAAAGACCGATGTCCGAGGACGCGCAGCTTCGTCTCGCGTATCACCGGAGCGAATTTACCGGGTCCGGTGACGCCATCGACCTCAACCAATTCTCCAATTCGATGCGTAAATTTCGGCGTGAGGCTTCCTTCGACAAAAATTCCTGCAGTCTTGTCCTGAACAAAAAAATCGGGTGCCGGAGCGTCCATCGTGATCACACCGCGAACCCGCACCGGATAGCCCATTGCCGCTTGTTCAGGCGTCAACCGCCGTACCTGATCGGCGTGAACAAGAGTAGTTGGGCTTTTCGCAGTCGTCTGGCCTAAGGCGCTCAATGAATATGCAAGCGCGATGGCAATCATGCCGAGATGAAACTCGAGGGCCCGTCTGAACGTAATCGATTTCATTTGCGACAAGCGATTACACCAAGATGGTCGCCGGCGGCCTGGCACTAACGAATGTTTTCGCAAGGAAGTAGCCTACACCTGTTCGCCCATAGGTTAGCTGAAGCCAGCCGCGCTGGGAAGCAAGCGTTCTCGTGTTAATTCCTTTCACGGCGTCAGTCCGGATTCCAAACAATCCTATGCTGTGGCATTCTGTCTGAATCCATGCGAGCTCTTTTTACTACGACCATTCTTCTCTTGGCGCAATTAGTGGCGGCTCAGGCCCCACAGCACCTCAAGCTCATGCCTTTACCCGCTAGCCTGCAACTCGGGTCTGGTCGCCTGTTGATTAATCAGTCCTTCACGGTCGGAGTTGGAGGTCATCGGGATTCAACTTTAGACCGCGGCCTTCAACGATTTATTGCCGAGCTATCCCACGAAACCGGAATGCGACTGAAGGCGACGGCTGGGCAAGAGAGCAACGCAACTCTTCAGATTCACAGCGAACACGGAAGCGACACTGTACAAAAACTTGGCGAGGATGAATCTTACGCACTGACCATTACCGATTCCGGCGCGAAGCTGTCGGCGGCAAACCCGCTCGGGATTCTTCACGGTCTGCGAACATTTTTGCAGCTGTTACAAACTGGCGCTGACGGTTTCTTCGTGCCAACTGTCACAATAAAAGATCAGCCGCGCTTTGCCTGGCGCGGTTTGCTGATCGATGTCGGCCGTCACTTCATTCCGCTCGACGTGCTCGAGCGCAACATCGACGGAATGGCAGCGGTCAAGCTGAATGTTCTTCATCTTCACCTCTCTGACGATGAAGGCTTTCGCGTAGAGAGTAAGCGGTTTCCGAAGCTGCACGAGATGGGCTCCGATGGTTTGTACTACACCCAAGCCGATATCAGGGCGCTCGTGGATTATGCGCGCGATCGAGGCATCCGCGTGGTTCCGGAGTTCGATATGCCGGCGCACAGCCGTTCGTGGTTTGTTGGTTATCCAGAATTAGCGAGCACTCCCGGCACTTACAAAATCGAGCCGGGCGGAGTTTATACGGTCATTGATCCCACGCAGGATCGCACATACAAGTTCCTGGACAAGTTCATCGCCGAGATGGCGAAGCTGTTTCCCGACGCCTACTTTCACATTGGCGGTGACGAAGTAAACGGCAAGCCTTGGGACGACAACCCGAAAATTCAAGCCTTCATCCATTCGCACGGCATGAAAAGCAATCAAGACCTGCAGGCTTATTTCAATCAACGGCTGCAAAAAATATTGAGCAAGCACCACAAAATCATGCTGGGATGGGATGAAATCCTTCGGCCAGATTTGCCGAAGAGTATTGTCGTGCAGTCGTGGCGAGGTCAGGAGTCGCTGGCCACCGCGGCGCAGCAAGGTTACAGCGGCTTGCTCTCCTTCGGATACTACCTCGATCTGATGTGGCCGGCTTCGCGCCATTATGCTGTCGATCCCACGTCCGGTGCGGCCGCTAGTCTTACTCCAGAGCAGAAGAATCGGATTCTTGGCGGAGAAGCCTGCATGTGGGGCGAGTGGATCAGCCCTGAGAATATTAATTCGCGAATCTGGCCGCGTACGGCCGCAATCGCTGAACGCCTGTGGTCTCCTCAAAATGTGCAAGATGTCACCTCGATGTATTCACGCCTTGACGACCTGAGTTGGAGATTGGAGTGGCTGGGCCTGACTCACCGATCGCACGCAACCACAATGTTGCGCCGAATGGCTGGAGTAGAAGATATCTCGGCGCTGCGGACGCTTGCCGATGTAGTTGAACCGGTCAAGGACTACGCGCGGTTTGAGAGCATAAAAGGCGTGTGGGATTTCAGGGCCCCGTTAAACCGACTCATCGATGAAGCCAATCCAGAGAGCGAAATTGGAAGGCGCTTTCATTCTTTGGTGCAGAACTACATTCAAAGTGGATGTAAAGACCGAGATGCCGAGATTCAAATTCGCGCGCTTCTTACAACCTGGCGTGACAATGACGCCAAGTTAAGACCACTTCTACAAGAATCCTTTCTCTTGCGCGAGACGGAGCCATTATCTGACGAGCTTTCGCACCTGGGAGCAGTTGGACTAGCTGCCCTCGATTATCTGGACAAGGCCGAACTTTCGCCCGAATCTTGGCGCATGCAGCAACTGGCGCAAGCTGATTCCGCGAACGCGCCTCAAGCCAACCTTTTGCTGGTTATTGTTCAACCGGTGCGGCAGTTGATAGAGGCTACAGCAGGGCAAACTCCGAAGCCGTAGTGGGGGCGGCAACTTTCATCGTCGAAAGCCGTCTACGAAAGGTACTTTATTGTTTGCTCAATCAGTTCCGCTGTGGGTTTATACGGATCACCGGCGGCGTCATATTCCATCGAGCAATATCCTTTGTAGTTGTGCTTTTTCAGAATTGCAAAAGTGCGTGCCAGATCAACATGTACAAGCTGACCCTGCTCATTGGCTTCGTTCTCTTTCACGTGGCATATCCCGTAAGCATGAGCGAACATTGCGTCGATGGCACCATAAGCGTAGTTTTCATCATGCGCCGCTAACGTATTGCCGAAGTCGGGAAGTGCACGTAGCCATGGACTGTTCACTTTATCGATGACCCGTACTATAAAAAAGGGGTCTTCGCTGATTGGGTTGTCGTTTTCCAGATGCACCACGACATCCTTTTTGGCAGCGTAATCAGCCACACGCGCGAGAGTTTCAGCGGCGCGGTTCACATCCGGCTTGGAATCCTTCGGCCCTTCGATATGCGTACGGACGCTCGGCGAACCAAGCGCAACGCCAACGTCGATCCAGTGCATGCTCGATTTCGCAGATCGTTCGCGCTCGGCCGCATCTGGAGAGTATTGGCTGTACTCGTCATCGACGGCGATGTCGACTACTGCTGATCCGGCTTTTTCGACGGCGGCCCGAAACTGTTCTAGATATGTCGGATCAGTCGAAGGGAAAACACGTCCCCAGGGTTCGATGTTGTGGATGTTGAATTTTTCAGCAACGTGCGCCGCAAAATCTTTCAATTCGATTTGCTGCGCACGAGGAACCGAACTCGGGGTCTTTCCATCCCAGCCTTTCCATCCCACGATGAATTCGCGAAACGGATACGCCGCGACCGACACACGCTGCCGCGGATCGGTAGGAAAATGCACCGACGGCCCAGAACCGTCGGCGCGCGCAAATGTCGGCAGTAAGGCCGCTCCCGCAGCACCGGCGCACACTTCAACGAATTGCCTTCGATTAAGAATATTCATCTAGCGAACCTCACAAGCGCCTACCCACAGCATCAGCTCTTAATGGTTTTCGAGTTCTCGTCCCAAGTGACGGCGGTCTTGCGGAAGTAAGATTCGTTCGCCATGTGGCATGCCAACGCCGCATGGTGGCCGAACACGACATCTTCAACCACCGGCTTGCGGGTGCGCACCGCCCTGAAAAAATTCCAGAGATGTGGCTTCACGTCATCGAAATCAGGGCCATGGTAACTCACCGATTCTGGTATCGGCTCCTGTCCCAGTTTCGGATCATTCTCCTCGTGCCACTTCTTCTCATACTCTGCACGCATCGCATGTGGGAAACTATTGTCGTAGTAACTCGGCATAGTGTCCTTGCCCGATTGGGGCGTGTAACTCAAGCCAAATTCTGTGATCTCCAGAATGCCTTTTGATCCCTGGAAGCGGTAGGTCTCCGGCATCTCGGTGCCCAGATTCAATCGGAAGTACACCGGCAAATCGTCAGCATAATAAAATAGAGTGCCGTGGACATCGGGCATGTTGCGGCCGTCTTTCCAGCGCCGGATTCCGCCCATGGCCATAGCCTGCTTTGGCGCTTCATTGATGCCGGCCATGAACATCATGCCGCTGACCAGGTGCACCAGCAGATCACCCGCCACGCCTGTGCCGTATTCCTTCCAGCAACGCCATCGCGCAAAAGTGTATGGATCAAACGCCTTCTTCGGCACTGTACCTTGCCATGTGTCCCAGTCGAGAGTTTGCGGCGACAAATCAAACGGTGGTGGATATTCCCATGCTCCCGTAGGATCGTTACGCCCGAGCCATCCCTCGATCAGCATCATCTCGCCAAGCATGCCCTGAGAAATCATCTCTTTGGCTTTGGCGCAAATTTGAGAACTGACGCGCTGCGAACCGATCTGCACAATTCGGCCAGTGCGCTTTGTAGCTTCAACCATTGCAACACCGTCTGCAGGACTATGCGACATGGGCTTTTCGCAATAAATATCTTTACCCGCGCTCACCGCGTCGACGACTACTTGCTTGTGCCAATGATCCGGGACCGCAGCAACGATGCAGTCAATATCTTTATTGGCGAGCAATTCTTGATAGCGGCGAGTGACTGGGAGGTTGGGTTTGTTAGTGATCTCCCTTGCCAAGGTGTGGCGCCCATCATAAAGATCGGCGGCGGCCACGCATTCGATACCCGGCAACTCGATCGCGTTGGTAAGCAGACCTGAACCCTGCATGCCAATTCCTATCATGCCGAAGCGCACGTGTTCGCCGGCGGGCATGTCCTCGGCGGCGAATAGCGGCTCGGGGTGCAGAAGCAAAGTCTTTCCGCCGATAGTTGCACCGGCTGCGGCTGCGCTCAAACCTAAAAACTTGCGACGAGAGAAGAAGCTTGACTTCATGGTCAACCACCTCCTGAGAATTCAGTTAATGCTGCAGCGCCGGACCACGAAAAAGTTCTGGCAAGCGATTTATTTCACCGCCGGCGTAATGACGATGCTGCGAAAACTTACATGTCCATCTTCACTGCCCTGCAGGTAGATCGGACCCGGCAGGCCTTCGTGGCTATTAAGTGCGCCGCCAGTGATGCCGGGGATTTCTTTGTGATCGATGATGGTCTGCCCGTTTTGCACCACGGTCACCGTTCTTCCTACAAGCGTGATGTCGAAGGTTTGCCACTCGCCCGCTTTACGAGGCAGCTCAGGCGAAGGCGCGATGAAACCATAAACTCCGCCCGTGTGATGACTCGGCGGCTCCTGTTCAGAGTTGGTTTCAATCTGCACTTCGTAGCGGCCGCGGAGATAAACGCCGCTATTGGCTTTTTCTCCGCAATTGAATTCGACGTGCAGCTTGAAGTCTTCAAACTTGGAATTGCTAATTAGTTCTGGGCCGTGGCTCGGCTTAATGAGGTTGCCGTTTTCGACCTTCCAGTCACTCGCGGGATTCGGCTTGTCCGGCTTCCATCCGGTAAGGTCTTTGCCATTGAATAATTTGATCGGCTTGCCCCACTTCGGCGCACTGGCTCGCTTGAGCGAAGGCGCTCTCTGACCAGTCCATGTCCATGGAGTTCCGTCGGGTCCGGTGGTTGTGCCGGACAACGTTTGCCCCTTCAAGGCGCCTTCGAAGACCATGTCATCCTTGCGTTCTTCTTCCGCCTTGGGCGAAACAAATCTCAGGTGGCCATTGGTGATTGTGATTTCAGGCAACGGCCGTGCATTT
>DATNAF010000201.1:0-9050 GCA_035572845.1 Terriglobales bacterium
AGAACTTCGTTTCCCATCAGATGAGGGATACAACGGCAATCATCAAGCTGATTGAGACACGATTTGGTCTATCGAATTTGACCTTGCGCGACAAAGCTCAGATTGCTATGAATGATGCGACATCGGGCTTCTTTGATTTCAATACCGCACCGTGGAGAATACCTCCGACTAATCTGCCGGCTCAAACCGTTCTGCCTCAATCGGCGTGCTTCGTCGATCCACCACCGACTTCGCCGTGACAAGAGTGCTATTCGGTTCTCGAGTTGAGGCTTTTGTTACCATGAACGCAGTCCGCAAATTCCATGGAAAAGACCTTTCACTTTGATTCCGATCCCAATCCTTACATCGCTGACGCAGCCGTGCTGTGCTGCTTCGATCAGCGAATTCGCCTGACGGTGAACAAGTTTTTGCAACGCTCGGAAATTCTGCGGCCAGACATGATCATTGTCGCTGGCGGCGCAAAAACTCTGGCGTCGCCGCGCAATGATTTCGAGCGCGACTTCATTCTTGAGCAGGTGCGGATGTCGATTCTGCTACATAAAACGCCGCAGGTCTTTCTGATGAGCCATTCCGATTGCGCCACCTATGGCGGCCTGGCGGCATTCGGCGGAGACCGGGAGCGCGAAGCCGCGCATCACAAGGTGGAACTCAACCGTGCTTCACAGCTGATTAAAGACAAGTTTCCCGATATCGGTGTCCGTTGCTTCTTCGTTAATTTTGAGGGAGTATTTGCGGCATGCGGTGAGGGCGCCGAGCAGGCTGCTTGAATCCAGTTCGGAGCTAACTCCGGTATTCTTCCGGCAACGCGCTCTCGATTGCTGCCCGAACTTTTTCCATTAAAGCTTCCCTTGAACCGAATTCTGCGGGTTCGATCGGCGGATGGAAAGTGATTGTCACCAGCGTAGGTTTGATCGCGAACCGTCCTTTCGGCATGGCATGGTGAGTCCCCGAAATAGTTACCGGCACAACCGGAGCCTGGCATTCTTCAGCCAAATAGAACGGGCCTTTTTTGAACGGCAAAAGCTTGCCGTCATAAGAGCGCTGGCCTTCCACGAAAATCGTCATATGGATTCCCTGCTTCACCACGTCCACCGCGTTATTCACGGCCGCAATGCCAGCGTCGCGATTGCCGCGATCTACTGGAACCAGCGATCCCATCCGCATGGCGCGACCAAGAATAGGCGTTTTGAACAACTCCCGTTTGACCAGAACCGATGTTCTGCCGGGAATAATCGGGATGAGCAGCGGCGGATCGATATTCGAAACGTGATTCGACATGAAAATATAAGTTCGTGAGCGGTCGAGTTGATCTAATCCCACGACTCGGGCTCGAACTCCGGCAATTCGAACTCCCGTTCGAGCTCCCCACATCGCAACCCGATAAAGCGGGAGCACGTCGCGGGTAACAAAAACCCACGGAAAACAGAACAGGGCCGCAATCGGCAGCAATACTGCCCAAAAACTTAGCATGAGAATGGTCCGGATCATCGAGGTAGTGAAGCTGGCGGTGTGGGATTGCCGAAGAGCCACGTCGCGCGCCGGGATTTCTGCGTGGCCGTGATATCAGGTAAGTCCTGAAGCCGAAAAACTCTTTGCTTGCGGGGGCTGAGATTCCATTGCAAATCCTGCTGGGCACCGCTGCGCGAGATTGTGAGCCGCAACATAGCTCCGGGCCCAAGCCCGGCAATTTTCCTTTCGAAATCGCGCCCAGCATGCTGTCCATTGATTTCGAGAATGACGTCGCCTGCTTTCAGTCCAGCTCGGTCGGCGGCGCTCGAAGGCTCAACCTGCACAACTGTCGGCGACTGATCGAATGAGCGGATGGCCTGAAATTCTGGATCGGCAAATGTGACTTCGCTGGTGGTCACCTGGAGACCAACGCTCCTGAAATAAGTGTCCCAGGGAATTTCCTCGACGCCGCTGACGTACTTCTGAAAGAAGTCGCGGAAATCGGATTTGGACAAAATTTCGATCGCTTGACGAACGCTCTCCGAATCATGAAAAAACTTTCCCTGCTTCGCGTAATGTTCATTCATCCAGCGGAATAAATCTTCGAGTGAGGTTCGATCGTCAGTTGAGTCCCGCATCTTCAGATCAAGCAAGACCCCCAGCAACTCGCCTTTGTTGTAGTAAGAAATGCTGCGAACAGGAAGATTGTAGTAGGGATATTTTTCCAGCCACGCATCCACGCTCGACTGCTCGGCCGACTGCGTAAGGTGAGCAGGACGAGCTTCGAGTTCGGTGATTTCCTGTCCCAGGTGATTGAGGTAATGCCGTTCGTCTAGCAGGCCAGCCCGAAGGAGGACGTACTCAGCAACTGTGCTGTCTACCCCTTCGCTGAACCACAGTGCTGGCGTGTAATTTTCTTTTGTATAGTCAACCGGCTCCAGTGACTGCGGACGGATCCGCTTCACATTCCACAGATGGAAGAACTCATGCGCGGTAATGCTGATGAGCTGGTAGAAACCAGCGTCCAGGTCTTGCTTTGATAAAGTGATCGCCGTTCCGTATGAGTGCTCCATCCCGCCACCACCGGCCGATTCGGCGAAGTGATAAATGAACATGTAATTCTGAAAGGGGCAGTCGTGCATCCATGCTGCCTCAGCGGACACTACGGCTCTGATCGGCGAAAGGACCTTGTCAAAGATGGCCGGAGCGTCGTCAGCATCGACGATCACGCGATATTTCCCACAGGTCGTATCGAAGTCCTTCTCGTAAAAATTGCTGATTTCGACAGGCGAATCCACGAGCTGATCGTAGTTAAGGGCAGAAAAACCGCTGCCTTGGGCCTGGAGCGGCGTGGCAATCTTCCATCCCGTTGGGGTGTTTCGAAATTCAACTTCGACTGGATCAGATCGTTCGCCTTCGATATAGCACAGTATCTCGGCAAGATTAAAGAACGCGTGTTGCGAATTAACTTGCGCGCCATAAGGACCGGGGATATCGCTGAACATCTCATATTGAACGCGCGCTCCGTTTTCGGCACCGCCAATTTTCCAGCGGCTCTTGTTCAATTGAATCAACGGTAGTGGCTTCCCGGCAGAGTCGGCGCGGATCCAGTTCATGTATTGCGAGAAATCCCGCACCTGATAGAGTGCGTTCCACACCGGAAGTTGCAGTTCACGCTCGTTCGCTCCCGGTGGGACATCAATCGTAATCTGAACCAGATGCTTTTCAGGATTCGCCAAGAAAATTGTGTAATGAACGCGATCGGCGGCGAACCCGGCCTGTCCGAAAACAATCACTGCACTTGCCGCGAGCGCGACAAGTGGAAGGCGCGCGTGCAAGAAAGTCATTCCCGGACAGCCGCCTGAATTGAAACCCCCGAGTCAGAGGACTTCAATGCTTGTGGCAGCTTTTCATAAATGCCGCCAAAGCCACCATTGGACAGGATCGCGACTACATCGCCTGAGCGCATTTCGGGAGCAGCAATGCGGACAATGCTGTCGACGTCTGCAATCACGCGCGCGCGGCGGCCGAGCTTTCCGATGTGGCTGGCGACCGCAGCAATATTCAGGCGTTCAGATTCGGGTATGGATTCAGAACGGAAAACGTTAGCTATGACAATTTCATCGGCGATGGCAAGGCTCTTCGCCAAATCGTCCTGAAAGACGTTCCGGCGGAGGGTGTTCGAGCGCGGCTCGAGAATCGCCCACAATCGCCTTCCCCGATAGCGCGCTCGCAGCGCATTCAGGGTGGCGGCGATCGCTGTAGGATGGTGAGCGAAATCGTCAATGATGGTAATTCCTTTGATCTCAGCTTTCACTTCCAAGCGTCGCTTCACGCTTTTGAAGTTCTTAAGCGCGTCGGCAATCACGTCCGCGGCGATTCCATAATTCGCGGCCACTGCAGCGGCCGCAGTAGCGTTCCACACGTTGTACTCGCCGGCGAGAGAAAATTTGAAGTTCGCCCAAGCCGTGCCTTTTCGCAGAACAGCCCAGGTGGTACTGTCCGCTTCGAACTTTAGATCAGCAATTTGCCAGTCAGCATTGGGAGTTGCGCCATAACGTTCAACCGGGCAAAATGCACGCGCAACACAGCGTTCGACGCTTTCGCCCGACCCAAAAGCAACAATGCGTCCTCGCTGAGGAACCAGATTCACCAGGCGTTTGAACGAAGTCTCAACCGCATCGAGATCTTTGTATATGTCAGCGTGATCGAACTCGACCGAGGTCAGGATGACGGCATCAGGAAAGTAATGCAGAAATTTGGGGCCTTTGTCGAAGAAAGCAGTATCGTATTCGTCACCTTCGAGAATGAAGTATTTGCCGTCGCCTAGTTGAAAACTGCGGCCGAAATTTTCCGCGATCCCGCCAATCAGGAACGACGGATGTGTTCCGGCATACTCGAAGATCCAGGCGAGCATTGAGGTCGTGGTGGTTTTGCCGTGCGTACCGGCGACCACCAGCACCTCTTTGCCGCGCAAAAATTCATCGTGCAGAAGTTGCGGCATTGAGCAGAATGGTATGCGCCGATCGAGCACGTGTTCGAGTTCGACGTTGCCGCGCGAAATGGCATTGCCGACGACCACGAGATCAGGACTTGGTTCCAAATTCATTGCGGAGAAGGGCTGCGATATCGGAATCCCGAGCGAGCCAAGAAAGTCAGACATAGGAGGGTAAGCCGCCGCATCCGAGCCAGTGACGCGAAACCCGCGCTCGGCAAGCATTCCGGCGAGAGAGGCCATTGCAGTGCCGCAGATGCCTATTAAATGGATGTGCTTGCCGGATGCCATTGCTTATCGTCCGTCTCCAAAATCATCAACCACAAAGGACACGAAGTTTCACGAAGGAATTCACGCCGTCGTTGCTGGCTCTAAAATCTCCAGTGTTACGCCAGTCCCGCCGACGTTTAGCACTGCACTCACTCCCATCGGCAAAGTTATGTTCTGACGCGAAACATGGCCCGAGCGCAACCCGTAAGCAACAGGGATCCCAAGCTGCCCGACTATTCTCATCACTACTTCCTCTAGAGTGTAGCCCTGGTTGGGAGCTTGCACGCAGTCCAGCATCTCGCCAAAAATGATCCCGCGAACGTCGTTCAATTTGCCGGCCAACTTCAAATGCGTCAGCATTCGGTCGATCTGGTATGGCTTGGTCGCAATATCTTCAACAAAGAGTATCGTGCCCTCGGTGCGGATTTCGTACGGAGTCCCGAGCGATTCGACCAACATGGAGAGGCATCCTCCGTACAGAAGTCCTTCGGCGGAACCCTGTGCCAGCGGCTTGACTGCCGAGTTTGAGTCGAAATCGAAACGCCAGTTTTCCCGGCCGCTCAATGCCGATTGCCAGGATTTAAAATCAATTCCATCTGACTTCGCGAAATCCTTTGCGACCATCGGTCCGTGAAAAGTAACGAGGTTGGCTGCATCGCAAAGGTAAGTCTGGAGCGATGTGTTATCGCTGTATCCAATGAATGCCTTGGGGTGCGAACTGATCTTGCCGACGTCGAGAGCGGACAATAAATAATTCGAACCATAACCGCCGCGCGCGCAGATGATGGCTCTTATGTCATCGCGCGTGAACATGCTTTCTAGTTCGCGAACACGGCGATCGACAGATCCTGCAAAATAGAGATCGCGATCGAAAATAGATTCCTCATAAACCGGCTTGTATCCCATTTCCCGCAGAGCCGCGCAACCCGCCTCAAAATCTTCGCGTTTGAAATAACTTGCTGGCGCCACAATACCGACACTGTCGCCGGCCCGCAGCGCGGGAGGCTTGATGCGTTCAACTTGGGAGGGCGAAGGCATGAGAAATTAGAGCAGGAATTCTCCGCGACAGACGAGTTGCGCAGGTCCGTGAAGAAACACCTGGTCTTCCCAACGCACCGTCTGCGGACCTCCCGGCGCGTGCACGCGTACCGGCGACTCAGCACGCTTGGAAAAAATAGCCGCCACCGCAGCCGCACACGAACCGGTACCGGAAGATTGCGTTTCGCCTACTCCGCGCTCGTAAAAACGCACTTCTATGTTGCTTTTATCTCCAACACGAACCAGTTCGACGTTAATCCCATACTTGAAGTCATGATGCTTGCCAATTTCGGCGGCATCGCCCTGCCACGCTGGCCCAAATTCTTCTACGAAGACAACGAAATGAGGATTGCCCATTGACACTGGAATTCCATGCACTTCGCCAAACGCGACTTTAATCGCAAACTCGTCGCCGACCTGCGGCTCGCCCATCGCAATCTCAAACTCAAAAGCTTTGTGGTTGTGAGAAATCAAACGGCAATTTTTTATTCCCGCGCCAGTGCGAATGTTGACATCTTGCCGAGGGTTTTCTGAACACAGATAAGCTGCAACACAGCGGGTACCGTTGCCCGAAATCTCCGCGTCGGAACCGTCGGCGTTAATCAGCCTGGCGCGAATGTCGGCATCTTGGGCAGGAAAAAGCCACTCCACGCCGTCGGCTCCGACACCGTTATGGCGATCACAAATTCCACGACTGAAAGCAACGAGATCCGGAGGAGCGTGCAACCCGTCGATAATGAGAAAGTCATTGCCACACGCGCTGGCCTTCACAAATGGAATCGCCGCCGGGTTCATGTCATCCGCCGGGCTCATTCCGTATGCACCGGGCCTAATGCCGTAACCGCCTCAAATTTCCCGCATTCGCGTAACGACCGGAGCACAGCGGCGTGTTGCCGGCGCGTACCCTCGCATTCGAAACGCACCCGAACGTGCCGAGGAGTGGGCGCAACCTGCACATTCGCCGAAAAAAAATGGAGCGGTTCGAGGGCTTCATTTATATCGGAGGTTGCCCGCTCGGCGCTCGATCCCGCCACCTCATAAGCCTGAAACATGGTTTTGAGATTAAGAAGCTTTTCGGTGCTGCCTAGCAGCAGCAGGACGCATATCACCAGCAACGTGGCGAAGATCGCGATCAAATATCGATCGCCGCCGACAGCCATTCCAATCGAAGCCACCACGAACAACGTGGAAGCAGTGGTAATGCCCGTGACCAGGTCGCCGCGCGCATGCAGGATGGAGCCGGCGCCGATAAAGCCTATGCCGGGAATGATCTGCGCCGCAATGCGGGTGTGATCACCCATGTGCAGCACGGCAAGCTGGTCCGAGAGCAAAGTGAACATCGCCGCGCCAACGCAGATGAAAATATTCGTACGCAGCCCGGCTGAACGATGCTTGGCTTCGCGCTCCAGGCCGATCAATCCGCCGAGGAACGCGGCCAGTACCAGCTTTTCCACATCGACGGCAATTAGCGGCATTAAAAATCCTGCGATTGACGCAAATTTACTTTTCCTGCATACCTGATTTTGCTCGGATTCTATCACTGTGCCCGGCGCTCGCCTCATCGCGTCTGCGGCAACCGTTAACGTGCCTGATTACTCTTGGTGGTGCGATAGATCGTTGCTTGCGACTCCCCAGTTACTCGAATGATGACAAGCGAGGCCAGGTCATTCTTGTTCACGGAAGACGCGACCGGATCGGAGTCGAAGGCAATGACGTAATTGGCATAGGATGCAGGCTCTTTCAGCGCACGTTCCCACAAGCCTTCGGGATCAGAAGGGCCTTTCCACGGGCGGTGGTTGCCTTCATTGATGACGCGCGAAAGCGAAATTCCCGCCTGCTGCAGGGCTCCCACGTGGTTACCCAGATACATAAGGAAGCTGGAATCGGTGGGCAACAATTCGAGTCTCGCGGCGACCGCGTTTTCGAGCGCAATGCGAGCACGGGAGTTTACAACCGCTTCTTCAAAGCTGACCGGATCTTTACGCCAGACCTGAATGTAACTGGCACATCCGAGCGCCAACAAAACGGTTGCGATCACAACCCTCGGCTTCGTACTCGATGCAAAACGGATCAATCCATAGGCTGCAATGGCCGTGAATACCGCGAAGGCGGGCAGCATCTCAAGACCATAGCGCACGTTGTACAAAGAAAACGGCCACCAACCCGGCACGAACAAGGGAACGCCGCTGTGCGCAATCGAGAGCATGTAAAACGGCACAGGAACCCATAAAAAAAGCACGGGCCAGAGCTTTCTTTGGAACAACAGCACAATTGCCGTACCCAGCAGCAACGAGCAGACCCAGAATATCTGCCACTTCCCTTCTGCCAGGTTCAGTTCGGCGGATTTGAAAAAGTATTGAAAGGCCACTGGCAAATCATTTGTGCCGGGGTGCGGCGGCGATCCCGCATGGATTGACCTCTGCTCAATGGCTTTTGCGGAGTATGCGCCATTAGCGAACTCAAGCGGGTTGCGATAAACGGCAGCGTTGTAGGCAAACCACAGTGCGGGCCCAATGGCTGCGAGCAGGGCGAACCGTTTCACCCCTGGACGGAGATCTTTGAAGTTCGCAATTCGCGACACAAGAAATAAAACTGCGAGTACTGCCACCGCAAGAAACCATCCGTCATAACGCGTTAGGCAAGCACCCGCAAGGCAAAGACCAGCCCGCGTCAGAGATGAAGTGGCAACTCTTTGGTCCGCGGAAGAGGAGGCCCGAATCGCGGCACATACAAAGACCAGTGTCCAAATGAAGAATGCCAGATAGACGCACTCGGTCATTGCCGTAGTCTGCAAATAAATCAGGTTTGGATTGAGCGCGAATATCCCTGCCGCGAACCATGGGGCGAATCCATATCCTGCATAGTCTTTCGACGCCAACAGAACTGCCTTGATCAATCGAAAAATTCCGGTCACGCTGAAAACGTATGCCAGCATCGACGGAATCGAACCGCCGATTCCCGTTCGCCACATCCATTTGGAAATGAGAAACGGCAGCATCAGCAGATGCGGAAGCGGAAGCCAGACTGTCCCAAGCTGCAACAAGCCCGGGGTACGCGAATCGATCACCCGGCGGGCAATGTTAATGTGGGCAACCGCATCGCCATAAAGCAGCAAGTCATCGTGCCGCAAATAATAAAAAAAGGCCGCTATAGAAATGATCGCGGCGATCTGCCCGACCAGAAAGACTTCGCTGGCGGCCGTTTTCGGCTGTGGATTTTTCATTACAGATGAGTGAGTTCGCGGAATACTTGAAAACGCGCATCGATCTCGCCGCGAGTGAGCGATTGCAGGCGCTCG
>DATNAF010000202.1:0-5087 GCA_035572845.1 Terriglobales bacterium
TGCGCCGCCGCTATTCGCATGGCCTTACTTTTCTGGGAAATTACACTTGGTCGAAAAATCTGAGCAATGCGCCCGATTTCCGTTCGCCAATGTTTGAATCTGCGATTCCGCAAAACAACAATGACCTTACGGCGGAGAAAGGTCCCGGCTGCGATGTTCGCCACCGCTTCGCAATGAGTGCGGTTTATACATTGCCGGGCTTCACAAATTCGAAATGGACAAGCGCTCTCACCAAAAACTGGCAGCTCTCAACTGTCTATCAGGTGGAGACTGGGTTTCCTTTTACCATCTCCGTGTTCGGAGACACTGCGAATTCAGGCACGGTGTTAGGCGAAAATCCAATTCGCGCGAATTACACCGGACAAACGATATTTGGCGCTGGCACTCGCACTGCAACCGAATGGTTCAACCCTGCCGCCTTTGCCACGCCAGCGGCATACACCTTCGGCGATGTTGGACGGAATTCTCTTTACGGTCCCGGCATGCAAACCTTAGATTTTGCCGTGGCTCGAGAGTTCAGTCTTTCCGAGCGCGCCAAGTTTCAGTTCCGGGGAGAATTTTTCAACGCGCTGAACCATACCAACCTTGGAACTCCCGACCGGTTCGTGAATACTCCGCAGTTCGGCACCATCACTGAGGCAACCACTCCGGGCCGTGAGATCCAGTTGAGCGCGCGGCTGTCGTTTTAATGTTAGGGCACCTGTGAATTGTCGAGCTTCTTGTTGCACACAAATCGCTAGTCCTGGAAAGGATTCAAGACATGAAATTGCGGATGCGGAAACTTGCAGTCCCTGCGTTAGTGTTGATGGCAATACTTGCTACCGGGGAAACCGGCAGATCCATGACGCTGCGGGGCTATGTCCTGGACTCAGCCTGCGCCTTTACTAAAAGTTTGAAGAAGCCGATCAGCGCGGAATGTGCCATCGCGTGCGCCAAGGCTGGGTCGCCATTGGTGATCCTGACGACCAGCGGCACCATTTATTGGCCAATCGCGGACACTACACCTTCGAGCGGACAAAACGACAGACTACTTGAATACGCTGGTAAGCAGGTAACCGTCACCGGAAAAGTTTTCCAGCGCGGTGGCTCAACAGCGATTGTGATAAGCAAAGTGGAACCCATCGCGGAAAAGAGCACGGAAAAGAAATAGTTTCACATTGCCTTTTGTGTGCCGAATACTGCAGGCGTCGACTTAGTCTTCCTGTTGCAGCGCGGGGCCTAATGTTTTTGTACTATTTCTTCAGCTTTTAGAAATATTTACTGTGAGCTGGCCAGCTCGTGGGCTGCGGCCTCGCTGCAGAAATGACCAGCAAACTCAGGAATTTGATTAGGCGCCCGGCATTGCCGTGGCTGCTCGTGTTTCTATTCGTCTCGGCTATTTATCTCTACGCCTTTCCGCAACCTAATATTTTCTATGCAGGGGTTGTGTTGTGCCACGTGCTTGCTGGAGTGGTTGCGTCAGTTTATCTCGCACTCATGCTGTTTCGAGTTCTGCGGGAATCCTCTGTTCTCGCCAAGTTCGGCTGGGTTCTGATTACAGCGTCCGCGATTCTAGGCCTGGCGCTAATCAAGCTGGGGACATCGCGCGACGAATGGAATTGGCTGTACCTTCACGTTGCATTAGCTCTGGCCGGAGCGATAATCCTATTCGCTGATTGGGCAGGACGCCGCGGCTGGCTCACGCCCGGGATAGGAAAAGCTGCACTACGCTACGCCCTCTGTTTCGTCGCAATCGCCGGACTCGCAGCCGGCGCCTGGTATTCGCGCAACGTGCGCTGGCAAAATTCAGCCCGCATTCAGAATCCGAAAGACTCCCCCGAAAGCATGGATGGAGAAGGAGACGGGCCTAAAGGCGATTTCTTTCCCAGTTCCGCGCAGGTTTATGGCCACCAGAAGATTCCCAGTAAATTTTTTATGGAGTCCGATTCCTGCCAGCGCTGTCATGCTGACATCTACAAACAATGGCAGAGTTCAGCTCATCATTTCTCGTCATTCAATAATCAGTGGTATCGCAAGAGCATTGAGTACATGCAAGACCGCATCGGTACCAAGCCTTCAAAGTGGTGCGGAGGCTGCCACGATCCTGCCGTGCTTTATAGCGGCTTGATGGACACGCCCATCAAGCAGATCGTGCATCGTCCCGAATCGCAAGCCGGGCTAGGCTGCATGATGTGCCACTCCATCGCGAAAGTGAAAAGCACGATGGGTCAGGCGGACTTTTATCTGGAATACCCCAAGCTGCACGAATTGGCTGCCAGCAAAAATCCATTCGTGCGCACCATGCATGATTTTCTTGTGAAATTGAATCCTGAGCCGCATCGGCGAGTATTTCTAAAACCCTTCATGCGCAGCCAGACACCCGAGTTCTGTGCCAGTTGCCACAAGGTACATCTCGATGTTCCGGTGAACCACTACCGCTGGACTCGCGGCTTCAATGAATACGACAACTGGCAGGCCAGCGGTATATCGGGACAAGGCGCCCGGTCCTTCTATTATCCGAAGGCACCGCAGCAGTGCGCTGATTGCCACATGCCACTGACTCATTCGAGTGACTTTGGCAACATCAATGGGTTCGTGCACTCACACCGTTTTCCGGCTGCTAACACTGCTCTACCTACGGCAAACGACGATGCAGATCAGTTGAAGCTCACAGAAAACTTTCTAAAAAACGGCATTTTGAGCGTGGACATTTTTGCGGTTTCGCCGGAAGTTGCGAATGCCAAAGCCATTGCATCGCCACAATCGGATATTCAAACTACCTTTGCCGTCGGTGAAGAAGCGGAGTCGAAGGTTGCGTCTGCGACCACTGAGGCATCGCCGATTTCTGCGCCTCTGAATCGGGTTCAGCCGACGTTGCGCCGCGGGGACACGGTCCGCGTCGATGTTGTAGTTCGAACAAAAAAGATCGGTCACTTTTTCCCCGGCGGTACCGTCGACGCCTACGATACCTGGCTGGAACTTAAGGCCACTGACGACAAAAACCAGACCATCTTCTGGAGTGGGATGGTCGAGGACAACGGAAAAGGGCCTGTAGAGAAAGGGGCGCACTTTTATCGTTCTCTGCAGATTGATGCTCACGGCAATCCTGTCAACAAGCGCAATGCGTGGGCTACTAGATCGGTGGTCTATGTTCGTCTGATCCCACCTGGCGCGGCGGACACAGTGCATTACCGCATGTCCATCCCTCAGAACACGGGAAACAAAATCACCCTGCACGCGCGACTCTGCTATCGGAAGTTTTCCTGGTGGAACACGCAGTTTGCTTTTGCAGGAGTACCTGACCAGACTAAGCCGGCGTCAGCAGTAGACCCAAGTTACGACGACACAAAGTATGTATTTACAGGACCAATGCGGGGGCTCTCTGCTAAGGACCAGAAAATTCCCGATCTTCCTATCGTTGCCTTGGCCGAAGACGAAGTCACGCTCAACATTGCGCCAAAGAATGCTCCGGCTCTGCAGCCTAAGACAGAACTCCACGCTGAAGATTGGCAACGCTGGAACGATTACGGTATCGGACTGTTATTGCAGGGAGATCTGAAAGGCGCTGAAGCGGCGTTCCAGAAAATAACGGAAATTGATCCTAAGAATCCGGATGGCTGGGTCAACATAGGACGCGCCGCCGTGCAGGAAGGCGACATGGACCGTGCTCGCACCGTCCTGCAGAAGGCGCTTGCGATCAACCCGGATCTTGCGCGTGCTAACTATTTCTATGCGCGGGTGTTGCGAAGCGATGGAAATTACGACGGAGCTGCGGCTGAGTTGCAGAAAGTTTTGGCCCAGTATCCCCGAGATCGCGTAGCGATCAACGATCTGGGGCGGATCGAGTTCCTTCAACGTAAATACAAAGATGCGATCAGCACGCTCGACCGCGTGTTGGCCATCGATCCGGAAGACCTGCAGGCCCAATACAACCTGATGCTTTGCTACGGGGGACTCGGCGATCAGAAGCAGGCGCACGATCATGAGGTGCGTTACTTGCGCTTCAAGGCCAACGAATCGGCGCAGAGCATCACTGGTCCATATCGCCAGCTTCATCCAGAGGACAACAATGAGCGCCAGGCAATTCATGAGCATGTGTCGGTGCCGTTATCAGAGTTGAGTCAGCGCAGAATTTCGAAAATGACGGGCGGGGACGCCCGTCACCCCACCACCAAGATCGGAATGGGCACAAGCCATGTAGGAATCGGGACGAGTCATCTGGGAACCACCGGCCATGTGGGAACGGGCGTCCACGCCGGTTCGGTCGAGCGAAGCTCAACCTACGCATCCATGAAATCAACTGTTCGGGAAGTTAGATAATGCGCAGAATTTTATTTTTTATCTTTTTATCGTCCGTATTCAGTTCTGCTCAGCAGATTACCTTCCGCGACATCACCGCCCAAGCCGGAATTCATTTCACCCACAATAACGCTGCCTTCGGAAAAAAATATTTGCCCGAAACCATGGGCCCCGGGTGTGCCTTTATCGATTACGACAACGACGGCTGGCCTGACGTCCTTCTCATCAACGGCGAGAGTTGGCCCGGACACGCGGGCCCGCAATCCACCGCGAAGCTTTACCACAATAATCACGACGGAACGTTCACGGATGTGACCCAGAAAGCCGGTCTGGCAATCCCCATGTTTGGTCTGGGCGTTGCAATCGGAGATTATGACAACGACGGTTATGACGATGTATTCATCACCGCGCTTGGCCAGAGTCATCTTTTTCACAATAATCGCAACGGCACATTCACGGATGTGACCAAGTCCGCTGGGATGTCGGGCCCAAATGAATTTTCGACCAGCGCTGCCTGGGTCGATTACGATCGCGACGGCAAACTCGACCTCGTCGTCGCCAATTACGTTCAGTGGTCAATTCAGGGAGATCTCTTCTGCACTCTGGACGGCACTCACAAGTCGTACTGCACGCCAGAATCCTATAAAGGTGCGAGTGCAAGGCTTTGGCACAATCTGGGCAATGGTAAATTCGAAGATGCGACCGAGAAGGCGCACTTTTTCGACAACACCTCCAAGAGTCTGGGCTTAGCGATTCTCGATTATGACGGAGACGGCTGGCCCGATATTTTCCTGGCCAACGATACCCAA
>DATNAF010000203.1:0-5070 GCA_035572845.1 Terriglobales bacterium
GCAAACGAGAAAGGCAGAATTGCTTCGCTGCCAAATTCCGCGGCAACACTTTTCAGTTTTTTAGCGATTTCATCAAGAGCTTCATCCCAGGATATCCGTTCAAAACTATGAACTGATGTTAGGGGGACGGGCGTCCCCGCCCGTCCAGGTGTTGCGCGGACACTCCTGTCCGCGAGACCTTTGGGCCCAACCCGCCGCAAGGGATACAGCACCCGATCCGGCGAATAAACCCGGTCCAGATATTTCGTGACCTTGGCACATAAAAAGCCCTGGGTCACAGGGTGCGCAGGATCACCCTGAATCTTGGTCGCCCGCCCATCTTCCACGGTAATCAAAACCCCGCATGCATCAGGACAATCGTGCGGGCAAGCGGCATGAACGACCTGCTTCATAAGTTCTGATTATATTGCGGGAGATTACGTCGCTTCACAATTACTGAAAGCTGATGGCTGAGAGCTGACAGCTCACGACGGCATCTTCATTCCCGCCAGCCTGCGCATCATGTTGCCTTTGCCCATCTGCTTGAACATCTTGCGCATCTGTGCATATTGCCGAAGAAGATTATTCACTTCCTGCACCGTCCTACCTGATCCGCGGGCAATGCGTTTGCGCCGGCTGCCATTGATCACGTCATGGTGAGTGCGCTCGTAGGAGGTCATGGAGTTAATGATCGCCTCGACATGATTGATCTGCTTTTCATCGATCTTGTCAGCGTGCTTTTGCAGACCAGCAAACGGCCCGATGCTGGGAAGCATGCCCATCAAGCTCTGCATCGATCCCATTTTTCGCACCTGCCGCAACTGATCGCGAAAATCTTCCAGCGAAAATCCGTCACCCGAAAGCGCGCGGGCGGCGATGTCCTGAGCTTTCTTTTTATCGACCGTCTGCTCGGCGCGTTCGATCAGCGAAAGAATGTCGCCCATGCCGAGAATGCGCGAAACGATGCGATCCGGATGGAAAGGCTCAAGCGCGTCATATTTTTCGCCGACACCAATAAATTTGATCGGCGACCCCGTGACCTGTCGGATCGACAGCGCCGCGCCACCGCGAGCGTCACCATCCATTTTGGTGAGCACCACGCCCGTAAGCGAAAGCTTCTTGTGAAATTCTTCGGCAGACTTAACCGCGTCTTGCCCGGTCATCGCGTCAGCGACAAACAGAATTTCGGATGGATTCAGCATGCGCTTAAGCAACTGCATCTCGTCCATTAGTTGGTCGTCGATATGCAAGCGGCCCGCGGTATCGACAATGAGCACGTCGCACCCTGAGTTGATGGCCTCACGCCGCGCCTCCTTGGCAAGCCGTTCGACCGTCGCCGTGTTAGCTTCCCCAGCCTGGCCTTCGTAAATCTGCGTCTTAACGGCCTGGGCCACAACTTTCAACTGCTCACGCGCCGCGGGACGATACACGTCCACCGAAACCAACAGCGGCCGATGCCCGCCATTCTTAAACCAGTGTGCCAGCTTGCCCGAAGTTGTCGTCTTACCGGATCCCTGCAATCCGGCCATGAGCACAACCGTCGGCGGTTGCGAGGCGAACTTCACCCTAGCCGTGTCTTTGCCAAGAATTTCGATCAGTTCATCGCGAACAATTTTGATGACCTGCTCGCCCGGCGAGAGCGAAGTCGAGACCTGCTGTCCTACAGCCTTGGCCTGCACCTGGTCGATGAACTGTTTTACGACTTTGAAATTGACGTCGGCCTCAAGTAGCGCCAGCCGCAGCTCGCGCAGGGTCTCCTGCATGTTCTCTTCATTGAGGACTGCCTGCCCGCGCAGCGACTTGAAAGTCCGTTGAAGCCGTTCCTGAAGGTTCTCAAACATAGAAGCATTATTTTAACAGCGGGATCGGGCGACCCGGAGTGGTGAAATACGTTTCGGTTTTCCGGTTCCGTCCCTTCGGGAGTCGTGTGAAGTCTACCGCTGCCCGGCATTTACATGTCGGGATGTCACATCCCGTGCCTTCGGCACTGGTAACGTGCCTATCGTTCCCGCGGCGGTGTTGCTAATCTGGATGAGGAGAGATTTGCGCCGCTAGCCAATCCCTGAAAGGGCGAAATAGGATAGCCGGGCGTGGAAGCTAACCGCTAAAAGCTGTTTCTCACGTGCTAGAATTACTGCATACCAACCGATGTCGCCTGAAATTGAGCATTTAATCTCGCTGCAAGGCACGGACCGCGAAATCCAGCGGCTTAAGGCTGAAATCGCCGAACTTCCCCGGCGGGTAGCCGTAATCGAAGAAAAACTCGCAGGCACAAAGGCCGGTCTCGAAAAGGCCCGCGCGACCGTGAAAGCCGACGACGCCGCCCGGCGTAAATACGAAAGCGCAATCAACGATCTGCGCCAGAAAATTTCCAAGTATCGCGACCAATCTCTGGACGTAAAGACCAATGAACAGTACAAAGCGCTGCTCCACGAGATCCAGTTTGCTGAGCAGGAAATTAGCGCGAACGAAGACAAGATTCTTGAGCTGATGGTGAACGCGGAAGCTCGCGACAAGCAAGTGAAAGCTGCCGAAGCCGAGCTGAAGGAAGAAGCTGCCGAGATTGAGAAAGAAAAGGCCATCGCCCACGATCGCACTGCTCAAGACGAAAAAGAGTTGGCGGAGTGGACGGCGAAACGCGACGCCGCCCGGGCAGCGGTCGATCCCGACCTGCTGCGCCACTACGATCGAGTTTCCAAATTCCGTGGATCCGGCATTGCCGAGGTCCGCGATCAAAAGTGTTCCGGCTGCTCCGTGATGTTGCGGCCACAGATGTATAACGAAGTTCGCGGCGGCAAGCTGCTGCAATGCGACTCCTGCCAGCGCATTCTGTTTTATGATCCTTCAAAAGAAGTTCCCGTTGAGCCGCAAAGCGAACGCACCGGCAAGCGCCGCGCACATCCCAAAATTGATGCCAGTCTGGCTTGGTACTACCGCAGCGAATATCTTGATATCGGAGAAGTTTTCCTGAGCTTCGTCAATTCCAGCGGCGCGGCGGCGCGGCGTATCTTTGATGCTGCCAGTGGACGCAAACTCGGCGACACACTCATTCGCGAGGGCGCTTACCGCCAGGCTTTCCCCGAAGATTTGAATGACTCAGTCCGCCTCAACGGCCACTGGAGCGACGATGAACAGGACGAATGGGGTGACGAGCTGCCCAGTTCCGTTCTCGACGCCTTGCAAAGAGATTTAGATTTGGCGCGCGTCGAAGCCGAAAGACATCACCACAAAGAAGCTGCTCACGCACCCTCCCCCGTCGCCAGCTGAAAAAAGCTGCGTAGCCGCTTTACCCTCCGCCAATTTCGCAACCTCGTCCTCACGGTAACATTCATATATGTCAGAAAAACTGGGCAGTCTTCCGGCCGTAACCATCTCGCGCCGCGGTGCGGACCGGATTCGCGCCGGCCATGTTTGGGTATATCGGTCGGACATTGTCGATGGGGACGACGCGGGGCCGGGAGCGCTCGTAATAGTGCAGGAGGAGCAAGGCGGGTCTGGGCGAGGCGGGCGTGGGCGCCCGCCCCGCACACGAGTGCTCGGCTCTGCCCTCTACAGCACTGCCTCCCAGATCGCATTGCGGATGATTTCGTCTCATCCGGTCAGCGATCTTCAGCAACTTTTGCGAGAACGCATTCGCGCCGCCATCGCTTATCGCCAGCGGTTCATCGAGAACACAAATGCCTATCGCGTGATCTTCAGCGAAGGTGATCTTTTGCCGGGACTGATCGTCGATCGCTACAACGACATTCTTACCATGCAAGTTCTGACCCAAGCCATGGATGTTGAGGCAGTCCGCGAGATCGTCATTTCGGAGCTTAAAGAGAAACTGCAGCCGGCGGCGATTGTCGAGAAGGTTGATGCCCGCGTTCGCTCGCTGGAGCAGCTTCCGGAAAAGCAGAGTGGAGTAATCTTTCCTCCCGATGCCACGACGGGCGAGACGCCCGTCTCCCTGCTATCAGCGATACAAACTGAATTTCAGATGAATGGGGTGCGGTTCCTGTACCAGGCTCTGGGTGGACAGAAGACCGGAGGTTTTCTCGATCAGCGGGAAAACTATGCCGCCGCGGCCAAATACGCTCGCGGGGAAGCGCTCGATGTTTTCTGTTATCAGGGAGGGTTTGCGCTGCACTTAGCCCGCACTTGCGAAAAAGTTATGGGTGTCGACAGCTCCCGCGCCGCTCTTGAAACCGCTGAGAAGAATGCCGCTCTGAACGGAAACGAGATCGAATGGATCGAAGCCAATGCTTTCGATTATCTGCGTGACTACTCGGACCAGGGAAAGAAGTACGACTGCATCGTGCTTGATCCCCCCGCATTTGCGAAATCGAAACGCGAGCTGGAAACCGCTCTGCGCGGCTACAAGGAGCTGAATCTGCGCGCGTTGAAGATGCTCCGGCCCGGCGGAATTCTGGTCAGTTGCTCCTGCTCTTACCACGTTAGTTCGACGGATCTACTGGACACCATTGCTGCAGCAGCTCGCGATAGTCACAGGATTCTGGGTCTGCTGGAAAACCGTGGCGCGTCGGTAGACCATCCCATGATAGTAGGCATCGCGGAAACTGCGTATTTAAAGTGCATGATTATGCTTGTAAGTTAAAGAAAAAAAACTAATTAATATATTGACAATAACTCACTCATATTTTATGCTGTGTATGTGATAAGACTTCCAGTCGAGCCACAAACAAGCTTTTAAACCAAATTTCTGGAATTCTGTTAAGGAGGATTTGTTATGACAGTTCTTACCCGTTGGGATCCATTTCGCGAGTTCAGCACCGTGCAGGACCGCTTAAATCGTTTGTTCCGCGACTCCTATGGCGAGGGCCGCGAGGAAGCATTGACCACCTCGACGTTTGCCCCTCTGGTAGACGTTTACGAGGACGAGCACAACATTACGTTGAAGATCGAAGTGCCGGGAATCGACGAGAAAGATATCGATGTCCGGATTGAGAACAACACGCTTACCGTTCACGGCGAGCGCAAGTTCGAGAAGGAAGAGAAAGAAGAGAACTTCCGCCGGGTTGAGCGGCAATATGGCAGCTTCACTCGTTCGTTCACGCTTCCGAACACGGTTGATGCCGAGCACGTTCAGGC
>DATNAF010000204.1:0-7504 GCA_035572845.1 Terriglobales bacterium
GTTGAAGTCATGCCGGAGAATGTCCGCTTCGGTTTGCCTCCGGAGATTGTGGAGGCAATTTCGGCTGCGCCGCGTCCGGCTGGAGTCACTGCTGATTAGGAGTATTTAGTCACGTATGGATGATTTATTCTCCTCCTCGCCCACCCCGTCTTCGCCAGAACTGCGTTTCGGAAAAATCGAAAATTTTGCCAGCCGTGTGGCCGCGGCGATCGATGCTTGCCGTAGCCGCCTGTTTTCCCAGCAGCATGAGGATGGCTACTGGTGCGGCGAACTCGAAGCCGACTCCACCCTGGAGTCCGACTATATTCTGCTGCACACCTTGCTTGGCACCGGCGATCCTGAGCGACATCAGAAGTGTGCCAACTACATTCTTCGTCATCAAAATGAAGATGGCGGCTGGCCGATTTATAGCGGCGGTCCGTCGAACATCAGTGCGTCGGTCAAGGCTTATTTCAGCCTAAAGTTGGCCGGTTACAAGCCCGATCATCCCGTTCTCGAGCGCGCGCGCCATAAAGTTCTGGAGCTTGGCGGAGTGACCAAGGTCAACACCTTTACCAAGATATATCTCTGCTTCTTAGGACAATACGACTATGACGCGGTCCCGGCGATTCCGCCCGAGATCGTCCTTTTCCCCAACTGGTTCTGGTTCAACATCTACGAAATTTCGTCATGGTCGCGCGCGATTCTGGTTCCGCTCTCGATCGTTTACGCGAAAAAGCCGTTCAAAAAAATTCCTGAAGAGATGCACATCAACGAGCTCTTCGTTGGTGGCCGCGACAAATCGCGCATGCGTCTCGAATGGAGCCAGAAACTGGTCTCGTGGCGAAACTTCTTTTTAGTTCTCGATCGTCTTGTGCACTGGTTTGAAGCCGTGCACATTCGCCCGTTGCGTTCTATTGCTTTGAAAATGGCGGAGCAGTGGATGCTCGAACGCTTCGAGATGTCAGACGGGCTGGGCGCCATCTATCCTGCAATGCTGAACGCGATCATCGCGCTGCGCTGCCTGGGGTATTCGCTCGACGATCCGCAGATGATTCGTGCGCTCGATGAATTCGAAAAATTGGGGATCGAAGACGGAGACACTTTCCGTATGCAGCCGTGTAAGTCTCCTGTATGGGACACCGCTTATGCCCTATTTGCGCTTGGCGAAGCGGGAGTGTCGCCGGACGACCCCCGCATGGTGAAAGCTGCTGATTGGACCTTGCAGAAGCAGGTACGCCAGCCCGGGGATTGGGCGGTCAACAACAAACAGGGCAAGCCTGCCGGCTGGTACTTCGAATTTAACAACGAGTTCTATCCCGATGTAGATGACACCGCGATGGTCGCTCTCGGCTTGTCGAAAGTCGAGCATCCCAACGGTCGCTATCAGGTCGAATCCGTGCAGCGCGCCATTGACTGGATCTTTTCCATGCAGTGCAAGAACGGTGGTTGGGCATCATTCGACAAAGACAACGACCGCATGGTCTTTGAGCACATTCCCTTTGCCGATCACAACGCCATGCTTGATCCGCCGACCGTGGACATTACCGGGCGGATTCTCGAAATGCTTGCAACTTATGGGTATGACAAGAACCATCCTCGGGTAAAGAGAGCGCTGAAGTTCATTCGCGACGAGCAGGAATCGGACGGCTCATGGTTCGGACGCTGGGGCGTGAACTACGTGTATGGCACGGCATTAGTACTACGCGGGTTGGAAGCTATGGCCATCGATCATCACGAACCCTATATCCAGCAAGCGGCCGAGTGGCTTCGCATGGTGCAGAATCCCGACGGCGGATGGGGTGAGACCTGCGGCTCCTACGATGATCCGAACACAAAAGGGATTGGTCCCAGCACTCCATCACAAACCGCCTGGGCCGTTATGGGCCTGATGGCGGCGAATGACACTCGCAGCGACTCGGTTGCACGAGGCGTTGCCTATCTGCTCAAAACGCAAAAACAAGACGGCTCCTGGGACGAGCCCTGGTACACCGGCACCGGGTTCCCGCGGGTGTTCTATCTGATGTATCACCTCTATCGCGAATACTTTCCGCTGATCGCGCTGACCACGTACAAGAAGGTGATGGGGGAGAAAAACTAAGCGTCCGCACTCAAATATCAGACCAGCGCGTCTTTGCCCATCCTGAAATTTTAAGTTCTCTTTGTTCGATTTGGGACAAAGTCCAGTCGTTCTGCTGACTTACTTCCCGAACCATTCGTAAATTGTGTTTCGCATAGATTTCTTTTTTCTTTGTGAAAGGGAGGTTTTGTGCCTGCTGGTTTAGCGCCAAAGCTAGAAGTAACAGATTTCCAATTCTGCCAACGTTGGGATGCAAGGGCTGATCCATGCCATCCGCGTTACGCATCTTGTCTTGCCATGCGGCTTGTGACGCCGGGTTCCTAGGAAAAATATGCTCAATCGACTCGGCGGCTTGTAGTTTCCAGATTCCGATCCGTTCCTTTTCGTCGACCGTCGCTGCTGTCCCGAGTTGCTTTGCGAGTTGCTCCTCATAAAGCCACAGCAAATAACGACAGACATCGGCTTGCTCGTAACAATCTTTTCCAATCACTCCTTCTTGGAGTGCCTGGTCTATCGGGTATTCGCTGCCCAATTCGCGAAGCCCTGCCATCATCTGATTATAGGTACGTCGCTCGATCTCCTCTGTGACAATCTGGAATGCTAGTCGGACGTAGTCACCAACCTTCGTTCTTGAATCCTTACCAAACAGCCCGAATATGCGGAAAGTGACCCGCTCCCACTGGTCGAGCAGCTTCTGCCGCTCATTTTCCGACACGCCCGGGGCAGTCATGATCGCGACTGCCAGAAGGCGTGCATGCAAAATGCCGGCTACCGGCTCTAGCTGTTCTGAAGCGTAAAGTGAAACCAGCTTTCGTGCGACGTCAAGTAGCCTTGTTGATATCTTCCTAGGCGTTTCAAATGTCGTGCACTCCTTTCGGAGTAGTTCTAGAGACTCCTCGGCGGCGCGTGGTTTTCCGTGGCCGGGACCATAATAAAGGGTTGCCGTTATACGAAGGATCTCTTCGCCCGCCACATCCTGCTTCGCGATTTCACGATAAATTTCGCTCCACATTCCCTGCAGCGAGTGAATCTCAGCCTCGGCCGCCATCGATGTCGTCGAGAGCTCATACATTCTGCCCATAAGAACGCTTTTGCTTTGTCTAGCCAATCCACCGCTAGACCACGGCTATTGAGCACCTCGAAAACCGTGTAAACAACCCTGCTGTCCTCGGTGTCGTAGACGACAAAACCGAGGCGGTGCAAGACGAGCCTCATAAGCGTTAGAACATCGCGAGAGGACTTCCACGTCTCGACGAACTTCTTACATTCACGTATTGCGTGGGCAAGATTTCTGTCAGAGTGCGTCTCGATTTCCGCTTCAGTTGGTGCAATTCCTTCACGAATAAACCTGTTGAAGTTGTACTCGTTCGCGTTATTGGTTTGCAGCAGAATCAAGTGTCCATCACGCTTAACGAGAATCTTCGCTAAATCCGCGCGATCTTCCGAGGATTCGGGAAGTAAGAGCTCAATGCACTTCAGAAGAAGGATCAACGTGGTTAGCCTCTGCTGGCCGTCTACGATGTCGTAGATTCTGTACTGTGCTGTGCCGACTGCCTTTATCTCGGGCGTTTTGTGACAGACGATCGTGGCCATGAAATGGTGCTGGTCCTGACTGGTCATAGCAAGCTTGTTCAGGTCAGCGAAGAG
Organism: Terriglobales bacterium; assembly: GCA_035572845.1. Classification (GTDB taxonomy): domain Bacteria; phylum Acidobacteriota; class Terriglobia; order Terriglobales; family Acidobacteriaceae; genus Gp1-AA145. Next base: position 3,707 of record DATNAF010000204.1, read on the forward strand.
GTCATCGCGTTGCCTTTTTTGCCAGCTGTGGAAGCGTTGATAGTGCGGAATACGAAAAACTCGGTCAGCAAACAGCGTCTGCAGGACGCCGTAACGCGGTTCAATCATAGCGGAAGTTTAGCAGGTTGCCCCGCCCTTTGGCCCCGGTTTTGGCGAATGGAGAAGAGACTCATCACCAGCGAGTAACATTATGAGAAAAGAAGAGTTTTACTGTCGAGCAAAGCTCGACCGGACGGGGGGAGAGCTTCCACTCGTGCCGACAACTGAGAGTTACACGATATCGGCACGGCTGTAGGCCGCGCCGATTCCAGCCCCAAAACGATTCCCTAAGCTCCCCGCACTGCGAGGCCTTCAGCGGCGGCCAACTTGGCCTGGTTCTGGTCGAAGGTATAGAAGTCTTCTGCTCCTAGTACAATCGCTGACGCCACATGAAGCACGTCCAAAGCGCGTGTCCCAAACCTCGGTGTTTGGCGTGCCGAAATCAACGAAGCTTTGCGAAGCAAATCGATGCTGAACGGCTTCATGTCGAATAGAGAATTGGCCAAGTCTCTTCTAAATGAGTCAATGGACTGCTTAATTTCTGTGCTGGTCAATTCACGGCGAAATTGACGCTGCAAAATTGCGTTCTCCAACTCAAACTCTGTGATGGGAGTCGCAAGCAATGGAAAATTTGCAGAGCGGATTAGAGGAAGTGCCTTGACAGTATTCGAGTCAACTACGTACACAGAAAACAGAAAACTAGTATCGGCATATGCACTCAAAAACGATCTCTGTCTCGGGCGATGAGTTCTGCCCCGGTAACTTTCAATTTTCGGGTACCGTAAATCTTCTTCAGGCGGGCTTCAAAGTCTGGCAATTCAATCGGCTTCTCTTTTTTAGCCGGAATTAATGTGGCGATTACTCGTTTGCGCTTCGTGATCTGTATTTCTTCTCCCTGACGCAAAAGGTCTTCTACCTCGTGAAAGCGGTATCTGAGATCACGAACTGATGCCTTGGTCATGTGATACATTATAGCATCACATTGCAAGAAAGTGCCAAAGTATGTTTGACCGCACCGATGTCGAACGGGTGTAGCCTTGCCCTGGTGCGTGTCCTGAAACCAGAGGCAAAGCGCTCCGCGGTTCATTGTACTCTAAACATAACGTATGCTTGCATTTGTCACCGGGGCCACGGGTTTTGTCGGCAGCCATGTAGCTCGTGCGCTGGCGGCACAGGGCGCCGACCTGCGCCTGCTGGTTCGCACCAACAGCAATACGAAAAATATCGACGACCTGAAAGTCGATCGCGTAATTGGTGATCTACGCGACGCTCCATCGCTGGAGAAGGGAATTGCCGGATGCGATGTTGTTTTTCACGTTGCCGCTGATTACCGGCTGTGGGTGCGCGATCCCGAGGAGATGTATCGTGCGAATGTGGAGGGCACGCGGGCAATTCTCGAGGCATCGCACAGGAACAAAGTCCGCCGGGTGGTTTATACATCTAGCGTTGCCACCATGGGATTCACCTCGAATGGCCAGCCTGCCGATGAGGATTCTCCGGTCTCGCTCGATAACATGATCGGGCCTTATAAGCGCTCAAAATTCCAGGCAGAGCAAGTGGCGATTGAGGCTGCCCGCGCCGGACAGGACGTGGTGATTGTCAATCCGAGCACCCCGGTAGGCGAGCGCGACATTAAGCCAACGCCTACGGGACGAATCGTTGTTGATTTTCTCAAGTGTAAATTTCCCGCCTACGTGGATACGGGCCTCAACCTGGTTGATGTGAAGGAGTGCGCACTCGGCCACATTGCTGCACTCGAAAAGGGACGAAAAAGCGAGCGCTACATTCTCGGCGGAGAGAATCTAACGCTGAAGCAGATCCTTGATAAGCTCGCAGCAATCACCGGCCTGCCTTCACCTACGATCCGCGTTCCTTATGTTCTGGCGCTGGCTACAGGTGTCGTAGATGAGATTGTCACCGGACGCATTCGCGGTCGAGAGCCGCGCGCGACTATTGATGCTGTTCGCATGGGTCGGAAGAAGATGTTCGTGACTTCGGCCAAAGCAGAGCGCGAGCTGGAATGGAAGGGCGGGCCGGTTGATAATGCCTTGCGGAGCGCTGCGGAGTGGTTTCGCGAGAATGGGTATGCGTGAGCGCGTGTGATGGCCTACATTCCTGACCTGGAACCGTATACATACCACCCTGACCAGAGAAAGCAGCCCGATCCCAAGCTGCTCGCAATTGGATGGCTCGATCCCAGCGTTCCTTATCGAAAAGGCACAGTCGAACAGGAGGTCGTTAAAGCCCTCGTTGAGCTGAAACGAAGACCCGTGAATCTGACACGCGGCTTTCATATGTGTCCGTACTGCAAATACGACGCTCCCGTAAACCCATTTGTTTACCCGAATCGCCGAGGGAATGGTGAGATTCGCGTGAGTGGCGAGAGTGGTATCGTCTACGCGTCTCCGGTTTTAATTTGCCACTACATCGAAGAACACGAATACTTACCGCCAATGCAATTTCTTGCTGCCGTCAGAAAATCACAATGTGGGCAAATTGAGAACGGCTTCATCTCAGCGCAACCTGATCAAAAGAAAATCGCTATCGTCGCCGCCATCGAGCGTGAACTCTGGCCGCTCATCAAAAGCTGGCGGTCGATAAAAGCCGAACACGAAGGCCGCGAGTTCACTTTCTACGAAAGCCATTACGCGGTGGCAGTGTGCGGCGGGATCGGCGCTGAATTCGGTCGCCGCGCGGCCGAAGCTATTATTGTCAAATATTCCCCTGAATTGCTGATCTCGGTCGGCGTTGCCGGAGCCTTAGTTCCCGAGCTGCATATCGGCGATACGGTTTTTCCTGCCGTCGTGATCGATGCGAGTGACGGCAGCCGGCATGAATCGGTAATCCGAAATGCGGCACTGGGCAAGACCCCATTCGCAAGGACCATTCTTATCAGCTCGCCAAATGTTGCGGGCGCGGCCGAGAAGAAGCAACTGGCAAAATCCTACGGAGCGCACGTGGTTGACATGGAGGCCGCGTCGGTTGCACGAGCAGCGCAAGTCCATAATCTGCCGTTTCTCGCCGTCAAAGCCATTTCGGATGACGTGGATTTTGAGCTTGCAGAAATGAACCGTTTCATTCGCAATGGACGATTCGAAACAGCGTCATTTGTTCTATTCCTCATTCCACGGCCGTGGCTCTGGCTGAAAATGATTCGTCTGGCTCGCAACACGCAACTTGCATCTCAGAATTTATGTGCTTGGCTGCGCGAAAGTGCGCTGACAAATACAATAATTCCAGGCACGATTTCGCCGCATAAATCCTGAGATGGCCACAGCACAGCAACTGACCTCGAAACAAATTCCGGTGAAGATCCCTGCGACGATGACCGCCGCCGTGTATCGCGGCAAGCAAGATGTTCGGCTTGAAAGCGTGCCTGTACCGAAGATCGGTCGCGGCGAGATTCTCGTCAAAGTCCATACCTGCGGCATTTGCGGTACCGACCTTAAGAAGATCGCCACCGGATCCCACTCTGCACCGCGAATTTTTGGCCACGAAACCGCGGGAACGATTGCCATAACTGGGGAAGGGGTTACGCAGTTCTCAGTCGGCGACCGGGTCATGGTCTTTCACCACATCCCCTGCGGAGAATGTTATTACTGCCGCCACAAAACCTTTGCCCAATGCGAGACCTACAAGAAAGTGGGCTGCACGGCCGGGTTTGAGCCTTCTGGCGGCGGGTTTGCCGAGTATGTCCGGGTCATGGACTGGATCGTGGAGAAGGGAACCGTGCCCATTCCAGATGGGGTTTCATTCGAT
>DATNAF010000205.1:0-6864 GCA_035572845.1 Terriglobales bacterium
ATCCGCAAACGGCAGCTCGCCGTAAACTGCGCCTTCATTTCCAGTGCGGCAATAAACACACTTGTAATTGCAGCGATCGGTGACGGAAATCCGCAGATCGGTGATGGCGCGCCCGAATTTGTCGGTGAGATGCATTCTGCAATCAGCATTCAGCAATTCCGGAATCCACTGCGCTCAGCACGAGCCGATGATGGCTGAATGCTGAATGCTAAGTGCTGAACGCTTTTGGAAAGAATCTGGCAGGCGGGAAATTCCCCGGCAGTCGTCTCCTTTCCAATGCTTCCCTTTCGGAAAGCGGGAGGCACAGGCGTTCCCACCTGCACCCTCGGAAGTCCGTCTGATGCGGGCACCCCGCCCGCATCCTGTCTTCCTCGCCGCTCCAGCCGGGTATACCCGTAGGCCCGAGCGGTCGGAAACTCAGTTCAATTATAGATGCGTTTAGCAGGCGAAAGAGACAAACTATTAGGGCGCAGGCGACTTGAGGTTTTGCTCAATCGCCTTCTCCGCCATTGGCGCCATTACCGCAAATCCAGCTTGGTTGGGATGGAGGCCGTCTTCCGAAAGATCGCGTTTAAGCAGTCCTTTGTCATCGACCATAGCGCTGAAATAGTCAAGGTAGGTCAAGCCATTCTTCGCGCAGTAATCTTTCAACCATGTGTTTAACGCCAGGATTCTTTGCGACGGGCGCGACGCAAAAAATTCCTGCGACTTCGGAGTGTAATTATTTACCGGCAGAACCGAGCAAAAAATTATACGTATATTGTGCACCTTCGCCAGTTCCGCGATGGACGCCAGGTTCGCCTCGATATTTTCGTTCGAAATCGGCCCGGTATTTCCCGCAATGTCATTGGTGCCGGCGAGAATTACAACAATTCTAGGCTGCAGGTCGATTACATCCTGACGGAAACGCACCAGCATCTGCGAAGTTGTCTGGCCACCGATTCCGCGATTGAGGTAGTGTTTGCCGGGAAACGAGTCATCGAGCTTCCAAATGTCGGTGATCGAATCACCGAAAAAGACAACGCGATCCTCGCCCGGAGCCGGCGGTTTCAACGCGGCATTGGCGTCGCGATACCTCGCCAGTTGGCCATAATCATTGGCATACACCGCGATCTTTGACGCGCGATATTTATCCAGCCCGGGATAGCCAGTCGAAGGCAGCGTCACTTGCTCGGCGCTCTGCGCAAGAGATCCGGCGGAAAAAATCAGAACAAAAATTAGCGAGCGATTGAAATTCATAATCGATTGTCCTCACATTCCATCGTAGTTTGGCCCGCCACCACCCTCGGGCGGCACCCAAGTGATGATCTGGTATGGGTCCTGAATGTCGCAAGCCTTGCAGTGAACGCAGTTTGAAGGATTCAGACTGATGCGCTTGCCGTTCGGCGCGGCAGAATCGTCAAGCATTTCGTAAACATTCGCCGGACAGAATCGCTGGCAAGGGCTGCCGTATTCGACAATGCATCGCGATTCACAGACATTGGTGTCTTGAATGATGAGATGGGCAGGCTGATCTTCTTCATGTTTGGTACCGGAGTGATAAAGATCCGTCAGCTTGTCGAATGTGAGCTTGCCGTCGCCTTTCGCCGGGCCGATCAGATGAGATTCTGCGCCGCCATCCGCCGGCAGCTCGCTTAGCTTTTTCATGCGTGTGTATCCGGCTGTGCCTAGATAGCGGCTGCGCACTCCGCGGCCGCCAGTAAATTGCTGGATCCCGGCATGGAACATCCCGCGCCAGAAGCCGTGTTCGAATCCTTGATGGAAATTCCGAACTTTCCAAAGTTCTTCTTTGATCCAGCTGTTCTCAACGCGTGTTTGAAACGTTCCGAGCGATGCCGCCGAAAAATCATTTTTCTCTAATGCCTCGAAAGCTGTTTCAGCCGCCAGCATTCCGCTCTTTATCGCAAGGTGAATTCCTTTCAGCCGCTGCGAATTCAAAAACCCCGCAGAGTCGCCCAGAATCATCCATCCATTGCCCGCGACCGGCGGAATCGCCCACCAGCCGCCATAAGGCAGCGACTTGGCGCCGTAGCGTATCATCTTCCCGCCCTCAAGCAACTTCGACACCAACGGATGCCGCTTGAACTGCTGCAATACTCGCTGCGGGTCGAGCCGTGGATCAGGATAGTCGAGTCCGGTAACGAATCCCAAGGAAACAACATTGTCTTTTCCGCCATAAATCCACGCACCGCCATATTCGCTCGACGTCAGCGGCCACCCCATGGTGTAGATCACTTCCCCCGGGGCAATGCGTCCTGACGGAACCTCCCACAATTCCTTTATCCCTTGACCATAGGTCTGCGGGTTGCGGTCCTTTACGAGATCAAATTTGCTGATGAGTTGCTTGGTGAGCGACCCGCGCGTGCCTTCGGCGAGAATCGTGATCTTTGCCTGCAGGTCATAGCCCGGTTCAAAATTCGATTTCGGCTGGTTATGTTTGTCGAGGCCTTTGTCGTCGGTGCGCACTCCGGCTACGCGATTGCCATGGTATAAGAGCTCTGACCCAGCAAACCCCGTGAATACCGTCACGCCCGCTTCTTCGACTTTCCCGCCCAACCATTTAACAAAGCGATTGAGCGAGATCACATAATTCCCGTGATCGCGCAACGGCGGCGGTGTAATGGGAAACTTTAATTTGCTTTTTTCAGTGAGGAAATAAACCGCCTCATTCGAAACCGGCGCATCGATGGGTGCTTCTTTTTCAAATCCCGGCAAAAGCTCGCGCATTGACCGCGGATCAAGAAGAGCACCGGAAAGGCAATGCTGACCGACCTCCCGGGCCTTCTCTAAAACATAAATATTTTCTTTGCTGAGCTGCGAATCGGGATGTTTCGCGTTGTGTTCGTCAATAAGTTGCGAAAGCCGCAATGCACAAGCCATTCCAGCCGGCCCGCCGCCAACGATCACAACATCAGCCGGCATCTGCGGCCGCGTTATATCGGTGGGCGGTTTGCGGAAAATAAGCATAAAAAACTTGCCACGGATTTTACGGATTCACTCGGATAAAACTTTCGATCCGTGAAAATCCGCGTAGATCCGTGGCTAACTGCCGGCTTTTGCTTTCTTAATCTCTTCCGTCAGTGGCGGAACGATGTCGAACAGATTGCCCACGACTGCGACATCAGCAATCTCGAAAATCGGCGCTTCGTGATCTTTGTTGATGGCCACTACCGATCGCGCACCCTTCATGCCCACGATGTGCTGAATGGCTCCGCTGATCCCCAGTGCGAGATAAAGTTTCGGCGCGACCGTCTGGCCTGAAGAGCCGATCTGTCGATCCATCGGCAGCCATCCCGAATCGCAGATCGGACGCGACGCCGCAATTTCTCCGCCCAGGGCATCCGCAAGCTGTTTCGCCAGTTCAATATTTTTTTGTTCTTTAATGCCGCGTCCGACGGAAATAATGATCTCGGCCTGGGTAAGGTCGACCGCCTGTTTGGCCTCTTTGAAGACTTCTTGCGGCTTGTTGCGAACTGTTCCGTCGGGAATATCTACTTTGACAGTCTCGACGGGTGCTGCGCTTGCGCCCACTTCCACTTTATCTCCGCGGAACGCACCGTTCTGGAGAGTGACGAACCATGGTGCATCACAAGCGAAGCTCACATCCGCAGCAAACTTGCCCTGAAACATTTGTCGCGTGAAAAGCAGCTTGTCACCATTTTTCCGGAAGGCGACGCAGTCACTGATCGCAGTTCGCCCCATCATGGTCGCCAGCTTAGGGATGAAATCCCGCACCTGATAGGTGTGCGGCATAAGAACTAATTTCGGCTGCTTGGCGGTGAGGAATTGCTTCAGTCCGGCGGAGAACGCGTCGGGAGTATATGGCTTCAGCGCCGGCGATTCCACCACGTACACCTTCGCGACCTTCTTGCCAGCAACTTCGTTTGCGATCGATCCGACGCCATCACCCACAACCGCCGCCTCGAGCGCCCATCCGGTTTCTGAGGCAATCGCCTGCCCAGCAGTCAGCGTCTCCCAGGAAACCCGGTTCAGCTTTCCGTCGCGTTGTTCGACAATCACCAGGATGGTTTCAGGCATAGATCAAAAATTGTTTGAGCGGATTATTCGGTAAGCGGTCCGCGCTTGACCCAGCCAACGATCAGCAGAGTCAGTCCAATCGCGCCCTGTCCAATAGTCCAGTACGTGTACAGGTAAGAGCCGCCTTTGATCCCGCTGTACACGAATGACAGAAAAATCAGGTCAGTCCACAGCAGCAGCTTGCCGACCGTCATCAGCACCGTGCCCTGGGTTTCGTGACCACCAAGTTGAACTTCTTCCATTCGCATTAATTGTTTGCCCGACACTATTTTTCCTCCTGTCTACAGCACACGAATTTCATTACGTAGTTTGTCCACCAGTTTCTTTGCGATCTCAGATGCCGACCCTTCCAGATATTCTGTCTTCTTGGTTTTCTGTGGAATGTACACGCGCTCGATCTTCTGCAAGTTTGCGCCAATCGTCGATTGCACTTCAGCCATTGATACTTTTCGCAGTGGCTTATTCTTCGCTTGTTTAATGCCAATCAGCGTGGCGTAACGCAGCTTGTTAATTCCGGATTGAATTGTCAGGACTGCGGGCAGCGGCATATCGACGAACTGGAAATATCCTGCTTCAAGTTCGCGCTTCACTTTAATGCCGTCATCGCTCTTCTCAATCTGCATAATGATGGTGGCATGCGGCCACCCAAGGAGTTCGGCAAGAATCACGCCAGTTTGAGCGAAGCCGTAATCGTCAGATTGCAGCCCGGTGAAGATGAGGTCAAATTTTTCTTCTTTGATGGCCGCAGCAAAGGCTTTCGCTGTGTTAAACGCGTCCAGCCCAACAAAGCCGGGATCTTCCAAGTGGATTGCCCGGTCCGCGCCTTTCGCCAACGCCTCCCGCAAAACCTGCTGTGATCGCGCGGGACCTGCCGTAATCGCCACCACCTCTCCGCCGTTCTTTTCTTTCTGGCGCAAAGCCTCTTCGAGCGCGTAAGCGTCAGGCTCATTCACCTCGTAGGACACATCTTCGCGGATCCAGGTGCCGCTCTCATTCAATTTGAGGGGAGCGTCTTTTTGCGGCACTTGCTTGATGCAAACCAGGATCTTCAAACGACTCCTCCCCGCAGCAGGTAGACAAGCAAACGAATTAGTATAGCCGAGTGAGCCGGGCCCACGCCCATGCCAAAGCAGGCGTGCACAACTAGTTAAAGGAGTTCCCATGCTGCAGGTGAAGCGAGCTTATGAACCACCGGCCCGCGAGGATGGGCAACGATTCCTGGTGGAGAGATTGTGGCCGCGCGGGCTAAAGAAAAGCACTCTCCGCCTGGATGCATGGCTGAAAGATGTCGCCCCCAGCACTGAGCTGCGCAAGTGGTTCAGCCACGATCCCCGAAAATGGGATGAATTTCAAAAGCGCTACCGGAACGAACTGAAGCAACAAAGAGAAGTTTGCGATCAAATCGTTGACGCTGCGCGGCAAGGAACCGTAACACTCGTCTATGCCGCCCACGATCCCGATCGCAACTCGGCGGTTGTTCTCCGCAACTACCTGAAAAAGAAAATTGACGTGAATAAGAGCGATCAGAATTCCGCTGCTTAATGACGTTAATGCCTGGCACGAAACTTACTTTGCCGGATACTGTTTCGTTTGCTGCGTTCGCGAGTTGAACACTTCGAATTTTCCATCCGGCCATGCCGTGAGCTTTAGGTACTTGCCGGTGTCTGGACCCTGAAGGTTGGCAATGAACTCTGCAGGAACGTTGTGCGCGGAGCCACCCTCGTCCGAATAGTGAAGTTGCCACAGGTTTTCCAGGTTTGGCGATTTCTCGATAATGTCCCACGTCGATGGCGTTCCGCCTTTTTTCGCTCCGTTGTCCATGATAGCTACCCTCGGGGCAATCGCATTCAGAAATGCTGGGCTTCCGCTCTGGTTCCATCCATGGTGCGAGACGATGTAAATATCAATTTTCCCGAGCTTGTTCCGCGGGCACACCAGGCCCATTTCTTTATCGCTGGTCAAATCGCCTAAGTCCAGAATTCGAAGCTTTCCGAATGCAATCACCGATCCCAGAGACCGCGAGTTCTCGGTCTGGTCCGCGGGATAATTTTTCGCATCTTTGCAGGCGGCGTTCTCCGCACCCGCGCCCGGCAGCGGATGATCAATCAGAGCCCCGTCGGCGCTCACCACAATCCCGTTCAAGCCTTTCACCGGCAGGCGATCGCCGGGTTTCAAGGTAACACGCAGGTACTTTTTGCTTGCAACCAGTTGCTGGTAGGCCTTCCATCCCTTCACCGTGTCCGCGTCGGTTGCCTCGCGATTGTCTCCATGGTCAAGGAATGCATTGATCGGAATCTTGGCTGCCAGTTGCGGCAGCCCGCCAACGTGATCAGTGTGAAAATGCGTGATCAGGACGTAATCAATTTTGTTGATCCCGGCATTCTGCGCCGCCGCCACAATCCGGTCCGCATCTCTGCCGTCGTGACCTGGCCAGCCGGTATCAATCAGCAGCGACTCATTTGCCGGGGTAACAAAGAGTGTCGCCTGCCCGCCCTCAACGTCCACAAAATAAACACGCAATGCATTTGTTGACTCGGTAGCCGCGCTTGCCGGCGCGATAGCCAGCAGGCACAAGAAAAAGCCCAATGCAATGCGACAAGCGATGCAGCACCTTAAGTTAGCGGCTGACAACAATTGCGTGGGAAACATTGCGCACCTCGGACATCAGCGTTGACGGCCTAAAAATAATCAACTTCCCCTGAGCATTCGTCAAGTGCAGGGGCTTACCCGGTGCATCACACTTAATGCGTTTATAATCTCCTTTCACCACCATGCCGCGGAACCAGCGTTATGCACTCGTCGCTTACGTAAGGAACCCGGTAGGAG
>DATNAF010000206.1:0-3541 GCA_035572845.1 Terriglobales bacterium
CGGCGAGAAATACTGCTGGCTGCTATTCGGCCAGACGGGCGCCGCGCTGGCGCAGGACGACCTGAGTCAGGCCTGGCAATTCGTGACGTTCGGTACCAACAGCGTCGCGCAAAACAGCCAGTGCACGATCAACGGAGCTGGAGATTCAGTGTCACTGTATTGCCGGAGGCGGTTACGGAGGATCTCCTTCTTCGCAAAGCGTGCAGTCCGGGGACAGCGCGACCTATACCGTGACCGCCACGCCGGTGAACGGTTTCAATCAGCCGATCACGCTTTCAGTGGAGACGATCAACTCGGGTGGAGGCGATGCTACGGGAGTATCCGGGACGCTCAGTCCAACGGTGATACCGGGCGGAAGCGGAACCTCGACGCTGACCGCAACCACCCCGTCATCCATAGCCGCAAGCACCTGGTCGTTTATTGTTACGGGAACTTCGGCTTCCGGGACCCGCACGGCCAATACAGCTCAACTCTCCGTGACAGGACCAGCTCAGCCGCCTCCACCTCCGCCGCCAACCCTGACCACGAGCGTATCTCCGCAGAACACAAGCGGGTCGAGCCAGGTGTTCACATTCCAGTTCTCCGATTCGAAGGGGTACCAGGATTTACTCAGCGGCAAGTACCACATTCTCATCAATACGACGCCAAACGGCACCAGCAGTTGCTGGATGCTGCTGCAGTCTACCGGTTTAAGCCTTGCGCCGGATGATCCTGGCCAAGCGTGGCTCTTCGTGCCTTACGGAGCGTCCACTACGGCTCAGAACAGCCAGTGTGGAGTGAGCGGCGTTGGAACGAGCATTTCGGGTTCGGGCAACGACCTCAGTTTGAGTCTGTCCCTTTCATTCACGCCTGCTTACGCCGGGGCGAGGAATGTTTATACAGATGTGAATTCGTCCAATCCGGGTTATGCCGCTGGCACGACATACACAGTTCAGTAAAAAGGGAAAAGGCTCGCCAGGGCGGACTACAGATCGAGATGCTACGCAACAGCACCTGGCAGTTCTTCGATAACGCGGCTGCGTCGTTTCGAGCGCCGCTGGGCCCTCGTGGCAAGAAGGCCTGTCGCCATCAGACACAGTGCACTGGGCCCGTAGTGGTGAGGTGCCGCCGCCCGGATCGGAGGCTTCACCTGCCGCACCAACTGGAGCCGGTGAAATCCGCGACCATCACCGCCGCCTCCCTTCTGAGAGTGCCCGCTCCGGTGAAGCTTAATTTGAGATCAAACGGTTCGAAGTGTCGCAGCCGCGAAAAATACCGCGCAGTCCCATCCGGCGCATTCCGAATGTGGCCATACCTACAGTTCCGCCGAAAGGGTAATGGTCTGCACAAGGGTTCTGAAACCGGTGAGTGGTTCGTTTCGTCGAGTCGTTACGCATCACCTTCTGTCAGAAAACAGCCAGCAATTCATTCCGCAGGAAATCTTTCTTACGACCGTTTTAGAGAACAAGCCGAAGATCGCGAGCGACGGCAAGGCAATCGACGATATTATGCGAAATTACCCGAAAACGATATCCACAACTCTGCTTCTCCTTACAACCGCCATCGCCTCTGCGGATCAGATGACCTACACGATCAGCGGAACCGGTAGCGGTTACGTTGACGCCCAACCCTTCACCAACGCAACATTCACTCTCACGGAATTTGCCGATCCCGCGACAATCACCAACCAAACTCCGTCCGGACCTGCTGTCTACAGCAATCAACCCTCGAAGCAGACATTGTGGGTCAGCACCGCTCAGGGTGGACTACTTTTCAACTGGCATTATGGGCATTTTGCACCGGCGCTGACAGAACGGAGAGCCTCCTGCGTCCCTTAGCCCAGGTGTTACGTTTTGGTTGGGGCACTTGACACGGCCCGCGCTGAACACGAAATCCCGCAACTCGGGCTACCCGCCTCGACCCCGAGCCTCAGGGCTACCTTCGCTTGCGCACTAGTCCAGTACTATGCCCTTTTGTTATTGAAGTTAGCCCGAACTCGGCTCGGTTTGCGGGTCACCCAAATTGCGGCCTGGCCGTCCCCTGGAGCCGAGGAAAAGGCCAAGCCAAAAGCGACGGGTGCCCAGTTGCTCTCAAGGCTTCACGTCAGCTAATCCAACCCGGGAGGAACAAGAAGATGAATGATATTGAACATCTTGCCGCCGAGCACGCTCACATAGGCTTTCACGAGTTCCTCGCGGCTGAGAATCGTCAGTTTTGGACCCCCGGAATGGAACGGCTCTTCGGCTTGCCTCCTGGAACTTTCGAGGGCAGCTATTTCGATTGGGTCAAGCGGATGCATCCTGAAGACCGCGATAGAATACTCGCAGAAAGATCGCAGTGCATCGCCAGACGCGACTCCGAGTGGCGCTATGAGTACCGGGCGCTCATGCCGGACGGCGGCATCCGCTGGATTGAGGGACGCAGCAGACTAATCTTCGATGAGTCCGGTTCGCTGGAGCGTATTTTTGGTGCAAACATCGACGTCACGGAACACCGTGAGCGTGAACAGGCGCTCAGGGACAAGTCCGAGGAGTTGAGGCGAATCAATGAGGAGTTCAAGCGGTTTTCGTATACTGTAGCTCACGACCTGAAGGAACCTCTTCGCGGAATCACCACCATGACCGAGTTGTATCTGCGCGGGATTGGAGGCACGCGCGACGAAAACTCGCTTGAGCCGTTAAGAATGGTGTTGGCCAGCGCTGAGCGAATGAGACATTTAATCCATGACGTATTGGAACTAGCGGTGGATAGCGCAGCTGCGTCCGAGGCTAATGTGCCCGTAGACAGCGGCGCGGTTCTACGGATAACCCTTCAGGACATGGGAGCAGCAATCCGTGAAAGTCGGGCAAAGATCACATGCAGCCCACTCCCGGTAGTGCGTTGCAAAGCGGGCCATCTGCTCCGTGTGTTTCGCAATCTCATTAGCAATGCAATCAAATACCATGGCTCGCATCCGCCCGAGATTCATATTTCCTCGGCTCTGCGCGAACAGGAATGGCTGTTCTGCGTGAAGGACAACGGCATCGGCATTGATCCGAGGTTTCACGATCGCATCTTCAAGCCCTTCGGCCGCGTGCATAGCTCGGCACAGTACGAAGGCACGGGTTTGGGCCTCGCTATCTGCGAGCAGATTGTTCAGCAGCACAAGGGGCGTATGTGGGTGCAGTCCGAAGCAGGCAAGGGCTGTTCCTTCTATTTCACTCTCCTGCCGGCGACGCTGGCGCACCATGTTTAGCACAATGGCGAGATACCGCACAAAACAGACCAATCATGCTCATGATCAGTTCTCGAACCTGGTCGGCCGTCATTGCAACCATTGAGTTTCAATTTTGACACGGGGCGGACCGAGCACACGGTTGCCCGCAAAGCTACGGTCTGCCCAGCGCGAAGGCCTGGCGATATCAGCGCTTAACGGTCAGTCAAGCGCTTCTTCTCTAACCCGAAGATTAGCCTCAATCCGCCCCCGGGCCATCTTTGGGAGGGGAGGACGCCGCTCATGCAATGTGGGATCTCGAGGCTCGCATAAAAACGGGATTGGAAAACCCGTTTTGGCCGTATACTG
>DATNAF010000207.1:0-8511 GCA_035572845.1 Terriglobales bacterium
ACCGCGAGCATATGAGAGTGAAGACCAATCTTTCCGTATTCGAAGCTAGGAAAGGCCAAAGCAAATCCCAAGAGTTGGCCGCCTGCGAATGCGCCTAGCAGAATGCTTCCGGCAGCTTTTAATGCGACAACCGAGGTCAAAGGACTTACGTCGGCATCATCAAGCCCCCAGACTTCTTTTTCCAGACGCAGCATCGCTTCAATTTCGGGAATCGTTTCCAGGTCGCGGATAACAATTGCGGATTGAGTTATCGAATTAGCCATCCCAAGCGCCGTTTGGCCGTCCAATATACGTGATGCTGCCGGGTTCCTGCTATTCAGTCGAGAACGCGTTGCAGCCCGGTTCAGTAAATTTTTGTAAATGCCTGAGTACCATCTACTTCAATGCACATCCAAAGCTTGTGGATGTATGCCCGCTGTCTGGGCAACGCGATCTTCATTGTTTAAGATTAAGTGCATCTTGGGGGTGGAGGCCAGTTACAGAAATGCTTTCTCATCTGCTGCAATCTAAGGCGGGACCGGCGCGTCTGGTGTCTGTCTTGGTTCTGCTACTTTTGCCGTCTTTTTTTACGGCGTGTTCTGGATCGAATTCCAGCCCTTCGCATGCCCGAGCCAATACCCCCCAGGCGGTGCAAGTCACGGTTGCTCCCGCGCTGCGGCAGGACCTGCCAATCTACCTGACCGGCCTGGGTTCCATTGAAGCTTATTACACGGTGAGCGTAAAGAGCCGAGTGGACGGGCAGCTTGTCGATGTGAAATTCAAGGAAGGCGAGACGGTAAAGAAAGGCGCATTGCTGGCGGTCATCGACCCACGTCCTTATCAGGTTCAACTTGATCAAGCGCAAGCTCAGCTGTTCAAAGATCAGGCGACGTTAAAAGACGCGAAGTTAAATTATCAACGCTACAAAGACCTGTTGCAGAATTCCGGCGCAATGTCACAGCAGCAAGTTGACACCCAACAGGCAACTGTTGATCAACTCGAGGGCACCGTGCGCAATGATCAGGCGACAGTCGAGAATGCGAAACTGAATCTTGTTTACTGCCACATCACGGCGCCAGTGAGCGGGCGCATCGGTTTGCGCCTCGTCGATCCCGGAAACATCGTGCACGCCAGTGATGCAAATCCAATGCTGGTGATTACCGAGCTTCAACCGATTACCGCCGTATTTACGCTGCCTGAAGACCAGTTGCCGACCGTAGCCCAGCATATGCGCAAAGGCACCTTGCAGGTCGACGCGTACAGCCGCGACGACTTGACCAAACTGGATACTGGAACATTGCTGACCATCGACAATCAAATTGACCAGACCACTGGAACCGGCAAGCTGAAAGCCATTTTTGAAAACAAGACGAGTGAACTGTGGCCTAACCAGTTCGTAAATATTCATTTGCTGCTGGAAACCCAAAAGAATGTGACCGTGGTCCCTTCTGCCGCGGTGCAACGTGGACCGCAGGGAAATTACGTTTACGTGATGAAGCCGGACAAGACTGTCGAAGTTCGCAATGTCAATATTCCTGTAACGCAAGGGAACCTGAGCGAAATTGCCAGCGGGGTTTCGCCGAATGAACTTGTAGTGACTGACGGCCAGGACAAACTCCAACAGGGAAGTCATGTTGAACCGCACACGCAAGGATCGGGAACCCAGAATGCGGAAGGCGCGAGTCCTGATCAAAACGCCACGAACGCGGCGCCGAATCCCGGTCAGGTTCAGGGGCAAGGCGGCCAGCGCGGGAATGTCCGGTCCAACAACGGTAATCAGCAACGCGGGAATGCTTCTCAATGAATCCGTCACGGCTCTTTATTCTCCGGCCCGTCGCTACGTCGCTCATGATGATCGGCGTGCTGCTGATCGGTATCGTGGCATACCGGCAACTGCCGGTTTCAGCCCTGCCGGAAGTCGACTATCCAACCATCCAGGTCATGACGTTCTACCCCGGCGCGGACCCGACTGTAATGGCCTCCTCGGTGACTGCCCCTCTGGAGCGCCAGTTTGGACAAGTACCCGGACTGAGCCAGATGACCTCGACCAGTTCTCTTGGCGCCTCGGTTATAACACTGCAATTTAATCTCGACCAGAACATCGACATCGCCGAGCAGGAGGTGCAAGCTTCGATTAATTCTGCGGGAACTTATCTTCCCGTTGATCTGCCGAATCCTCCGATTTACAGCAAGGTCAATCCCGCCGATTCTCCGATCCTGACGCTTTCGGTCAGTTCTGACACTTTGCCGCTTTCCAAAGTCGAAGATCTCGCCGACACCCAGCTCGCGCAGAAAATCTCGCAGGTTACAGGGGTCGGCCTGGTTTCGATCAGTGGAGGACAAAAACCCGCTGTCCGCGTGCAGGCGAATCCGACGGCTCTGGCTTCTTATGGCTTGGGGCTTGAAGATATTCGCACCGCACTCGCCGCGGCTAACGTCGATCAGGCCAAGGGAACGCTTGACGGTGCGCGGCAATCTTTCACTATCGGTGCAAACGATCAACTGGTCTCGGGCGCGCAATATAAACCGATCGTGATCGCGTACCGTAACGGCGCACCTGTGCGGCTCGACGCTGTGGCCCAGGTCACTGACAGTGTAGAGAACACGGACCAGTCCGCGTGGATGGGCGTGGGTTCGACTCTCTCGCCCGCCGTGATTGTGAATATTCAGCGCCAGCCGGGCGCAAACATCATCAGTGTTGCGGACAAAATCAAACTTCTTTTGCCCCAGTTGCAGGCATCGCTGCCGGCGGCGGTGCGGGTTTCCATTCTTACTGATCGCACTGAAACCATCCGTGCGTCGGTGAAGGACGTGGAATTTGAACTGACCCTCACCATTGGCCTGGTGGTGTTGGTCATATTTCTTTTCCTTCGAAATTTGCGGGCCACCGTTATTCCCAGTGTTGCGGTCCCACTGTCAATAGTAGGGACTTTTGCGGTGATGTACCTGCTCGGCTACAGCTTGAATAACTTGACGCTGATGGCGCTGACGATTTCCACCGGCTTCGTTGTCGATGACGCCATCGTGATGATCGAGAATATCGATCGCTTCCTCGAAGCCGGCGAGTCTCCACTGCAAGCCGCATTGAAGGGCGCGGGCCAAATCGGCTTCACCATCGTTTCACTGACCGTTTCCTTGATCGCAGTTTTAATTCCTCTCTTATTCATGGGCGATATTGTGGGCCGCCTCTTCCGCGAGTTTGCGGTTACGCTGGCGGTGACCATCCTGGTTTCGGCATTCGTGTCCCTGACGCTCACACCGATGATGAGTGCTCGCTTATTGAAATCGAAGGCTGATCACCAGGAAGGACGGTTTTACCAGTGGTCAGAGCGTGTTTATGAGCGCGTAATCGCGGGCTATGGCCGGACCTTGAAGTGGGTCCTGCAACATCAAACCGCTACTCTGTTGGTTACGGCGGGAACCCTGGTACTCACGTTGCTGCTGTACGTCATTGTGCCCAAAGGCTTTTTCCCGGTCCAGGATACCGGCGTCATTCTTGGTATTTCAGAGGCGCCGCAAGACGTTTCCTTTACCGCCATGTCGCAGCGTCAGCAGCAGTTGGCACGCTCAATTTTGAAAGATCCTGACGTTTTAAGCCTCTCTTCATTCATTGGCGTCGACGGAACGAATTTGACGATGAACAGCGGCCGCATCCAGATCAATCTGAAGCCGCGAAGTGAGCGCAGCGCCACCGCTTCTGAGATCATCCGCAGACTACAGCCGCAGCTTGCGAATATTCAGGGAATCACGCTCTACATGCAGCCTGTCCAGGACCTAACGGTTGAGGACCGGGTCAGCCGCACTCAATATCAGTATTCGATGGAAGATGTTGATGCGCAGGAACTCTCATTATGGTCGCAAAAGCTGATACAACAACTTCATTCGGCAACCGCGCTGCGTGACATAGCTAGTGATCAGCAGAATGGCGGGTTACAGGCGGACCTGGTCATTGACAGGGACTCCGCATCGCGGCTCGGAATTTTACCGGCTCAGATCGACGCCACCCTGTATGACGCTTTCGGCCAGCGCCAGGTCTCGACCATCTACACCCAGCTGAACCAATATCACGTGGTGCTTGAGGTTGATCCGCAGTTCCAGAAGGACCCGCAGTCTCTCGACAATATCTATGTAAAATCGAATACCGGCACGCAAGTCCCTCTTTCTGCATTCAGCCACATTGAACGCACTAATGCCACACTTGCTATCAACCATCAGGGACAGTTCCCGGTTGTGACCTTGTCCTTTAATCTTGCGCCGGGCGCTTCGCTTGGTGAAGCGACCAAACAGATCGACGCTGCCGAGCAGGCAATCCAGATGCCGGCCAGCATCCATACAAGTTTTCAGGGGACAGCCGCCGCCTTTCGCAATTCTTTGTCGAGCGAACCGCTGCTGATTCTCGCCGCGATTATTACCGTATACATCGTGCTCGGGGTCTTGTACGAGAGCTATATTCACCCCATCACAATTTTGTCGACTCTTCCTTCAGCCGGTGTCGGCGCGTTGCTCGCCCTGATCATTACCGGTAACGATCTCGGCGTGGTCAGCCTGATCGGAATTATTTTGTTGATTGGCATTGTCAAGAAAAACGCCATCATGATGATCGACTTCGCTCTCGAAGCCGAGCGAGATGAACATAAGCCGCCGGAAGAAGCGATCTATCAAGCTTCGCTTCTGCGCTTCCGCCCCATCATGATGACCACCATGGCCGCGCTATTCGGCGGGTTGCCGCTGGCGCTGGGCACGGGTACAGGATCAGAATTGCGGCATCCATTGGGCATCACAATAGTTGGCGGATTGCTGGTAAGCCAACTCCTTACTCTTTACACCACTCCGGTGGTTTACCTCTGGTTCGATCGTTTATCGCAGAGATTCTCTCGATTTGGATTCCGCCACTTTGAAGAACAACCGGCTGCGGGGGATTAGTTGAGCGTTTCATCTCCATTTATTAAGCGCCCAGTCGGCACATCGCTGCTGACTGTAGGATTGCTGCTCGCGGGAATTCTCGCGTTCCAATACCTGCCGGTCGCGCCCTTGCCGCAAGTCGAATTCCCCGTGATCCAGGTCGGCGCGTCTTTGCCGGGTGCCAGTCCAGAGACGATGGCATCTGCAGTGGCCACACCACTTGAACGGCAGTTTGGCCGAATTGCCGGGATAAACCAGATGACGTCCACCAGTCAGATCGGTTCGACGGGGATCGTTCTGCAATTTGATCTGAACCGCAACATCGACGCTGCCGGACGCGATGTCCAAGCCGCGATTAACGCCGCGCGTAAGAACCTCCCATCGTATCTCCCTGGCAATCCTTACTACCGCAAGGTTAATCCCGCCGATGCGCCGGTGTTGATCGTCTCGCTAACCTCTGACACTTATACCTTGCCGCAAATGTACGATGCCGCTGATTCCGTGCTGGCGCAAAAACTGGCGCAGGTGAGTGGAGTTGGACAGGTATTCGTGGGTGGCGCTGCTCAGCCGGCCGTGCGCGCCGAAGTCAACCCCAACCTGCTGAATAAACTTGGCATTGGTCTGGACGCGGTGCGCAGTGCTTTGGGAGCCGCTAACGCGAATAGCGCCAAGGGCAGAGTGGCCAATGCCATCAACGCCTGGACGATTGAAGATAACGACCAGATTAAGACGGCTGATAAATATCAGTCACTGATCGTTTCCTATAAGAACGGCGCGGCAGTAAGACTCAGTGACGTCGCCACGGTTTCGGATTCTGTGGCTGATACGCGGGTCATCGGTCTTTCTGCGCACGGCACCAGTGATCCTTCTGCGCAGGGCAAGCCCGCTGTGCTGATCATCATCTTCCGGCAGCCGGGCGCGAACATCATTGACACCGTGGACCGGGTTTATGCGTTGATGCCGCAACTCGCGGCATCCATTTCTCCGGCCATCCATCTCGACGTAGTGATGGACCGCACTACCACGATCCGCGCGTCTGTGCGCGACATCGAGATCACGCTGATCATATCTGTGTTTCTCGTCATTCTGGTGGTGTTCGCTTTCCTGCGCACAGTGCGCGCCACCATCATCCCCAGCATCGCCGTTCCACTCTCGCTGATCGGAACCTTCGGCGTGATGTATGTGCTGCATTACAGTCTGGATAATCTGTCTCTGATGGCGCTGGCGATTGTGACCGGTTTTGTAGTGGATGACGCGATTGTGGTTTTGGAAAACATTACGCGCCATCTCGAACACGGGATGACACCAGTAGCCGCAGCTTTCCAGGGCGCACGCGAAATTGGATTCACAGTGCTTTCCATGAGCACCTCGCTGGTCGCGGTTTTCATTCCGATCTTAATGATGGGAGGGCTGGTCGGGCGTCTGTTCCGCGAGTTCGCGGTCACCCTCAGCATAGCTATCGGAGTCTCGCTGCTGGTGTCGCTTACCACGACGCCGATGATGTGCGCGCAAATTCTAAAGCCCATTGGGGAAGAGAAACACGGAAGGTTTTACCGTGCTTCGCAGGCGGTTTTCGATTGGACATTAAAGGTGTACCGGGGCGGCCTGGGATGGGTGTTGCGTCACCAGTCGCTGACTCTTGCAGTCACCGTCGCCACGGCCTGCCTCACTGTCTACCTTTACATACAGGTTCCTAAAGGATTTTTTCCGCAGCAAGATACTGGGCGGGTGATGGGATCGGTGCAGGCCGACCAGGACATTTCTTTTCCCGCGATGCGTCAGAAAATGGAGCAGTTCGTCAGCATCGTGATGCAAGATCCGAATGTACAGACGATCGTTGGATTCGCCGGCGGAAACACGGCCAGAAACCAGGGCCGAATGTACATCACGCTAAAACCCAAAGGCAAAGAGCGAAAGATCACCGCCGATGCGGTGATTGGCGAATTGCGCCGAAAGCTCACCAAGGTCCCCGGCGCGACCCTCTATATGCAGTCTTCGCAGGACTTGACCGTTGGTGGCCATCAGAGCCAGGCGCAATACCAATACACACTACAAGGTGAGAGCTTGAGCGAGCTTAACTCGTGGTCTCCGCGCCTGCTGCAAAAGTTGCGCACGTTAAAAGAATTGCGTGACGTAAATACCGACCAACAGGACCGAGGCCTGCAGGAGACTGTAATCATTGATCGCGATACCGCGTCCCGTCTGGGTATTACTCCGCAGGCCATCGACAATGCACTTTACGACGCTTTCGGGCAGCGCCAGGTCTCAACCATTTATCAGCAGCTCAACCAATACCACGTGGTGATGGAAGTTGATCCCCAATACCAGCAGTCCCCGGCGGCACTGGAATCGGTCTATGTAGGTTCGTCGAACGGATCGATGGTTCCGCTCTCTGCCATTGCGCATTTTGGCCCGTCTAACACCGCGCTGGCAGTCAGCCATCAGGGCCAGTTCCCGGCGACGACGATCTCTTTCAACCTGGCGCCGAACGTGTCGTTGGGACAGGCAACTCAGGTGATCGAGCAAGCGAAGAATGAAATTCAATTTCCTGCCACGATCCATGGTAATTTTCAGGGGACGGCGGCCGCATTTCAGGAATCTATTTCCAATGAACCTGTGCTGATTGCGACCGCCCTGCTGACGGTCTACATCGTCCTCGGAATCTTGTACGAAAGTTATATTCATCCCATAACCATTCTTTCGACGCTGCCGTCCGCGGGAGTAGGCGCGCTGCTCGCTTTGCTGGTGACTCATCGCGAGCTGAATGTCATGGGCTTGATCGGTATCATTCTTCTAATTGGTATCGTGAAGAAGAACGCCATCATGATGATCGACTTTGCTCTCGATGCCGAACGCCGCGAAGGCAAGGCTCCGGAGGACGCGATTTTCGAAGCTTGCATGTTACGCTTCCGCCCCATTCTAATGACCACCATGGCGGCGTTGCTCGGCGCACTGCCATTGGCGATTGGGACGGGCGTGGGATACGAGTTGCGGCAGCCTCTCGGCATCACCATCGTCGGAGGCTTGATCCTGAGCCAGGCGCTTACCCTTTTCACTACACCAGTCGTCTATCTCTACATGGACCGGCTTCGCTGGGCATGGAGCCGCAACCCACGGCCTACACCCAGACAGATCACGCCCGCTGGCAGCCAGGCAGATTAGTCAGTGTCATTCCTGAAACCAATCAACCATCATTACTACGGTTACTTGCGAACGATAACTTCCAGGTTACGATCTACACTCAGGACCTTTCTTGAGTCGACACGGAGTTCATATGTTGAAGGCCTTCAGTTTTTGGGTTGCGGCAGTGCTGGTTGCGTTAGCCGCGACCGTGTCCGCCCAGGATTACCAGGTAATCGCTGTTAGAAACGGCGGCAGCATCAGCGGCACTGTCAAGTGGTCCGGTCCCACACCGCACCTCGCGGCGGTGCCAATCAATAAAGACCCGCTAGTTTGCGATCCAAACTCCAGGAAGACCCGCGATCTTGAACGTCTGATTATTGGGCCCCATGCTGGAGTCGCAAATACTGTCGTCTTTCTGAAGGATATCTCTCGCGGTAAAGCGATGGATTTGCCCCAGCAAAGACGATTTCTGGACCAGAGGTCTTGCCGTTACGAGCCGCATATTCT
>DATNAF010000208.1:0-8392 GCA_035572845.1 Terriglobales bacterium
TAGTTCTCGATGAAGCGCTTCGTCTTAGGCCGGGACGTGACTTTCCACTGTTGCTCCTTCTGGGGCAGGAAGCGATTTTCGTAGAACCAGCGAAGCGTGACGCTCACCGGTACCGGAGCGACTTCCTTCGTCTCCCGTGCGATAATCTCACGCAGCTTGGCTTTGGCCTCGCCTCTGTCCATCTCCGATTTGAGACCAAGACGAATGTTGCGGTGTCGCCGGACCTCGGAACCGTCGGCCTGCTTCTGGTAGACGTAGAAATGGCCGTGCCATTTCTTGATGTGCTTGCCGACCAGAACAACCCGGCCTTCCTGGTATCGGTCACGACCCTTGTGACGCTCCGCCGACAGGATCGATTTTACCTCGGACTCATCCAGCCGATCCATTCGTTTTCACGTGCTCCTGAATAAAGCGCTCGATTTCGACGCGCCGGAACCGAGTCAATTCTCCGAATCGGACGCAGGGCAGGAATGGCCTCTTTCGTGTCGCGTGATCGTACACCCATGCTTTGCTGACCCAAGCCACGCCGCGACCTCGTTGATCGTCAACAAACGTTCAGGTTGACTTGCGCCCGTTGACCGAAGCACTCCTTGGGAGTCAACAGCCGGCGCGATGGAATTGCTCATATTGGTATTGAAATCAGGTCTTTCTCGTCCTCAGCCTTTGCCGGACTGTAATGAAAGCCTGGGTTCTTGGCCTGGCTGGTGCGGAAGTTGGCAAGTGGGTCGAAGCCGGGCGCGACGCTGCCGGGTGTGCGCGGGGAAGCCAGCGGAGGGCGCGCGTCCGCGGATATTGGGCTCGCCACGGACGGCACCGGTATTGACGGGTGCCGATGTGTTTCCCGCCGTCTTATGCGGCTGACGTATGACGTCAGACTCGTGACGCCAAGGGTGATCCCGGCCTCTTCTGCCAGCCATGTGCAGATTGTCTTCATGCTTTGTCCTACAGCGAGAGCAGCTTCGATGTCCGGCCAAAGCGCTCGAATCTGGCCCGATTTGGTGGCCGGCTTTTCCGCGCGCCGCCGCGCGAGGCGGGTACGAGCTTGCATCACCCAGTCGGCCGAATTCATGACTTCATCTTTTCCGGGCACAGACCCTCTAAGTACTAAGCGACTCCCGGAGGCGATTGGGGATGGACAACAAAGAATCCCCGCACGTTGCGCAGTCGAGAAACCCTTCTCAAGAACTATGGGAATCCAGAAAGCCGGATCGGGACGCGGGCCGCGAGGATTCTTGGTTTGCGGCAGATTGCGACGGATCACGACAGAACACGGCATTCTTTGGCCCTCTTTGGCCATAAAGGGAGTGGGATGCGGCGCTGTCGGTTTGCCGGTCTCAGCGCTCCCATTCCAACGGCTTACTGCGGGTTGCGTTTCTCGCCCCATGCATCCCGTTTGGGATGCGCCGTCTTTTTTGAGAATTCTCGCCCCACAGCGTCCCGACATGCCCTCCATGAGTCACTTAGTATTTAGATGGTCCCCACATGCCGCAACGATCAATCAGGTTCTCTGACCGCGTATTGAAGGAGGTCGATGCCGTCTGGCGGACGCGCGGCTTCGCGTCTCCGACGGCTTTCATCAGGTTTGCCGTGAAGCAGGAATTATCAGAGCGGCAGGAGGGCTTAACGGCGGCAGAGGAACGCATAGCCGCGACCCTGATCCAGGTGAGAAAAGATGTGTTCCGCGTAGGGCGGGCGCAGCAAGCGCTATTCGCCTACGTCGATACTCTGGCGAAGGCCCTGCTGACCTACGTGCCGGAGCCACCAGCCGAGGCGAGGCCGCGAGCCGTCGCGTGCGCCAAGGAACGATACGAAAGGCTGATCAAGAGCGCCGGGCGTGCCATGGTCGGTGAATCCAAGCTGGCAATGGAAGACCTCGTCGGCGATCTCGACCGGCCCTGAGGGCAGACTGCACATTTTAAGATACAATGTACTAAGTACGGTACACCGTATGGCAGACGTACCCAAGCCGAAGAAAATCCCGCTGATCTTCTTCCGCACGCTAACCGGAACCGAGCCGGTACGGGAATGGTTGAAGGACTTGCCGGAAGAGGAAAGGCAGACGATAGGCAAGGATCTGTTGCGAGCGCAATGGCGTTGGCCGGTAGGAATGCCGCTGTGCCGAGCGATGGGAAACGGCCTCTGGGAGATTCGGACGGACCTGCCGACGAAGCGCACTGCGCGCGTGCTGCTTTGCGTCTACCGTGAGCACCTGGTCGCTTTGCACGGGTTCATCAAGAAGACCCGCGCGACGCCAGATGAGGATTTAGCGCTGGCGCGAAAGCGCAAGAAGGAGTTGGAGCAATGAGCAAGAAACACATGGGATCGAGCATCGATGACTTCCTCAAAGAGGAGGGCATTTTCGAGGAGGCACAAGCCCAAGCCGTTAAAGAAGTCGTGGCTTGGCAGCTCGCCGAGGCCATGAAGAAGAAAAAAATCTCGAAGAACAAGATGGCCACATTGCTGAAGACGAGCCGCACGCAAGTTGACCGACTCCTTAGCGCGAAAGACGACATTACACTGTCGAGCCTGCAGCGAGCGGCGGCGATGGTAGGCCGCCGCGTTACGATTGAGCTCATTTAGCGCTTGGGACATGCGGTCGGAAACCCCGTCGGCTCGAAGAGTTGATAGACTTATTCGTCTAGAGTGCGGACCACATGAAACGGCGCTTGCACTTCCTCTTTCGGAACTCGCGAGGAGAGCCCGTCTATCCTGATTCACCGGCTGGCGGGACGGGGGTAGGCCGTGCGCGACCGCCGCGGCCCACAAGTCTCGGCAACGATCACTTTGGCTGGGACTTCTTGCCCCATCCGGACTCACCCGCTGGAAGGTACGTCACTCACGCCGATATAGCCCATTCCGATACCTTGGAGCGCGCTGAGTGTGTGCGAGAGGCGGTAGAACGTGCGAAAGCGATAGTCGGCGGATACATTCTTCAGGAAACCGGCCAGGGACTGAAGGAACTGATTTCAGGTATCGTCCCAACACTGCTTCTTGGCGCTGGAATACTGGGGCTCACTACAGGCGTTGGAGCAGCAGGGGGAGCGGTCCTCGGGTCTCTCGGAGCAGGAGTCGGTGCCGTGCCCGGAGCCATGTTCGGCGCCTCCGTGGGTTTCGAAGCAGGGTCCGCCATTCTAGATGCACTTGGCCTTGGTTTCCTTTTCGTTTACATTTCGGACAGGTTGCCACGAGTTTGCTCGCTGGCCCGAAGCGGCGTCAGGCTGGCGTGGGATGCCCCCGATTCCTCGTACGAAGACTCTGCTATCGATGCTGCTGCTCGAGATATAGCTCAAGCCCTCGCGGTTCTGTTTTCTTTGATCATGCAAGCAATCGTGGCATTCCTGACCGCTAAGGGTGCGCAATCGGCGGCTGAGAGACTCCCGGAACTGGTCGGAAAGCTGCGCTCCAGTAAGTTGGGAGGCGGCTTTGCGAAATGGGTCGAGCAGAACTACGACGCAATCATTCGCGCTTCTGAGCGTGAGCGAGAGCGGCGAATGCAGGCGGGAGGCGGAGGCACAGTCGGCAATCGCGAGTCTGGATCTCGGTCGAATAGGCTCGAAGAAACATTGAAGGCAGACGCGGGCAGTCGCGGTGATTCAGAACACTTCAGGAAGATCTACAAGGCGGTTGAGATTCGGAAGAGAGCGGCCCGAGAAGGTCGCGAGTTGACGACACAAGAGAAAATAGCAGTTTCTGAGGCGCGAGGGGAGTTGAATAGCTTCTTCGCCATCGATATGTTTGCACAAGGTGAAGCATTCCGGAATTACAAACAGATTCAAAGTTTTGGCAAGACAGACTCTCATAACTTCGACGGTGTTTGGGAAGACCCCAACGGAAATCTGCTCGTCGTAGAAAGCAAAGGTGGAGATAGCCACCTTGCAAAGTACCCCGATGTCGGAAGGCAAATGGGCTACGATTGGCTCGTAGACAGAGCTCAGAAGTTGGGGCCTCCTGTTGGTGACAAAATTCTCAAAGCGTTAGACAGCGAGAATAACCGAGTCCAAGGCATCGTACTGAGAACCCCCAAAGCGTCGGGAGCAGCTGTGAAGGTTGAAAATAATCCCAAAGAGATGGAGGGCATAGAGGATGTAGACCCTGACACCGGTTTGATTGATTATTCCGCTACTCACGCCAGACGCCAAGAGAATTGAAGCATCGATCTGTGAGGATAAGTTCGAAAACGGCCACCCTCAGCTGAACAGGGAAGCATTGCGGTTTAACCGCATTGCCAATGCGCATGAAGTCATAGGGGACCCCTCCAAGGAGAGAATTTCAATCTCGGGAACTGTCATAATAAGAGCAACTACTCGTATTGCGACATGTCTCCGTCAGGTCGGAGATGGTTCCTTTTCTTCAGCAGCGAGCGCTCCCGGCAACGCCGTTGCATCCGTCTACCCAACTGGACGAATGATGAGCTATCCAGAGGCTCGGCCTTATTGATAAAACGGGAACGGGCCGATGGGCAAAAGAAAACTTCGCAGCGGAGTTAGGTTCAAAATCGGGTTCAATACGCGCCTGCCAAGCCGAAGTCGCTAACGCGCGCCGTCGGTCGCCGCTCACAGGATCAATAGAATAGGCCGAGACCCGGAATTTCGTAATCAGCAGGTCGCCGGTTCAATCCCGGCGGGTGGCTCCAGGATTTAAATTAATTAGCATCCTTTCTCAGCGGCGAGACTGTATCCCACAGCCGCAACGCGCTATTACAGTTAACGGCTTCAGCGTTCTGTCCTCAAAACGACGACAACAGTCGCGGACTTTCGGACTTTCGAAATCAAAACGGAATTTTGGCGATCAAATTCTTCCAATCATCCGCTCGGTCATCTGCCCAAATCATAATCAACGCTTCGACCACTTCGCGGATTGGGGCGTTCTGAGGGATGACGAGAAGCACCCCAGGGCTCGTGCCGCCCGACGCCACAAACGCGGTAAGAGCTTTCGGCGTCGTCCGCTTATCGTGGCTTACGAGAATTCGGGATTGTGCCGCCGCGAGACGCAAAACGGCATCGTCATCGAAGCCATCCAATCGGCACGTCTGAAAGTCGATGCGCGGTTCGCGGCGCAGAGTCGCGTCGACGATGATCCTCTTCAGGTCGTTGTCCGCCTGAAAACGGATGCTCAAGGTTTCGTAAGATCCTGCGTCAAGATCTCGTGGCGGGCACGCTTAAGGCGCGCATACAGTTCGGGCCGGCTTTCGCTCAAAGGGGGGACCGAGCGCTTGATCGCCGCTTCACCTTCACGGACGTTGGAATCGACCTCATGCTCATGAGCAAGATAGAAGGCAATCGCACCGTACACCTGCTCCAGGGTGAGTGAAGAGAAGCTTTGGCGAATGGTCTCCGGCGAGTCCCCGGCCTTAAAAGAATAGACGATGGAGTCCAGAGAAACACGCGTGCCGGCTACGTAGAATCCGCCGTTGCGCTGTTCAACGTACTCACCGTGCGCCATTTCTTCAGTATAGAATTTTCGGCAAAGAGGCGTCTGTTGCCTCCCCCGAACCGGATTTCAGCATTAGGCTGAGAAACGCGAACCGGAAGGAGTGGCAACTGTTGTACTGCTAATTACGGGCATTCTCGCGGGTTGATTCCGGCTGCGCGCGCTTCGTGGATCGATCCCATGACGGCGCTACGACAAGAATAGTATCAAAACACTTCCTGCAAAGGATCTCCGAGGCGAGCCTTTTCCTCACAAGGTTGTATGATCCGCGACTATCTTGCGAACGACAATCGCTCAATTCCCGTCGCCTTACCGGTCGCTTCGTCCGCGTGAACGATGACGCCGTGCAGTTCGACCCCATGGCGTGCGGCTTCCATACGGCCGGCCAATCCCGTTAGAAAACGGCGAATAATCGTATCCTTATCCACACCAATTACAGATTCGTAGGGGCCCGTCATTCCGGCATCTGTCTGGTACGCCGTACCCCCCGGCAGCACTCGCGCGTCTGCGGTCGGAATGTGCGTATGTGTGCCGATCATGGCCGTTGCCCGCCCATTCAAATACCATCCCATTGCGATTTTCTCACTGGTCAGTTCCGCGTGAAAATCTACGAATCGAATTTTGATCGCTGCATCCAGCGAGCCAAGCAATTCGTCCGCTTTGCGGAAAGGGCAATCTATGTTCGCCATATGCGCGCGCCCCTGCAGGTTGATTACCGCGTAACGCGCGCCGTTTCGCGCGGTTCCAGTGTAAACGCCTGTTCCGGGCAACCCTGCCGGATAATTCGCAGGCCGCAGCAGGCGCGCCTGGTGCTCGTAATAGTCATGAATTTCGCGCTTGTCGAAACTGTGATTGCCGCCCGTTAGCACGTCCAGTCCCATCGCCAGCAGTTCTTCCGCAATCAGCGGTGTGATGCCAAAACCGCCTGCGCTGTTTTCCGCATTTGCAATGGCCAGGTCGATCTTGTGTTCGGTGATGAGCCTGTTCAAATTCTCCGCGACGACAGCGCGGCCGCCCGAGGCGAAAATATCGCCAATAAAGAGGATGTTCATCAATTCCGGAAGCGAAGGAGAGAAACGTTCCCTGCGAGAGCCTCTGGCTTAGCCTCCGTCATTGACCCCTAAGAGAGCAGGGGGGAATCCTCCGAGCACCTTTAGGCTTCTCCAATCGCATCGTGAGATGCGGGAGCCTGCACACCAGCACTTAATTCGAGTGGGACTCCATGACATTGACTATCGGATCAATTATTTGGAGGCCGGCAAGATGCTCTCGCAGGGAACGCTTAAGGCTTCAGAATACCAGAAATGGCGGATTTGTGGGCTCTCATTGGGTCTTCATTCGCGACTCGGATTATTGACGAGCGGTTGGGCGAAAGAGCGAGAGGACTCGGGTAATCTGGTAGCGCCTATTCTCTCACACGCGCATCCACCCATTTGCGGACGACCGCCACCAGTTGTTCTGCCTGGAACGGCTTCGAGAGATAGTCGTCCATTCCGGCATTCAGGCAGCGTTCGCGCTCGCCGACTAAGGCATTGGCAGTAACCGCGATGATCACAGGCTGCCGCTGCTCCAGTTGGCGGATCTGGCGACTTGCTTCAAAGCCGTCCATCGTCGGCATTTGGCAGTCCATCAAAATCACATCGTAAGGATTTGCCCGGTGCGCTTCCAGCGCCTCGTTGCCGTCCGCCACTAAGTCGATGGTATATCCGGCGCGCTGGAGGATCAGTTTGCCCACCCGCTGATTGATCGCATTGTCTTCCGCCATGAGTATGCGGAGATGCCCGTTACTCCGCGGATTCTCACTGGGCTTTTCGCCCGCTTGCAGACCGGTATTGGGGAGAGTCGATGGCATTACGCAAGTACAGCGGAATTCTGGCATGGTATCAATAAACGAACCACGCCTGAAAAACAGGTCCTGTAGTGCTTATCGTTCAACTGCCAGCCATTCTTCACGAGATAACATCTTATCGACTGAATCGCCGCTAATTGTTTCGACGGGATTTGTCCTATAAATATTGGACAATCAGGGGATTTGTCTGGTTTGCGAGCGCGAAGTCAATTCATCCTGATCCACTTTGCCGTCCCGTATGTGGATGATTCTATGCGCCTGCGAAGCGATATCCAGTTCGTGGGTAACCAGCACGATGGTATTGCCCTCCTCGTGCAGACGCTCAAACAGCATCATGATCTCGTTCCCGGTTTTCGTATCCAAAGCGCCGGTTGGCTCATCGGCCAGGAGAATTGACGGACGATTCACCAGCGCTCTCGCAATGGCGACGCGTTGCCGCTGGCCGCCCGAAAGTTCATTCGGCTTGTGATGCATGCGCTGCTCCAGATCGACGGAAGCCAGCGCACGGCGTGCCCGCTCCAGCCTTTCATGCGACGAGATCCCAGCGTAGATCAAAGGAAGCTCGACATTGTGCAGCGCCGAGGCTCGGGCCAACAGGTTGAACGTTTGAAAAACGAAGCCGATTTCTTTATTGCGGATACGGGCCAGCTCGTCATCTTCCATCTCGCTGGCCAGTTTTCCATTCAGATAATACAGCCCTTTCGTGGGTGTATCCAGGCAGCCAATCAGGTTCATCAGAGTCGATTTGCCCGACCCTGACGGACCCATAATCGCCACATATTCGCCGCGCCGTATCTCGATGTCCACGCCCGAAACAGCGTGAATCTCCTGGTCACCCATGATGTAGGTCTTCCAGAGATCATACGTGCGGATGACTACGCCCTCCTGCCGGAGGTGCTC
The DNA here is from genome assembly GCA_035572845.1 of Terriglobales bacterium. Classification (GTDB taxonomy): domain Bacteria; phylum Acidobacteriota; class Terriglobia; order Terriglobales; family Acidobacteriaceae; genus Gp1-AA145. Next base: position 8,180 of record DATNAF010000208.1, read on the forward strand.
GCCTCGTTCTTCGAGTTGCTTTGCGGTCAGCTCCTGGATTGCCGTGTCCAAGCTCGCCATTACTTAATTCTCAGTCCTCGAAGCTTAACTGGCGATGACGCCGGAAGAGATCACAGGCCTTTTATTGTCTATTTTGACCTTCGCATCGTTGCGGATGGTTCGAATTACCTCGTAACTCCCGGTTACGATTTGGTCGCCCTGATTCAAGCCGCT
>DATNAF010000209.1:0-7575 GCA_035572845.1 Terriglobales bacterium
GACGTGATTCCGAAACGCTTGCGTCTCGGTGAATATAAGGGACGCGCGAATGCCTAAGAACGCGGTTCGCGGGGCGGCTAAAAAGCCCAGTCGGTATTCCGCGATCATCGCCAGGATTTTTAAGAACCACTATAAAAATGGTATTTCCCAATTCGAGTTTTCACGCGAGGAGTTTGTTCAGATTGCGCGGGAGCTCCGCATTAAACTACCCAAGAACTTGGGCGATAACATCTACTCGTTTCGCTTCAGAGTTGCGTTGCCTCCGGAAATTTCCGGGACCGCGCCGAAGGGCATGGAGTGGGGCATAGAATTAGCGGGTAGAGGACAATATCGATTCAAGCTAGGCAAGCTAATCCGAATTGTTCCTAGCGAGAATCTGATCGCGATAAAAGTTCCAGATGCAACACCCGAAATCATAAGTGCCTATGCCTTATCGCACGAGCAATCCTTGCTCGCAAAAGTGCGCTACAACCGCTTGATCGATATTTTTCTCGGACTCGCGACATATTCCCTGCAAAACCACTTACAAACATTTGTCATAGGCATGGGACAAGTAGAAATAGATGAGGTTTATGTCGGCCTTAACAGGCATGGTCAGCAGTTTGTCATTCCCGTTCAGGCGAAAGGAGGAAATGACCAGCTTGGTGTTACGCAAACACGACAAGACGTCGCGTGTTGCGCTCAGAAATTTCCACGCCTTACCTGCCGTCCAATCTCTGCGCAGTTTATGGCCGACGACACGATCGCGCTATTCGAGCTCGCCCTTCAAGGCGAAGATGTGAAGGTCGTCGAGGAGAAGCATTACAAACTCGTATCTTCCGATCAGATCAGTGCCGAGGATCTAAAGGTCTACGCCAAGCGTTAGAATTAGAACGCAATAGTGGATCACGTATCCAAACTCGTGCGTTCGAAGATAATGGCAGCTATTCGCTCGCGCGGGAATACAACCACCGAACTGCCATTCGAAAGAATACTTCGTACCGCTCGAATTAAGGGTTACCGCAAGCACTGGCCCGTTGCTGGCAAGCCCGATTTCGCATGGCCCAAACGAAAGGTTGCGATCTTCGTAGACGGCTGCTTCTGGCACGGCTGCTCGTGCAAATACCTACCACGCACCAATAAGACCTTCTGGCGCAAAAAAATAGAAGCAAATAAGAGACGAGATAGGCGCGTCTCTCACGAACTCCGACGTAAAGGCTGGACCGTCATACGAGTCAAAGAATGCGCCCTTCGGAAGAAGTCCACGCTCACAAGAATCATGAAGATTCTGGATCGCGGATGACACCGCCATTCCCAAATCGGGAATCTCGGTTCTAGTACCCTATATTTGATTGACAATTTAGTATACGTGTGGTATTCTTGCGCCTGAGGTGTCACGATGAACGAGCCGTACCAACCTAGCCGCCCGGTCCCACCGGGATATAGAGAAGTCCAATGCATCTACGTAGGTAAAGAACCACAAGCTTCGCAGCAAACCTCTTCAAATCAACAATCTGACCAGCAAAAAGACAAAACGCAGCGAACCGAGTTGGCGCCCCGGCCCGAGAAGCCGGTCATTCGAAGAGCGGGAGAAACGAACGAAGCCTTCCTCAAGCGCCACAGTCGCAAATGCCAGGTCTGCCACCATCCGGATCGAGACGCCATCGAAGGCGCCTTCATCATGTGGCGCAGGCCCAAAGGAATCGCCGAAGTCTACCGCCTCAGAGGAGACTCCCTCTACCGGCACGCGGTCGCCTTCGACCTCTTCTCGCGGCGCCGCAGTAGTTTTCGAACGGTCCTGGAAAACATCATGGAGCGCGGCGTCGAAACCGAAATCACCGGCGAGACAATCCTTGGAGCCGTCAAAGCCTATGCTTGCCTCGACGACAATAATCGGTGGATCGAACCCACCTCCAACGTAATCTTCTCCACGAACCGGGACGCAGCTCCTATGATAGATGTAGCAGCCGGGCGGGATCCGGGTGAGATCGAAAGAGTGGCCGCCACTGACCACTTGCCGCTAGCCACGGTTTCTAATCGCAACTCCGAAGAATTAAAAATCGACGTAACTCACTGAAAACAAACGAAGGCGATACCGTCTAATCGCAATTGCCAGAGGGGGTAAGCGAAAGAGGCGAAAGGAAAAACAAAAGCCCGGCGAGGCCTTGACTCGCCGGGCCACTTACGCTGGAAGAAAACGTTTTCGGTTATTGCGGGTCGCCTTGCGACTGCTTTTGCGACGCGGGCACCTGCTTCGCGGCAACGTCAGCCTGCGAAGGCGAAGCGTTCACGTCGGTGCCAGGCCGCTGATAGCGCGTGAGGTATGGCTCAAACGGCGTCACCTGGAAGGGCATCTTCTCCCGCGCGGAAATTAGGCTAACAGGTTTCGGCTTCAAGAGCGAGATCGAATCGTCCCAGGGATCGAGTTTGATGCGCGAACCGATAGGAAGAGCGGCAATCTGGTCAAGATTGTCCGGCTTGAGCGCCGGAGAGTTGGCGACGAGCGAATCGAATGCCGCAACGCGATTGCCGAGGCGCGGATCGATCAGAGCGGGCAGAGCCTTCGATTCGGCGTCAAGCTGCTTGAGGAAGAGGCCGGCGCTGCCGAGTTTGTCTTTGTAGATGGAATTCTTGAGCAGCGCGACCGCCTTTTCTGCGGCCTTCTGCATATCGCCGGGCGTATCCTGGAACGAAAAGTGGTTAAGTGCTTCGACGGTAGAGACGTTGGTCGTATCGTTGAAACCCCACTGATCGGTCGAAGGCTTCGTCACCATGATGTCCGCGAGTTCCTGAGCGAGAACCGTGGCGAGGCTGCCGTCATCCGGAAGCGCATCGAGCAAACCACGGCTTACTACGATCGTGTGCCCGACTTCGAAAGCTTCCAGCGTGCCGGTGAGCAAAACGCGGCAGTGAACTTCCGGCTCGATGTCCAGATTGTTCCCGACTTCGATGTTATTCACATAAGCTTCGAGAACTTTATCGACAGGACCCGCCGGCGCGAGCAAGCCGTCACGCTGCAGGCGGTCGAGGACGTTCGTTTCAGCTTGATGCTGCCATTCGCGTTCCGCCTCGATAGGCGAGCGGTCGGTCTGCGAATCGGTCTGTCCCTGAATGGCGCCGGGCGCTTCAACGGTGAGTTCGGTCAATTCCTGCTGATGGCTGGCGTTCTTCAGGTCGTAGCCCCAGAGGCGCGTTTGCGACTTGAAGCGAATGTGGTTGCCGAGAATGTCGCGCTGATTGGACTCCTGGCTGAAGACGTAAGCGGGCAGCCAAAGTCCCGGCTGCATGTTCGTGCGCCAGCTATCGAAGTGGAGATTGTAGCCGTTGATTCCCTGGATCGGCGTAAACACGCCGTTGAAACGGACAATCGTGAAATTCTGATCTTCGGCCCAGATGCGGCCCTTGAAGCGACCGCGGCCCGACTTGGGGAGCGGAGTCACGTCAAAGACGAGGCAGCGCACGCTGCCGAGAAATTCGCTGCGGACGTAATCGAATTGATAGTGCTGCCGGTCGAAGCCGTTGGTATCGACATAGACCATCTGCAGAAAGCCGGCGGGCACGTAATCCGAAGTGAAATAGCCGCTGAGGTGAGCAAGCGGATTGAACTGATCGAGTACGCCGCCTTTCTTGTTGCCGCTGAGCATCGAATTATCGACGACGCCGCTCGCGAGATTGGCTTGGCCGAGATAGTAATGGTCCTTTACGGGCACGGCGCCCATATCCGGGTCGGGTTTCATGTCCTGAATGTAGGTCTCAATAATCGGCGTGTAGTGCCGGATCGTCGCGACTTCGTCATGCTCGCGCGCGATGATGCGGTCGATCGCCTGATTAACGGTGGTGACTTGTCCGCTAGCGGAGCCGGATGACTGACTTTGAGCCTGACTCTGGTCAGCAGCGGGCGCTTGTGCCTGCGGCTGGTCGGCCGCGGGTGCCTGTGCCTGGGCTGCCGCAGTAGCTGCGAGAGCGCCAACCAGGAAGAGAGTTGAAGATAGGCTTTTCCAGATACGCATAACCCCTATTCCCCTTTCAATACGCCAGTTCGCATTTCATGCGAACGTTTGCCGTCGTGTCGACGGGCTGCCCATCGTTCGTGGCCGGATGGAAGCGGATCTGGCGCGCGGCCGATTCGGCCGCTTCATCCAAACCATACCCCAATCCCTGAACGACTCGCATAACCCTAACTTCCCCCGATGCCGAAAAAACAACCTGAAGAACAACGTCACCTTCAATCTTCTTTTCGCGTGCCTCTTGCGGATACTGCGGTTTTGGAACGAACAAAATCTCCATCGGCTTGTAACGATCCGTGGGCGCCGAGGTCTGCTTCACGCCGGGGCCAGTTGTGACGGCGCCGAAGCCGCCTTGTTCAATCGTACCGTGGCCTGAGGACGGGCCACCTTTGGCAACCTGGTCGCCGAAACCAGTGCTGGCGACAATTCCTCTAGAACCTTTTGCGCCGCCTGTGCCGTTTCCGTAGCCGGGACCTGCGGGCAAATCGAAGCTGCCCGCAGTATTGATGTTTGGCGCGCGGGTCGTATTGTGGTTAGGCGCCACACCTTCTGGATCACCGAAGCCGCCGGTCTGAACGAGCTCGCGTGGCTTTTTGAGAGTTGGAACCGCCGAGCTGCCGAGAATCTGATCGGGAATTTTTTTCGCCGTGTCGATCGTAGGTGCGTTGTCCTTCCGCTCGATCGTCTGTTTCTTGATGGGCGACGAAATGACCGGATCATAGAGCTTAGGCTTCGGAACTTCCATCGCCACGTCCACCGGCTTCGGTTTCGGAGGAGCCTTTACGGCGACTTTTTTAACCACGGGCTTCGGCTGGGGTTGCCATGGCTTGATGATGGGCATGGCAATAGGCGTTGCCCAATCCTTGGCCGCCACTACGAGCTTGTGGGGCATGAAAATCGGAATAATAAGGACGGCCGCCAACGTGAGGCACTCAAGGCCAAAGCCCGCCCCAAACGCGCGTGCGCGCGAGGGGCCTTCAGGAAGAATGGACTCAGCGAATACGGGTCTGTTGTTCGGTTTTGGCGACATCTCTACCCCACTGTCCGGTTATTAATTGTGCGCAGAGAAGAAGGGGGCGCACAGTATCTTAGTACTAGACAACAGGGCTGGGCTGAATAGAACCGAAGTACCATTCTACACCTGGGTGTTGAACTCGCCAACTTCCTTAAAGTTGCGGCCAAGGTGGCCGTGGAAAGTACCATACGCCCCCTACAATAAACGTGTGAATACAGCAAAGTTACCAAAGCCTCGAAGTAAAAGGACCCAATCAGAAGAGCAGAAAGACCCGCGCTTCAAGGGTTAGCGAAAAGAAATTTCGATTAAGGCGGGTGGGATGAGCCTTAACCGAGCAAGGAAGTGGGATGCAGCCGCGGCCATGTTGGCTGCATCCCGATTTAAGTGCTTTGACTGCTTACTGCTGCGGTTGAACGACGACGTATTCTGTTCCGCCCCGCTGCGAATCGTAAACCAGGAGCAACATCGATTGGCCGGCTGCACTTGCCACTGCTTGGCGGTATGAATCGATGCTCGTGACCTGCTTATGGTTCACTTCTTCTATTACATCTCCACGGTCAAGATTCGCCGCAGCCGCAGCACTATCAGGATCGACGGATGTGATCACGACTCCGTGCGTTCCCGTAGGCAGCTTTAGCTGCGCGCTGAGATCGGATGTCAGGGACTGGACTTGAACTCCTTTGAGACCTCCGCTGCTGCCTTCGCTGCCTTGGGCGGGAGTGCTGTTGTTAGCGGTTCCGTTGTCCGGAGGGTACTCAGCCAACGTTAGATCCGTGTCAAAGGTTTTGCCATCGCGGAAGACTTCAAGCTTTACCGGTGTGCCGGGTTGCGTCTGCGAAATCCGAAGGCGAAGATCATTATTTGTCTCAACGGACTGGCCGTTAACCTTGAGAATGATGTCGCCACTCTTGAGGCCAGCTTTTGACGCAGGAGTATTCGGTTCCACGCCCGCGATCAGTGCTCCGCCGGGCTGACTGAGGCCAAATTGCTTTGCAAGAGCAGAATCAATATCCGTGGGATTCAGTTGCACACCGATGAACCCTCGCTGAACCTTGCCATGAGCGACCAATTGTTCCATGACGCTGTGCGCCATGTTGATCGGAATAGCGAAACCGATTCCCTCATTGCCGCCCTGACCACCGAATCCTTCGCCATTGGACAAAATTGCGGTGTTGATGCCGACCAAGTTTCCGTGCAGGTTCACCAACGCGCCGCCCGAATTGCCGGGATTGATGGAAGCGTCCGTTTGAATGAAGTCCTCATAGTTCTCGATACCCAGTCCACTGCGTCCGGTGGCGCTAACGATGCCCATGGTCGCGGTTTCGCCGATGCCGTAAGGGTCGCCAACAGCAAGCACGATGTCTCCGACATGCAAATCGCTCGAGTCGCCGAACTTCATCGTCGGCAGATCGGTCGCGTTAATTTTGAGCACCGCGATGTCCGTATTGGAGTCGGTGCCGACAACTTTGGCCGTGAATTCGCGCTTATCGGAAAGGCCAACTTTGATATCGGTGGCGCCGTCTACCACGTGATTATTCGTGAGGATTGTTCCGTCCGAGGTAATAATGACGCCGGAGCCAAGACTCTCTTCGCGCTGGCGCTGCGGCATCATCTGGCCGCCGCCCTGATCGCCGAAGAACTGCTGGAAGAAGGGATCGTTGAAGAACGGCATAGTCTGCTGGCGCGACTTCACTACTTTGGAAGAATGAATGTTAACAACCGCCGGCAAAACCGGCTTGAGAACGGAAGCAAATCCGTTTGACAAGCTGCTTAGCGGCACGGGCGTCGCGTTGTGCTCGACGGTAACCGGCAAACTCTCGGCGCCGACAATTTCGCGTCCTGTCCAATGACGAAGTCCTGAGGCAAGAAAAACGCCTCCTATTAAAGCCGCGACGACCACAGCTGTGGCCACCCAGCGGCGAACGTGAATCTCACCACCATTCATGGCTGCCTCTCCTTTGTATCGTCCTGTTCCGATCTTATTAGCGATCACTCGTGATTGCGCGACCTCAAAGGTCGACCCCGCCTGCGCGACCGCAGTCAGGTTTATGAACTATTGGAAGCGGCACACAGAAATATGTGTCGCAGGGCGATCAGGGGAGGCCTGCCTAGCCGGCAGGCGGCACAGTTCCCAATCCCGGGAGGAATTCCCTTCTGCAAAACGAAGGTTCCGGGTAGAACCCAAAAACCGTTGCGTCCGGCCCTTGCGAATAGCGCCCCAAGCCGGTCGCCCATGGTTTCAGTATACTCCACTTTTTCATTCTAGATTTCCGCGTGCCTGGCGAGAGTCGAGCAGTGGAGCTCCATCCATTTTTTTTGAGCCGTCTGGATCGAGCGCACGATGCCAGCCTTGAATTTTTCCGTGCTGAAAAGCTCGGTGACGGTTTTTCGCGCCTCAGCGCCAAGACGCATCGCCAAGTCGCGATCCCGAAGCAATTGCCACGCGAAGATGCGGAGCTCAGCGGGATCGTCGGAAAGAAATCCGTTGACGCCATTGCGAATGGGGGAAGTGGGATGACAGTTTCCCAGAACGGGCAAACCGGCAGCCATAGCTTCGAGCGTGGCCATGTTGTA
>DATNAF010000210.1:0-5061 GCA_035572845.1 Terriglobales bacterium
ATGGGCATCGGCATGATCATGATGCAGGTGCGCAGCCCCATGCTGGTCGCGGTCGGTATGTATCTGCCCTTTGAAACCACGCTGGCGATTTTCGTTGGCGGAATTTTCCGTTCGATTGGTGACTGGGTAGCGCGTCGCCGTGGATTGAATCCGGCACAAACCGCACGCGCCGAAAACGCCGGAGTGCTGACTGCCTCCGGTCTCATCGCCGGAGAAGCATTGATGGGCCTGTTATGGGCTGCACTGAAAGCAAACGTCTGGGCGCCTCCGCACAATCCGCCGCAGATTCTTACCAATCCGTCTTATCTTTATGGTGGCATGATCGTGCTGGCTCTTCTCGCGGCATTGATGATCTTTTCCCCGCTCAGCGCTGCCGGCGACCCCAACGAACCCGCGCCTCCGACTGCCATGATGTAAGACACTAGTGATCGGTGATCGGTGATCACCTTGATCATGGGGGCACGGGCGTCCCGCCCGTGCTGGGTTTTCAATCCCCACAGCCTCAATGGACCTGCTCGCGCCTTCCTTCGTGTACCTTAGTGTCCTTAGTGGTGATTGCTCTTATGTCAATTCCCGTAAACATCTCTTCGCTAAGGAACCGCATAATCGCCGCCACACGCCGCGTGCACCGCAATCCAGATGTTGCCTTGATGGGAGTCACGAAGACAGTCGCAATACCTCACATCCGCGAAGCCTATGCCGCCGGCGTTCGCATCTTCGGCGAGAACCGGGTCCAGGAATTTGCAACTAAGTCCGATGGCTTGAAAGATTTACTTGACGCGGAATGGCACATGATCGGCCATCTCCAAACCAACAAAGCTGCAAAAGCCGCGGAACTCTTCGATCACATCGATTCGGTCGACTCACTCCGTCTGGCGCAAAAACTGAACTCAGCCGCCACAGACCTCAACAAAAAACTTTCCGTTCTCATTGAGATCAACATCGCCGGAGAGTCCGCAAAGAGCGGCCTGCCGCCGGATTCGGCGGAACTCGTTCAATTATTAGAAGCTGCTCCCAGTCTTTCTTCTCTCGAAATCCGAGGACTCATGACGGTCCCGCCGTACAATGAAAATCCCGAACAGTCGCGGCCCTATTTCCGAAAAACGCGCGCCCTATTTGAACAAATCGCCATTCGAGATCTTCCAGGTATTCGGATGAAAGTGCTTTCCATGGGTATGTCGCATGACTTCGAAATTGCCATCGAAGAAGGTTCGACCTGCGTCCGCCTGGGCACCGCAATTTTCGGAGGCAGGCCGCCGCTCGGGAGCAAGCCTTGAAGCTTAGGCAATTGGGGGCGACAATCGTCGTCGGCACCGCTGCCATCGCGCTCTTAACTCGACTTCACTCCCAAACAGCTCCAATGGAATTACAGGTTTCTGCCACCAAGATAGATTTCGGCGAAGCGGCAGTTGGTTCTGAAAGCCCTCCGCACCCGCTCACACTCACGAATGGGACGAAATCCAATTTCGCGATAGAGCAGATCATTACTTCCGGGATCGACTTCTCTCAGAAAAATGACTGTGGCCAGACCCTCGCGTCTGGCGCCCAATGCACGATTCAGGTCTTTTTCAAACCGGTAATTCCCGGCCCGCGAATTGGAAATCTTGGCGTGACCGGATCTGATCCCGCGAGCCCGCATTTCATCGCGCTGAATGGCGCCGGCAAATAATTTGTATGGTTTTCGGGGATGGCAGCAACGATTAAAGTTAAGGATGTTATGAAGCGGATTTGCCGGACAGCGCGTCTTCCCTGACATATTTAACTGACATTGGAAAGAATTTCGGCGGGGCGGTATATGTTCCCCAGTCAGGGGGCACCGGAGCCATGCACCACAAATTACCTGGCGCTTCCAGCGCAATTCCTACAATCCAATATTTGCTGCCTTCTTCCAATGGGCGGGTGCAGGCCACTGTCGCCGCCGTGATGCCGCGCCCGGGTAGATCCTCAATTCGCAATTGCATGCCCTTCTCCAGCGGTCGCGGCGAACGCACTCCACAACCCTGTGGGTTCACCATCAACGTGTGACAGCTCAGCGAAAAAATCTCTCCTGCAACGCTCGTGATCCGCACTGGAATTTGCGCACGCACTCTTGTTCCGAGACGGCGCTGCGGCTGGCTGATCGTGGAAGAAGCCATATTCGTATGCGGATTCTAACGGCACGCTCCTTGTTATCGCATAGTAAATGCGTTGCCGAAAAAACCGAAGTAACCCGGCCATTCTCAGTAGAAAGAAAGCGTCCCGTTCTGCCGCGCCTGCCGCACCATCCACGAAAAAAACATGATTCCCGTAGGAACAAGAATGAGTGCGAAAACTGCCAATATCCCGAGCTCCCGGGCAACAGCCGCTAAGCTCCCGCCGAGCATCCCCAGCCGCATTGCCGTCAAGGAATGCGTGAATGGAATGACGTACGCAACCATCTGCACCGGTTTGGGCAAAGCCTCCACAGGAAACAATGTGCCGGACATCAGCCACGCGCCCGACCCCAGCACCCAGAGCACCGCCGAGCCTTTGTGAATGGAGATTTGCAATCCGGCAGCGAACAAGCCGACCGCGAATGCACTCAATATCGAAAACACAAACGCCAACAGGCACGCTATGACGCTCATATGCAGCGCCGGCGCGAAAAGAAAAACTCCGGCGCTGATATAGACCGCCAATTGCAGCAGGTCTTCGCCGAACGCGGACAGCGCGCCGAGTGAAACCAGCACCGCTGCCGGCGTGGCAGTCGTGAGCAACACTTCCAGTGTTCCCGTCTGTTGGGACTCTTGAATTGTCTTCAGAAAATTGTGGGTTCCTGCCAATAGAAACGTATAGAACCCGGTCCCAATCAGCAGAAACAGAAAATACGGCATGCCTTCAGGACGAAACTGTGGCCCTACAGCCCGGGCAAGGTAGTAGAACGTCGCCAATTGCGCGATTTGCGACAGGCTCGATATTACAAAGCCGTTGCGGTAGCGCAGCGCGGTGATCGCGTCTTTCTTTATTACGGCGATTATTTTGTCGATGATCATGCGGGAACGCCCATCCGAAATTTATCGCTTACAGAGTCAGCGGTGATTTCCAGATAGAAATCCCGCAGCTCTTGGGCGGCAAAATTCCCGGCTTTCTCAAGTGCTATCAGCTCGCCTTGTTTCAACAGTGCGACTCGATCGCACACGGCGGTAGCTTCTTCGAAGTTGTGGGTGGCCAGGAACACTGTCGTGCCTCTCACTGATAACTCCTGAATCAGACTCCAGAGTTCGTCAGCAGCGGCAGCATCCAGGCTGCGGCTGGGTTCATCCAGCAACAGAATCGCCGGCTCTTTGATCATTGCTCGTGCAATTCCCAGCCGCTGATACATGCCTGACGAAAGCTTCATCACTTGCTTGCCGGCAACGTTGATAAGTGAAACCCAGGAGAGCACTGACTCGACTCGGTCCGAAACCTCCCGCCGGCGCACGTTCTCAAGTGCGGCGAAAAACTCGAGGTTCTCTCGGACGGTCAGGCGCGGAAAGAATGACCGCTCCGAGGCTACGGCGAACCCGACGCGTCGACGCACCTCCTGGCCATGCCCCCGTGTATCCAAGCCCTGCACTCGAACTTCGCCCCGGTCGGGCAGCAGCATCGTCGAAATCAGCTTCAGAGTTGTGCTCTTGCCGCTGCCATTGGGACCCAATAGCCCAAGCACTTCCCCCGCCGATACCGTCAATGAGATTCCCTTCACCGCATGGGTCTCAGCCTCCGACTTTTGCAGAAAGAAAAAACCTCGCTGGCGGAAAACCTTATGAACGGATTCAAAGACAACCGTGTTCATGGCAGGTTCAAGCCCAGGCACTATCGCATCGTGGATCACTGTTAGAAGATTCTATGGACGCGGAACGCAGTTCACGAAAAGAGAATTCGACCAGGGACATACTTAGTCCACAAGGAAACGGCTTTGGCAGCAGCCACGCAAATTGAAGTTAACCTTCCGGCGTACCAGCGGCGATTCACTCCCGAGTTTGAACTCGTCCTGGCCTGCTGCGATCACGCAAGGCAGTACGACCTAACTTCAATGCTCACTCCTGATCTCGATTGGGAGCGCGTCCTCGACTCCGCCGAGCATCATCGATTGATTCCCGCTATGCACGGAGCCTTGTCTGGGAACAATGGGGTCCCTTCCACACTTCGCGCTCGTGCTCACAAACATGCGTGGAGGGTTCTGCATTTCACCGCGGAACTGCAGAAAATTGCGCGCTGCTTCGAGCAGCGCGGAATCGAATTTCTGGCACATAAAGGTCCGGCGTTGGCGCAAGTTCTCTATGGCGATCCGGCAATGCGGCAGTTTGGCGACCTCGACGTCATCGTCAAATCGAGAGACTTTCGCCGGGCGAAGGACGTATTGATCGAATCAGGTTACGACTCTAACTTGCGTCTCTCTCCGCGCCATGAGCAAGCCCTTTTGCGCTCCGGTTACGAGTGCTCGTTCGGCCTGAATTCAGCGCGCAACCTGGTTGAGCTGCAATGGCAAATCGTGCCGCGCTTTTACTCAATCAATTTCGACATCGACGCGCTGTTCAGCCGCTCTATGCAAGTCAACCTGGATGACGTCGCTTTGCGAACTCTGGGTCGCGAAGACTTGCTGATGGTGCTCTGCGTTCACGCCGCCAAGCATGAATGGGTACAACTTGGCATGCTGCGCGATATCGCCGCCTTGATGAACTTCGATTTGGATTGGAATTGGATCGTCGCCGAAGCCCGCCGGCTCGGCATTATAAAGATCCTGCAAGTTTCGCTTCTTGCCGCAAATAAGCTATTCAATGTCTCTTGCCGGAAAGAGTTGCCATCAGCCAATGAAGGCACGGCGGAACTAGCTTCCGCAGTCGTGTCTCGCCTTCAGCACAATTACGAACCTGATACGGAATCAATCCGCTATTTTCGCGCTCAACTCCAAACCCGCGAACGATGGCTGGACCGGGCGCGATTCGTGTGGCGTCTCGCAACCACACCAAGCGTTCAGGAGTGGGAATCGATCCAAATTCCCGATCGCTGTTTCGCGGCGTATCGCGGCGTTAGAATCGCCCGGCTGATGAAGAGATTTTT
>DATNAF010000211.1:0-6013 GCA_035572845.1 Terriglobales bacterium
CGTTCATGTTATATGAGATGAGTCTCCCGTCGAGGCTGGACTCACTTCCCAAGCGGAGTGAATCCATGCGTCATGTTGTCTTGCTCGTTGCGGCACTCTTTATTTTACTGTCGACATCTTTCTCGCAAGATGGATCGACCGGATCGGTCCGTGGCATCGTGCTCGACCCTTCCGGCGGACGGATTTCTGGCGCGACCATCGCGCTGGTGAATAATTCGACTGCGTTCCACTACCAGCAAATTTCCGATGTCGAAGGGCGGTTCGCCTTCGGACTGCTGCCGCCCGGCGACTATTCCGCACGCGTGACCGCTGAAAAGATGTCGCCGCAACTCAGTCCATTCTTGCGCGTGACCCTGGGCGGGGTGACCGAAATCAAATTTAAGCTTCAGATTGCCGGAGCGAGAGAAAATATTACGGTTTCGGCCGAACCACGGGCGGTCGAAACCGAGCCGCGTGGCGTTTCTGCGGTCATTGACGAACGAGCCATTCTCAACCTTCCCTTGAATGGACGCCGATTCACCGACCTTTCTCTCTTGACCTCGCAGGCCACGACCGATCCTCGCGGAAAGAATTCAACCTCGAATGGCGACCTCTCATTCGGCGGCATTCGTGGATTTCAAACCAGCTATCTGGTTGATGGCGGGGACAACAACAACGCTTTCTTTGGGCAGGCGCGTGGACGATATCGTGCACCGTATCAATTTTCAAATGAAGTGGTTCAGGAATTCCGTGTGTCTCCGAATTCCACATCGGCGGAATCTGGCCGAAGCGGCGGCGCGATTGTGAATGTGGTCACAAAATCCGGCACCAACAAACTTCACGGCACGGCATTTTATTACCTCCGCAACAGCAGCTTCGACGCGCGCGATCCGGAACTGAATATCAAGCCGAAGGACCAGCAGCAACAATTCGGATTCACGCTCGGCGGGCCGCTGCGACGCAATCGAGTCTTCTTCTTTGCGGGATACGATCAGCACATTTTTCATGAACCAACGGTCGTGCGCTTTGTGAACGGCGGCGCAAGCGTCATTCCGCAATTGGGCGCAGGTCCCTTCACTCCAGGTGATTTTGAGGCCGACGATCAAAGTCTTGTGTTTGCGACGGCCGCGCAATTGACCAAGCAAGCGGGCCTCTATCCTTCCAAACTCCTGGGCAATGCCGGATTCGCCAAGCTGGACGTGAACATTTCGCAACGCAATCAACTCGCGCTGCGGCTCAATACTTCTCGATACTCGGGCGCGAACAACGTCTTCATGGACCCATCCAGCCCGCTGACGACTTATGGCATCTCGGACAATGGAATCGAAAATGTCGAGACCGAAACCGCAACCGCATCTCTCACCAGCGCGCTTTCATCGCGGACGGTGAGCCATTTGCGGGCACAGTTTTCCCGCGACCTGCAATGGTCTCGAACGAATTCCACCACTCCCCTGACCCGCGTTCCGGGCATTCTCGACGGATTCGGGCGCTCCAGCATCTTGCCGCGTGAAACTCACGAGAACCGCGGCCATTTTGCCGAGACCATCAGCCGAGAAGGTTCGCGTCATTCGTGGAAATTCGGCGGGGATGCGCTGCTCACGAAAATCTATGACTTCTTCCCCTCGAACTTCGGCGGCGAATTTATTTTCGATCCTATTCGCGTGAATCCGTTCACGTTTCACCCCCAGCTAGGCGGACTGGAACTTACCCCGCTTCGCGCATACGCTCATCAGGCCCCACATTATTATGTCCAGAATTTTGGGTCCGCCATCAGCCATCCGGACACGAACGAATACGCCGCCTTCGCGCAGGACATGATTCGGGTCACTGACCATTTCGACGTCAGCGTGGGGGTTCGGTACGATCTGCAAACCTTCAGCACCAAATATCTAAAAACCAACCCAGTGTGGCCGGATTCAGGCAAAGTACCATTCAACTCTAAGGATTTTGCGCCGCGAGTAGGACTGTCTTATTCGATCGGCGATCAACGGCCGCTAGTTGCACGAATCGGATATGGCTTGTTCTATCCGCGCATTCCGCAAATCTACAATTCGACCATCGAAACCCAAAATGGCCTGACGCCCGATTCCATTTTCCTCAACCAGACGAACTTCTATAGCCAACAAGTTTTCCCGCAATATCCTTTCTCACTAGTGAACTGCGCGTTGCTGGCAAATTCCTGTTCGGTGCCGGCGAACTTAACGCAGTTTGCCGAAAGTAATATTTCGGCTTTCGCGCACAATTTTCGTTCGCCCGAAGTTCATCAGGTCAGCGTCAGTTTGGAGCGCGAACTTGCGAACCGCGTGGTCGGAGAAGTTTCATACTCATTCGTGCGCGGACAAGACCTGATCCGTGCGCGTGACGTAAACCTTCCGCCGCCCACGCCAGTAGAGTATCCCGTCTATGACGCCTCCGGAGCAAACCGGCTCGGCTACGGAGCTGTCGATACGTTTGCCACCTTGCAAAACTCCAAGTCTTTCACTTGCCCGTTTCCGCCCTGCATTAATCAATTGGCACGGCCCATTCCCCAGCTCGGATCAATTGACGTGTACGAAAGCGCTGCGTCGAGCACTTACCATGGCGCAACTGTCTCGCTTCGGCGACAGATGACTCATGGACTTTATTTCCGGCTCGGCTATACCTACGCTCATGCAATGGATGACGGCCAGGATGCACTCGTCGCCGGTGTTCCGGCCACCGTGCAAAATTCCTACGCTCCGAATGCTGAGCGTGCGAATAGCGTTACCGACCAGCGCAACCGCTTCGTATTCTCGTGGATGTACGAACCACGCGCACTGAACGGTGGTCGGGGCATGCTCGGTAAGCTCACTAAGGGATGGAAAAATTCCGGCGTCATAACTGCCGGCAGCGGGAGACCGGTAGATGCAACCGTTGCAGGGGACGCAAATCAAGACGGAAACTACGGCAACGACCGTTTGCCGGGAGCCCGCAGGAATTCATTTGTGGGCCCAGACTATTCGAGCACGAATATGCGAATTGCCAGACGGATCTTCGCCAGGAACGGATGGAAGCTCGAATTCACTGCCGAGTCTTTCAACCTCTTTAATCGCCTAAACAGCCGCTTTCAACTCACCAGCGACGGCGCCATCAGCAATGCCGCACAATTCAGTTATGGCACTAAGATCATTGGAATCAGGTACTTTCCTGCCTATTATCAGGTTCCTACCAATTTTATGCACGCTACGAATGCCTACGCGCCGCGTCAGATTCAGTTCGCTTTGCGTTTAGGGTTCTGAATTACAGGTGTTCGGGGACGGTGTAAAGGGCCAAGTCTGACTGTAAAAAATCTGATATTTCTTGACTTTATGCGGCCAAATTGCAATAAATGACGAGTTCATCCAGGACGGGTCTGGGGGTGTCGTTTTAGTTGCCAGAGGTTCGATTGCAGGAAGGCGAGTCGCTCGAAAACGCTCTTCGCCGGTTTAAACGCAAGGTACTGCAGGAAATACCATTAAAGAAGTGAAGCATCACTCCTTTTACCTGAAGCCAGGCGAGAAGAATCGAGTTAAGGAAGCGCTGGCCCGCAAACGTAGCCGCAAGAAATAACGCAAAGAGCAGGAATAATGCTGTAGGGCCTCGACGATCGAGTTGTGGCCCTCACGCCAAATTATTGAAACACTCTTATCGAATTATTCTCCTGCCGGACTTGTAAGTTGTATCCCGCACACTTCCCAGTGCGGAGGGCCGAACCCAAGGGTAGCAGTCGGAAACAGTGGGCATGATCACACATGGTCGCACGCTACGGCGTTGTGCCATGGGGATGGGCCATAAGGAGCTCTCGGATGGAATTCCACGACAGGACTCTAAAGTGTATTGACTGCGGGACGGACTTTGTCTTCACCGCAGGCGAGCAACTTTTCTTTCACGACAAGCAATTCAAGAATGAACCCAAGCGCTGCAAGACCTGCAAAACCAAACGGCTAACCTCAGTCGGCGCCGTTCCGGTTAGGCAAGGCTTCCCTGCGCGCCCGAAAGTCGAAACCACCGCGGTCTGCTCACACTGTGGTAAGGAAACGACTGTGCCTTTCCGTCCCACTCAAGGCCGTCCAGTATTTTGCCGAGAGTGCTTCCGGGACCGTCGCCAGGCAGCGAGCGCCTGAACTTCAAAATGAACACCGGCTGGCTTGGGTTGGACTGGGGCTAGCCGGCCTTTTGTTGTTTCTGTGACGACAGAGAGTCGTAGTGTGCAAGGCGTGCACGCGATTGCTTTTCATCCTGATGCTGCACCAGCAAAGCCTCAATTTGCCGCAGCAAATCCTGGGTGCCGATCGGTTTCACAAGTACCGATTGCGCGCTGTTGTGCTTGCCTTCCATATTGCGCGGCGGATAGGCCGTGAGCAGCGCCGTCGCGGGATTGTAGCGCTGCTGGCGCGCCGCACGAATCACATGGAAACCCGCGTCATCCGTTTCCATCCGCGAATCGGTTATCACCATGTCGTATTCGCCTGAAATCAGTTTCTCGATACCGTCGGCCGCAGATGTCGCCGTCTGCACGTCGAACTGATTCAGTTCGAGCACCGCTTTCAGAGTAAGCAGCACCGTTGCATCGTCATCTACTAGTAGGATCTTGCGCTTCATGAATGCCTCGAATACGAACTGAAACCGCTATAGCTTCCGCAGAAACCGGAGATGTACATACGCTAGTATAGTGGCGTGCCGAGCTTTTACGTAGAAAATTTCGGTTGTCGAGCTACTCAGGCGGACGGCGCCGCCATTGAAGAACAATTTCGGGAAAACGGCCTCAACCGGGCCGATCATCCACGAAACGCGCAATACGTCGTGCTAAACACCTGTGCCGTCACTGCTTCCGCCGAGCAGGATGCGCGCGCCGCAATTCGCCGGGTTCGGCGCGAAAATCCTGGCTGCAAAGTAATAGTTACCGGCTGCTACGCCCAGCGTGTGCCCCACGAGGTTGCCTCTTTACCCGGTGTGTCGGTGGTCGTCGGTAATTCTCACAAGAACACATTGGCACAGATTGCGTTGCGAGCACAGGCTGAGAACTGCCACTCGAGTGGAAATTTCGTTTCTGTTACACGCCTGACTAGCGGACCCGATTCGTTTGATAGTTCGATCTTTGTCTCCGACATCTTTGCCCACACGGAGTTAGTTGCGGCGCCGGTCTTCGATTCGGCTAATGAACGCACTCGACCGAATCTAAAAGTTCAAGATGGATGTAATAACCGCTGCTCATTTTGCATTATCCCGTCGGTTCGCGGCCGCAGTCGATCGCTAAAGCTGGATGAAGTTCTCCGTGAAGTGAATCAGTTGGTCGAAGCGGGATATCACGAAGTGGTAATCTCCGGAATCAACCTAGGCCGATGGGGACGCGATTTCCAGGATCAGACCATGTGGGGCGGGCGCCCTCGCCCGCCAGCCGATAGCGTGTGGGGAAACGGGCGTCCTCGCCCGTTTAAATTCGAAGATCTGGTCCGCGCGATCCTCGACCACACCTCCCTCCAAAAACTCCGCATCTCTTCGATTGAACCCATGGACTGGAGCGATTCATTCATCAAATTGATGGCTGATTCTCCACGAATCGCCAAGCACGCCCACGTGCCATTGCAATCCGGCAGCGATGCTGTGCTTCGACGCATGCACCGCAAATACCGCCCGTGGCATTACCGCGAGAAGATAGGAAAGATTCGCGCCGCCATGTCCACTGCGGCAATAGGCGCCGACGTGATGGTCGGCTTCCCCGGCGAAACGGATTCCGAATTCGAAGAAACGCGCAGCCTGGTCGAAGAACTGCCCTTCACCTATTTGCACGTCTTCACATTCTCGGCGCGTCCCGGCACTCCGGCTGCAAACATGCCGAATCAAGTACCAATCCATGTTGCACGCGAACGGAATCGCATTCTTCGGGAACTTGCGACAAAGAAAAAGCAAGCTTTCATGCGGGAGTTCGTGGGGCAGAGGGTTGAAGCGATCACCCTCAACCTGATGTCTGAAGCTACCGACGAAAACGGAATATGTACGGAAGCTCTGACGGACAATTACCTAAAGCTCAAGATAC
>DATNAF010000212.1:0-4876 GCA_035572845.1 Terriglobales bacterium
CCCAACCCAACGGTTCTACCCGGTCGCCCACCACCTCATTATGATGGGCTTCCATATGTTTTACCACTGTTCCCGATTACTAAAGGAACGTCTAACTACTCCAAGTTCCTATTTGATAACGAACGACTGCAAACATATTCACTACCTGACATCTTTTTCTTTCGTCTTTTAAATCTTTGCCTTTAATCGGACAAAGATTCGGGGGGAATTTCCTCTATTTTCCCACTCTCAAGCCGTAGAACGCGATGGCACCTACGTGCGAACGAGTAGTTGTGCGTCGCAACGATCGAAGACAACTGGTATTCACGATGCAACCGGGAGATCAATTCGAAAACGACCTCAGCGGTTCGATTGTCCAGATCGCCAGTGGGCTCATCCGCCAGCAGGATCTTCGGCTTGGTGATGAGCGCCCTCGCTAGCGCGGCACGTTGCTGCTCTCCGCCGGAAAGTTCCCCTGCGCGATGGTGCGAACGTTGGGCAAGGCCAACCTCTTCCAGCCAGCGCAGCGCTTCCTTCTCAGCTTCTAATTTCTGAGTGCCGCGCATCAGCAGCGGCATGGCCACGTTTTCGAGCGCGGTAAACTCTGGCAGAAGATAGTGGAACTGCCAGACGAAGCCGATTTCCTGGTTGCGAAAATCAGCCGCGTCATTTTCAGACAAAGAACTCAGCCGCAACTGAGCGCAGTATACGTCCCCTGCAGAAGGCCTATCAAGCGCACCAAGGATGTGCAGGAGAGTACTCTTGCCAGCGCCTGACGATCCTACAATCGCCAGCATCTCCCCCGGCCCCACTACGAACGAAAGATTTTCAAAGAGCACCAATTCTGAGGCGCCAGACCGAAAAGCCTTCTTCAATCCTTCGACTCTTAGCACCTGTTGATTTAGATGCAAATAGTGAGCTCCTCGTCTCAAAGTGAGCTGGCAGGGGAACTTTGTACGCTTCAACCAGCGATTCTGCTGAATCCATTAAAACACGGCGGGAACAGTAGCGCTGCTTTCGGAAACGCCTCCCCTTCGTCAAATCAAACAGGGGGGCGCAGAGACATCTTCTTCGCCCAATCTGCGGGACTATAATTCTTTCCAGAGGAGGCTTTATGACCTCGACCAGACCTCTCTTCTTCGTTCTTCTGATCACCTTCAGCCTCGGTGTGACATCGGCTTTCGCGGCGGATGAAAAAGTAGAATCGCAACCCTTGGCCTCGCAGCAGAACCAAACTGCTGATCCTGCATTGTTCGGGCAAGATGTCGCCGAGAAGCCAGTTTCGGATTTGTTCTTTCTCAACAATGAGCCTCGGCCGGAGTTCAGCGCTCCTGTTGAACAATCACGACCGGCGGTATTAAACGAACGGAACTGCTATTTCATGCGTATGTACAAGGTGAAACACAAAGAACACTTCAAAGACGGAGAAAATGGATTGCGAGGCTACACGACTTGCGAGCTGGCATCGAATTACCAAATGCGTTCGGCCGTAGCGCACGTGCAAACGATCGAAGGCAATGACTCGCGAAGTGATGCTCCGCAGAAATAGAGGCCCTCAGCGGCTAAAGCCCTTCGCTGCCGCCTCATCGGCACGGCTGAAGCCGTGCCCTTCCCGATTATCGTCGCCAAACCGGATCTAGAAGAGATTAAGCCATGGGGAGACGGGCGTCTCGCCCATCCTACTCGTACCGCAACGCCTCGGCCGGCAAAATCCTCGATGCCGACCACGATGGATAAATTGTCGCCACCAGTGATGTTGCGATCGCAACAGCCGCCACCAGTACTCCATCCATAACTCGTGGCGCAAAGGGAACGTAGTCGATCGAATAAATTTCCGGCGCGAGCGAAAACGCGTGATAGTGGCCGCCCATCCAGGAGAGCACGTATCCGAGCACTAACCCGACCGCTGTTCCCACTACGCCGATTAACAAGCCTTGCGTGATAAATACCTTCCGCACCTGTGCCTTGCGCGTGCCCATCGACATGAGCACAGCAATGTCGCGCGTTTTTTCCATGACCATCATGGTTAGCGAGATCAGAATGTTCAACGCCGCGACAAATACTATGAGTCCGACGGTAATGAACGTGACCAGCCGTTCCAGCTTCAACGCATGAAACAAAGGTTTGTTCTGTTCCATCCAATTCGTAGTCATGAAACCCGCGCCCGCCGCCTGCTCTAGCTCTTGCGCCACTTGCGGAGCTTTGTAGATATCATCAATTTTAAATTCGATGATCTGGACAACGTCGCCCAGAGCGAACAGGTGTTGCGCATCTGAGAGCCGCGTGAAGGCCCATGATGAATCGTAGTCATAGAATCCCGAGTCGAAGATTCCAGCCACCCGAAAACGCACGTACTTGGGAATCATGCCGAATGGCGTGAGCTCTCCCTGAGGGCTGGTGACCAGCACCGTCGATCCTACTTTCGCTCCGAGAGCATTCGCCATTTCTGTTCCAAGAATGATGGGCGGCATGGCGGCGCGGCGTTGCTGCACTGCTTCGAGAGAGTCTGGACTAGTGTCGCTCGATGAATTCGACGGGCGAGGACGCTCGTCCCCCACAGTCTCTGTCTTCGGAGGCTCCAGCGCGTCGGCCGAGCCCTGTTTCACGCTATCCAGCAGATCACTTACTTTTCGCTCATCCTGCGGAATGATCCCTTTCAGCACCGCGCCACGTGCATTTGATCCAACGGAAATCAATACCTGCTCGTAAATATCGGGAGCGGCTGCGACTACATGTGGCTGCTTTTGTAGCCTTTCCATCAATGGACCCCAGTCTGGAATCCCATCTCCCATGGTTCGCAGCAGATTGACGTGTGACGTCGAGCCGAGAAGGCGGTCCTGCAGGTCCTGGCGGAACCCATTGTTGATCGCCAGCGCAATGACGAGCGACGCTACCCCTGCCGCCACACCGGCAATTGAGATTCCTGTGATGACGCCAATAACGGCCTGCTTGCGCTTGGCGCGGAGATAGCGTGACGCGATGAAAAGTTCGAAGCGCATGATAATCGGCAGTTAGCACTTGGCAATTAGCAGTTGGCACTTAGCATTTAGCAATCAGTTTCGGACTCAACTTAGCTCTGACCAAATGCCAAGTGCTAAATGCCAAGTGCCGACTGCTTTCGCCAAAAACATTCTAACGTGTCACATTAGTAGAACATGTCGGGACCCGAGAGCCACGAACACGGCGGTCTGTCCGCTTTCCGGTATTCCAACTTCACGTTATTCACCGTCGCGCGTTTTTTCCTGGTTGCCGCCTTGGAGATGCAATCGGTTGCTGTTGGCTGGCAGATCTATGAGATTACGCGACGCCCGCTCGATCTTGGACTCGTCGGGCTCGCACAGTTCCTCCCGGTGATCTTGCTCTTTCTGCCAGCCGGGCATGCCGCTGACCGTTTCAATCGTAAAAGGCTTGTGCTGCTCTGCTACATCGGTTTTGCGTTCTGTTACGCGCTTCTCTTGGAAATCGCTCGCGCGAAAACACACAACGTTACGTTTATCTACGCCGTCCTTGTGCTGCTCGGCGTGGTAAGGGCTTTTAATGCTCCTGCTGGAAGATCGCTGCTGCCCCTATTGGTTCCGATGGAGGTTTTCCCCAGCGCTGTTGCGTGGAACGCCACTACTTTTCAGGGTGCGACGATCCTTGGGCCGGCCCTAGGTGGCTTGCTGTACGCGGTGTTTAAGGGGCCAGCCGGCGTTTATGGAATCGCGCTTGTGGTCACAGCTCTCGCCATGATCACTCTCGTCCGTGTGACCTTGACGCAACCGGAACGGACTCACGAAGAGGTCAGCGTCCACACTGCGCTCGCCGGACTACGTTACATCTGGACTCACAAACTGATTCTGGGAGCGATCTCGTTGGATTTGTTTGCTGTGTTGCTGGGCGGCGCAGTGGCTTTGCTTCCCGTCTATGCACGGGAGATTCTGCGCACCGGGCCGTGGGGCTTGGGATTGTTGCGCGCCGCGCCAGGAGTCGGGGCCGCGGTCATGGCGATCCTGCTCGCTTATCGGCCGCTGAGGAGCCGGGTCGGCAAGATCATGCTGTTCTGCGTCGCAGGATTCGGAGCTTTCACCATCGTGTTCGGGATTTCGCACAACCTGACGCTGTCTTTAATTTCGCTGGTGCTGGTCGGAGCTTCGGATATGGTCAGCGTTGTGGTGCGCGGAACGCTGGTGCAGATCGCAACTCCCGACGCAGTTCGCGGGCGAGTGAATGCGGTTGACATGATCTTCATCGGCGCGTCCAATGAGTTCGGCGAGTTTGAATCGGGTTTGACCGCGCAATGGTTTGGCACAATTCCTGCCGTGATTCTCGGCGGAGTCGGAACATTGATCGTGGTTGCGCTTTGGGCGTGGCTGTTCCCGGAATTGCGAAACGCGAATGAGCTGACGCCGGTGCAGGAACAACCTTCTGTTTCGAGCGTTCAGGGAAGATAAAAGACGCTGTCCCCAGCGGTGCGGAATTGGGAGCTTAGAATTACCTCGGCCGGATACGAAAAGGGTCGATTGCTTAAAGTTCAGGCCGCCGCAATTCTTCGAATCAGGTCTTCCTGCTCGGCACGGCTTTCTGCACCGATCGTAAAGGCGTCCAGTACGCCCAGCCCAAGTGCGAAACGAAGAGCTTCGTCCTGGCGGTTACGCATATCTCCCTGGCCCAGAATTTTCATTCCCACCACGGCTTTGCCCGACGCCTTCATCTGCTTCAGCACCGAAATCACTGTCGCGGGATCGGCATCCATGTGCGAGCCGATAGGATTAATCCGCGCGAAGTCGACTTCCACCCACGGCGAAGCCGCGGCGGCCCGCAAAGCTTCGATCGAATGGCATGAGCAACCGTGCGCGCGAATGATGCCCTTCTGCTTGGCCTCAGAGAGCACGTCCATTACGCCTTTGTAGCGCTC
>DATNAF010000213.1:0-4570 GCA_035572845.1 Terriglobales bacterium
GAATGTACTGGATGCCGAAGCGCATGGCATGCTTGCCCACAGTCCAGCTCAGGTTGGCCGCAGATGTGTAGGTGTTGTCCCTGAATTCAAATGGATTGGATCGATTCGGATTACCGAGGGAAGACAGTTGTGGCCCCTCCGGATCCAATCTTGCCCAATGAGGTTTCCGGCCGCATCGTTATTTGCGAGCTATTGAACTCATTTCGGTCGATCATCTTTCCAAATCCGCTTGAAATGCACAGCAATATCAAATTCGGAACCAGGCCGTTGTTGTATTCGCTTCTAAGGCGTCAATTCTTATATCCTCGGGGCTTTTCTATTTGCTCAAACTCGGAGTGTCGAAACTTCTTCAATATCGAGCGTTCCGGCCAACAATTCTGCAGTTCCGAATGTTCACGTCATCACCGCCAGCGGATTTATTGGCAAAAACGAGGAAAAAAGCTCAGAAAGAAAAGAACGTACCAGCGGAGGAAGGCGGGCAAGTAGAACATTGACGTGAAGCTCAACCTACAGTTCGAGCGACCGAGTCTGATCATGTAGCGATGCTCGCGCAATACGCGAATCTAAGCGTAGAGGAAGTCGTGTCTACAATCGATTTCCTTACGTTACCTCTCGAGCGCATTCATATAGTCTTCGATCCGACCATGTTCCCTGATGCGTGTGGTCGCGAAAAATACTCGATGGCATCCTTCTTGGTGACAACACCGCTCAGTGCGCGGTGTGGGTCATTGCCCCGCCTGGCGGCGTCAGCACCAACCAAACCTCGTTGAAGACTGTTCGCCGGAAAAAAGATTGCGGTCTCTTTCGCCTCAGCCGCCGGAGGTGAGATGGATGGCAATTCAGTTCGTGGCGTTGTCAGCGTTAAGATGTTGGAGCATTGCGAACGCGCAGACATGGCAGCATGTTTGCGTCTGGAATATCCAGCCAATCCCGGAGCGTTGCTGGGATGGATGTGTGATCGTAAGGAGCTGGCGCATCAGATCGGAATACCATTCCCTCCTGAATCCATCATTGGGCCAGGACACCGAAGCGGTCGAAGCTGAATCCCTGCTGGCCGGCATGTCAGGCGGTGTAGCACCCCATGGCGGCATCACGTGATTCGCTGCGCATCGAGTGAATTGAAGAACTGTTCCTTGGCCACATCAAGGAAGTTCGAAGTCTGCCAGCAGCGGCAAGTGATCCGAAGCTACAAGTGCGATTTTGCTTCGCCATAGCCGAGTGGTCAGCAGCTCCAGCGGAGGTTCGTAATAGCAATGGTCCAACGTGATGAACGGCAACATACCTGGGAAGGTTTTCGGGAAGCGCAGAGCATGTCTCGGAGGGAAGGTCTTGAAGGTCTCGCGCAAGAGCCTCGTTGTCAGACCCTTCGTCCACTCGTTAAAATCTCCGAGCACAAGGCGAGGACCGCGCAGATCAGGATGGAGGAGAACGTCTTTGCTCATGAGCCGTTTCGCCTGGAACCTGCGCTCTACAAACCCGGTACCCAGATGGACGTTGAATGCATGCAATATTCTCTCGCCTCCGAGCGACAGATCTGCTCTCAAAACGCCGCGCCGTTCACGCGCCTGGGTGATTTCGATGTTCTTCCACGCGAGCAACGGCAAACGGCTGAGTGTCAGGTTTCCATAAGTGCCACCGCGCAAGGTGCGATTTGCGCCAAAGCATGCATTGTAATTCGGAAAGGCGCGCGCGATCTCCTCTGCCTGATTGAACAGAGGGCCGTGAGCTGGAGCATTGATCACCTCCTGCAAACACATCACATCGGCCTCCAATTCGCGCAGGACTGAAACGATGCGCCCCGGTGCGGTCCGACGGTCGAAACCTTTGCACTTGTGGACGTTGTATGTGGCCACCCGAAATCGGTCAGCTTGTGCACGCTGGCGCATCACTGTTGGCGCTCAAAGATCCATCCCAGCAGCTCCGTGGCACGTTCTGTTAAAGGCCGGCGTTCCCAATCTTTTAATGAGACAGATCGGCTCTCCGTCAGATCATGATCCATGTCACGCTCCAAGCGCGCGGCAAAATCGGTGTCGCGCACGGCCAGGTTGACCTCATCGTTGATTCCGAAAGATCTGTTGTCGAAATTCGTCGATCCAACGACCGCCCATGATCCATCTACCACCAGAACCTTGGCGTGGATCATCGACGGCTGGTACTCAAAGACCTCTGCACCCCCACGCAACAATGGACCGTATCCCCCGCGGCTAGTGCTCCGCGTTACCATGTGATCCGACTTGCGACCCGGTACCAGAATTCTGAGCCGGACACCACGCTCGACGGCACGGCAAAGCTCCTGCACGAGGCCCTTGTCGGGCAAAAAGTAAGGGGTGGTGATCGAAATGGTTCGCTCCGCCGAAGCTACCAACAACTGAAACAGCACCCGCGCACGTGTCGAGCCTCCGGGTGTTGGCGTACTATTGACGACCATCGCCACCGTCTTGTGATGGCACTGGATCTCGGGAAAGTAGCGTTCTCCAGTAAGCAGCTCGCCGTGACTCGTCAGCCAGTTTTCGGCAAATGTCGCCAGCAGATTCGGAACCGCTTCGCCTTCAACCCGAACGACGGTGTCGCGCCAGCGCGGGTTCTTACCTTTGCCCTTCCACCACTGGTCCGCTACGCCTGCACCGCCAATGAAGCCGATACGTCCATCCACGATGAGCAGCTCGCGGTGTGTGCGATTATCCATTCGATACAGGCTGTACCACCGCGCCTTGTTATACCACTCGACCCTGCCACCTGCGTCAGTCAACGCCTTGAGTGACGTCTTAGTCATGCCCCAACTTCCAAAGGCATCCAGGACGAGACTGACCTGAACTCCAGCTTTCGCGCGCTCCGTCATTACTTCGAGATAGAGATTGCCGATTTCGCTTCGCTGGAAGACATAGGCCTCAAGGCAGATGCTCTGTTGGGCTGAACGCATCGCTTCCAGGGCGGCTGGGTAAAAACAGGGCCCATTGGTCAACACCTCCAGGGCTCCCGTCTTATTCACCTTGGCATCAGTCAGCGACTCCAGCACATTCAGGAATGACTCGGAGTCATTGCGGGATAAATTGTTAGGGCTGGAAATGGAGTACCGGGGCATCGGGCCGATCACTCCAGCCAACAGGAAAAGCAACACAAGCAGCACGCACACTCCACCGACTACCACCGTGCCGGTCGACATTGTGACGCTTAATAGCAAGGCAGCCAATGCGCCCCACCTCCATCAGCAAACAACTCGCACATCGAGTGGCGCTGCTGCCGCCGCTCGATGTGCTGAATCAACATCTTGGATGCCCAGCCTGTCGATACGGTTCCTAGTTTCAGGAGGTACGTAAAACACGAAGGAACAAACAACCTCACCACGGATCTGGGCCTCAAATGATTGGGTTTACTGTAGGCCTGAAGCTTTCCATGACTTGACATCACCTGAACAAGATACAAGGTGCAGTATTGGAGCGGAGAATTTGATTAGAAAGTGGCGGTTGAATGCCACTGATCGGCGGTGACGTGCAGCAGAGCACCCACACGAGGCCTTCTAATGTGTCTGAACTTGAAGACGTTGCTCGTGATGGCTCCTCTCATTCTTTTGCTGGCCTGTGGACAGAAACAGGCGTCTCGGGAAGATGTGCGGTCGGATCTCACTAACTCGATCTCTTTGGCTTCCGAAGCTGAAACATTTGTTAGGTATATAGGTCAGGGGCGCTCGACATACTATTTCGCGTTCGGGCATCTGCAGTATTTGTTGGATGAAGTGAATAAAAGCGCTCAGGAGCTTTCAAACCTGAATACTTCCCCGGATTTGAAGAAAGTCATGAGTATCGACCGTGTTCAGTTGAGACTTCTAGCGATACAGATTGAGAATGCCCGCCGACACCTTCAGCAGCCCAATGTTCTAGCTGCCTCCGAGCAAAAGATTCGCGGGATTCGTATGACCTTGATTCAGACGAAATCTTCCCTATGAAAAAGCTCCTCGGCCTGACGCTTGGCATCATGACCGCGTTAGGAGGTTTCGTTGATCTTGGTCAGATTGTTTTCACCGCCCAAGCTGGTGCGCTCTTCGGCTATCGGTTGCTTTGGTCAATTGGTCTCGGGACAATCGCCATTATTGTTTACATGGAGATGTGCGGCCGTGTTGCTGTTGTGGCGCAGGAACCAGTATTTGCTGTCGTGCGGGACCGGCTCGGCAAGCGGCTCGGACTCGCAACGCTCATTGCTTCCAATCTGTTGAACCTGCTCACCTGTGCTGCTGAACTGGGCGGCATAGCAATTGTGATTCATCTCCTCACTGGGTGGAATGAGCGCCTGGTCCTTATCGGGACAGCCCTCGTCCTCATTGCCTTCGTGCTTCTTTGCCGATTTCAGTGGATCGAGCGGGTCTTTGGATTGTCGGGCCTCTTGATGATCGTTTTTGCCGTTTCCGCAGTGGCCCTCCATCCGGATTGGGGCAACGTGGCCCGCGGTCTTGTTCCTACTTTACAAGCGGCGGATTCCAAGCGGGGTCTGCTTTATGCCTACTTCGGTGTGGGAATATTCAGTGCGATGTTAATGGAGTACGAGGTGCATTTCTATTCTTCAGGCGCCATGGAGG
>DATNAF010000214.1:0-10713 GCA_035572845.1 Terriglobales bacterium
TTTGTCCCACCGGGCAGCAGCAGCCCTTTGCGCTTTCTGGCGCCGCAGTTGGGCCTGAATGCTGGCCACATGAGCCTCGGTTCCAGCCTTGCGCTTTAACTTTCCAAGCAGCATTTTTGCAGCATCTGACTCACCGACGGCAATATAAGACCGCATCGCGTTTCTAAATGCCGAGCGCTCATCTATTCCCCAGACTTCTGCCGCACGATCAATTAGCCGATAATCAGACTCGCTAAGAAACGGCACGCGCGTAGATCCTTTGCTGTGACTTTGCGGATCGTCCGATTTTTTTTCCGTCACCAGCCCACCGAAGCAAGTCTACTGTTTTCAACCACCAAGGCAGATTGTAAGCGATTTTGTTACGCAAAAGAAGCATGTTCATGCATAAACTAGCATATTTTATGCTTGCAGCATAGCTGGTAATTACGGTACTATTCCATCAACCGCCGGTAACACCGGCGGATTACCTGAGCAGTTACAAGGAGGTCTAGGCAGTTGAAAAACCTTCGAAGTCGCGTCCTAACAGCGCTTCGCTTCTTCAGTCCTTGCCTGGCAATGCTGTTCGTTTTCGCGATGTCATCCTTCGCGCAGGCGGGCACCATCACCAGCGCACCATTCACCACGCTCGCCGGTAGTCTACTGGGCTGGGCCATGATTGTCGGTGCAATATTCGTAGCAATCGGCATCGCTACGTCGATTTCCCACTTCCTCGGACACAACGTGCAGCAGGGTGCTATGTATCTTGCCTTCTCGATAATCGGCGGAGTGGTCGTTGGCATGGCACCGCAATGGGTGTCGTCCCTTACGGGTGTGGCCATAACCCCGAAGTTCTAAAAGGAGGTGTTTAAACCAAAAATGAACACACGAGCCAAAGAAAGACTAAGGCCCCTTAACGACTCGCTCAATAAGCCGAAAACGATTTTCGGACTCGATTTTCAAATCGCCGTTGCGATTACCGTTCTTGGGTGCTTGGTTTTTCTTTGCGCATCGAAGGTGGTGGGCATCCTGATCCCCACCGTGGCTTTTGCGTTCTCGCGCTACGTGACGCGAAAAGACCCCAAGCGGTTCAGTATCTTGGCCAATTCCTTCTTGCAGCCATCTCTTTCTGACCCAGGGAAAGAATAAATGAATTTAGCGGCCTACACGCGGTGGTACAGAAAGGCCACGCCAGCCAAAGATCTCGTACCAATCTTACGGTTCCTGGACGACCACACCTTCGCTACGAAACAGCGAAATAATGCTCGTGGATACGGGATTTGCTTGCGGTTGCGCGGCATAGACGGCGAATGCCTGGATCGTTGGCAGATGGATTCCATCTCTACCCGACTCAATGCCTCCCTGCGGCAACTGCAGGGTATTCGGTTATTCCAATATGTTGTAAAGCGGGAAGGATTTCCAATACCAGAAAAACCGGCCTACGTCTCAACCGCGGCGACTAATTACGTCAGGCAGCGCAACGCCTTTTTAAGGAATACGGGCAAGTTCTATCGGGTTGAACTGGTCTGGTGCCTCTATATAGCTAGCAAAAAGAACAATCTAACTCCAGACGCTTACTCGAAAGATTTGAATGAGATTCTGCAGCGTCTCAAGAAAACAGCCTTGCAGTTAAAGGGTGAATTGGATGGCGATTTCAGCCCCGAAATACTTACAGCGGAAGAAGTCTTCCGCTTCTACTCCTACCTGCTGTGCCTGGAAGAGCACATGATGCCACGGATGCGATCGCCACATGGGTTGGATCGCCAGATGGTGAGCACGGCCATTCGGTGGGATAGTAATGGCTTTCGTATTGGCAAGCGCTCCGCGCAGATGTTCAGCCTGATTCAAAGGCCGGCGGGGACGCGACCGAATTTATTCGGCGAACTGCTGAATCTCGATAGTGAATTCGTAATGTGCATCGAGTGGGAGCCGAAAACCGTACAAATCACCAACAAAGCAGTGCAAAAACAGGAAGGCTACAAGGCCTTTACTACGCATCGTCTGATGGCGGTTCTCTCCCATATGAAACAGCGCTTGCCGCGCACCGCGCGTTCTGTTGCCGCAAGCCGCGGCACGACCGATCTTGGTGGCGTGGTTTACGACATTGAAAGCGGGGCTAGGCAATATGGGCAATTTTCACTGATCGGCATGATTCACTCCCGCGATAGGCAGGCTGTAGCTGATGTGATGCCGCTCTGCCACCGGATATTCGGCACGACAAAGGCGCAGATTATTGAGGAAGACGAGGGCGCGATGTGCGCCTACTACTCCCTGTTTCCCGGCAACGAAATGAATGTCCGGAAAGCGTGGCTTCAGGATTTAAATTGCGCAGACTTGGCCTTGGCCTACGCGCCCAATACTGGTCATGAACGATCCGAAGCGCTCGAAGATGAATGTCTCGCGATTTTCCAGACGCGCGGGAACTATCCATATCTCTTCGATCCCTACTTTGAAGGTGTCCGCGGTCTGCTTGGCATCGGGTCGCCCGGCCGCGGAAAATCGGTTCATGGCAATTTCTTTGTCGATAACGAGCAGAAGTATGGCGGGTTTACCTATATCTTCGATATCGGCAATTCCTATGACCACACGCTTCAGCGATACGGTGGCCGGGTAACGCGCTTTGGTCTAGATGGCCCAAGGCTGAACCCTTTCTCGCTTGAGCCCACCGAATCTAATATCCAGTTCGTATTCCGTTTCGTCCGGCTGCTGATTAAGAAATCCGGCGCGGCGCTCGCCGCTGTCGACGAAGAGAATCTTGAGCTAAAGGTGCGGCAGGTGTTTCATCTGGATCGATCCTTGCGGCGGCTGAGGCATTTGGTGGTTGCGCCGCACTTGCGACCGTATTTAACGAAATGGGTCGAGGGCGGAATCTACGGTAACGTTTTCGACAACGTAGAGGATTCGCTCGAAATGAACCGCATCCAGTGCTTTGACTTCCAAGACATCGGTGAAGATTTCCAAGATCTCATGGAGCCGCTGCTGTTCTGGATTGTGCGGCGAATCAATACCGTGCTCCATGCGCCAGAAAACATAGGGATTCCTAAGCACCTCCTCTTTGATGAAGTCTGGAAGCACCTTAAGGATCCGCAAATGCTTGATGTTATTATCGGCACCGCCAAGACCGCCCGTAAGCATTTGGGCGGCATCACGCTGCTAACACACGCGATTGACGACCTGGGTGACCATGCGCAACTGATCCGTAATACCTGCCCAATGACGCTGTTTCTCGGCGATCCGTCGCTCGACCCACAAGTATACAAACGCGAATTCAAACTCAACGACAAAGAAGTGGAGCAGATCGCCTCGCTTCGAATAGGAGAATCCCTTCTGAAACGCCCAGATTACTCAAGGGTTCTGGTTCTGAACCTGGATCCAGAAAGCCTCGTACGCTACTCCACGCGACCGAAGGATGTAAAACGCCGCGCCGAGGCTATTGCGCGGTATGGCGAAGGCGCCTACGCCGCGCTCGCTGGGGGAAAAACTGCATGAAGTGCCTCGTGTGTGGATTTCTCGTTGTGGGCTGTGCACTGGGTGCCGCCGAAAAGCCTACGCCCCATCCCGCCACAACCAGCCGCACGGTCGAGGTTGGTGAACGAACAGTCGTGCCAATCAATGCGCTCATTTTGACCAGCACCGTGATTGTGCTGCCGGATGGCGAAAAGGTCCTGGATGCCTTCGCTGGGGATACGGTGAATTGGAAGATCGACTCGCCGAAGGTTCCCACCCGCTATGTCTCGGTGAAGCCAACGCAGGAGCATGTCCGCACGGATCTTCATGTCATTACAGACCACGGCAACGATTATTCTTTTCTGTTGTCCGAGGTGTCTGGGACGAACGATACATTCGATGTCAAGGTATTCGTTGATCCCGATAGTCAACTGAAAGCCTCCATCAATAAGCCGGCGGAATTAGCATTAGCTTCCGATGTGGAGCGTTACAAGAAAGAAGCAGAGGATGCTGAAAATCGTGCGAAACAAGTAGCTACCGTGGCCAACGCCAAAGCGGCGGCGAATACCGAAGCCTACCGGGCGGCTTATCCGCAAACCCTGCATTTTGATTACGAATGGGATAAGAAAAAAGGCCACGAACTGGGGCTAGAGCAGATTTTTCGCGATGATCGCTTCACCTACATTCGAACGGTGGCGGAAGAGCCAGCTTCCTTTTATGAAATCAAGGACGGCAAGCCATCGCTGGTTAATTTCAAATATCAGGATGGCGTTTACGTTTGCCCGAAATTGGTGGCGAGAGGCGAACTCGCGATCGGTAAAAAGAAAGTCGAGTTCTGGCAAAAACAGTAGCATATGGACCAGAAAGAGCAACCAGAAGAACAATCGCCACTCGTTTCCGAGCCACCGGATCTCCCGAGAAAGCCGATTCCCAGTGCCCGCATCCTCTTTATCGGCTTCTGTGGATTTGCACTTATTCTGATCCTGCTAAATCTTCGCTGCACGCCGCAGGCGAATGTTCCCTCGCGACCGGAAAGCCCGCAAGCGGCAAATCCGGCCATGATTAACAATGCGCGCCAGCGCGATGAAGACCAGCTCAAAAAGGAACAAAAGAACCTTTCCGACCTGCTTGATAAGCAACAGCAACAGGGCCAAACTCAAGATCCAGATATTCCGCCACCGACGACGCAACAGCGAGCCGCCATGCGTAGTGGGAACCCTAACGGGACGGTTAATGAAGCAAAGCAGCGGCGGGAAAAGGCGCTCGAATCTTCTACTGTTGTGATCGATTTTTCAGATTCCAAGGCCACAGCGGAAACCGCGATAACTGCAGCACCCGCGACCGAAAAACCGGCAACGGCTCAGACTAAACCAGCCGGTTACGATTTCAATAGCGCCACTGGCCCCACTCATCGCATTTTTGAAGGCACGGTGCTTGAAGGCGTCTTGACGAACCAACTGGATGGCTCATTTGTTGGTCCCGTAAATGTCATGCTCTCGGCTGATGTCTACAGCAATAACTATCAGCAATTACTCTTGCCGCGCGGGACGCGTATCCTCGGGCAGGCGCAACGCGTAGACTCACTGGGCCAGCAGCGACTTGCAATTACATTTCATCGCATTATCTGCCCAGACGGCTATAGCATTTCACTGGATAAGGCGCCGGGGCTGGACCAGGCCGGATCGACCGGCATTGGGGGCAAGGTGAATAACCACTACGCCAAGATTTTCGGAGCAGCGATGGCGATTGGACTTCTCGGCGGTTTGTCGCAAATCAATGCGGGATACGGCTACGGCGCGTCTGGCCAATTTCGTGCAGGGGTAACTAGTGAATTTGGCATGGAGGGTATCCGGGTGCTAGATCGTTTTCTGAATATTATGCCGACGATTACGGTGTTACGCGGTACGCGTGTTCGCATTTGGATGATGAATGATCTGCTTGTCCCGGCGTACGATCACCACACAATGGAGTCGAATTTATGAACGATCCTGCTGTCCGATATTACCTGCGCGCACTTTACCTTAAGCAAGTGGGGATTCCTGCTTTCCTGGCGGCGTGTCTCGCTTTTGTCGTCCTGTCAATCCTGATACTGGCCGGTATTTTCGTGGTTCTTGTTTTGCTCACTAGTCCGAACCATTCCTTCTCGATTGGAGTTTATCCATGCTTGCCAAGCATCGCAAGATCATTATTCCCACTACTGTCGTAGGCGCCGTCCTCCTGATTGCACCCACTCCCGCGCGGGCTGTGTTCGGTTTTGGCGATCTCGTTTTCGACGCTACCAGTTACGCTCAATTACTCCTGCAGGGTACGCAGCTCGGCCAACAGATTCAACAACTAGCCATGCAGATCGAAATCTGGCAAACGGCTTTTATGAATCTAAAGAACCGCTATTTCTGGAAGACGACCAGCATCCAGATCGCAAATACCGTGATTCGCAACCGGTTCGGGGAAACCGCCAATATCAACACCGGTTCACCGGGTTCCTGGCAAACAGCCACGCTGCCGATAGGGAATGTGGATTACCTCGCGGCGCAGAAGCTCGGGGACAGTGTTCAGTTGTCCAATTTGGCTAGCGTCGAAATGACAGATGGCTATAGCCAAGATGCCCTAACTGCTATTGCGTCGCACCGCGATAACCAGCCGGCACAGGAATCCTCCATCACGGATTTGGAGAACCGTGCGCTTAGCGATGACCCCGACGACAACACCCTGACTGCCCAGCAGAACATCACCAATGGGGCCCTGCTGGCCCAACTACGGGCCGAGCAGACTCAAGAGTCCATCAATGCAGCGGTACTGCAGCAATTAACCGTAGCGAACACATTCCAGCGCAACGCGGCGTCCGATTCCCTGAACACCTTCGGGCGCCAGCAGCAGGCGCTTGCGGATGGTACTGCCCAATTTTCCGGCGTCAGCGATACGCTATCGAGCTTCGATATTCCGTAATGATTAGGAGGTTTGTCATGTTTATATTGCAATCCAAGATCCTACTGGCCGTGATCGGTGCTGCAATCGCGCTCTTTGTAGCGGAAATCTGTACACCGACGCATAAAACACTCCATCGGACACCACGGGAAAAGGCAGCAATTGAGAGTATGAAGACCGTCACGATGCCGAAGGATGTTGATCTCCCTTGAAAAAACTGACCGCATTGCTGCTATTATTTCCGATCGCCGCAATGGCCCAGAATCCGGGCCGGGCGGCGGCTGTCGCCGGCATCAACTGGCTGGGACAGATTGCTGATATCGTCGGTCAGCTTGTCACGACGCACGGGGGAATCCTGTTGGACGACGGCAGGTTTCTACTGGCCTTTGTCACATTTCTGGGAATCATTCGAATAGCCTGTAACTGGCAGATTTCGATGCTGGGCGGCGGGGTGACGTTTGCCCCGATCGGACATCTGGTCGTGTTTATGTTCCAAGCGTTGATCTGCTCTACGATGCTGCAGTACTACATGGCACCATTCCCCGGTGTCGGGCTAAGCCTTCACCAGTTGGCACCGGCCGTTGCGCATCAATTATCCAACACCTTCGATACTGCCCTGATAGACCAATTTCTCGATCAAGTCAACCAGATCGTCTTCAACCTGGAATTGCCAAACTTCCTCAATTTTATGAACGTGATGCTCTATTTCATGATCCTCATAATGCTGGGGCTGATGGATTTGGCAGTGTTTCTAATGAACGCTTTCGGCTATGTGGCGCTCGGGGTTCTGACGGTCCTGGGGCCGCTATTTATCCCGTTGTTTCTCACTGTCCATTTCAACCGCTGGTTCTGGAACTGGGTGGATCTGATGGTGGTGTTTTCGATGTACCGGGCCACCACGGCGGCATTTACTTTTGTCTTCGCGACGTTGCTTAACGCCTTCTTTACACAAAGCGTACATGGAGATTTTAGCCTTGGGCATTTCCTGGCGCTACTCCCGGTTATGTTCATGCTCAGCATTAGTTTTATCTGGTCCATGTTCCGAATCCCCATGTTCACCTCCATGATTTTTGGCGGTGCGGGGGCCATGGGGCAGGCTTTCAATAATGCCGTGATGGGCACTGTAACTGGGCTTGTTAATGCCGCGGTTGCCGCAGGAGCGGCCGCAGGAGCGTAATAATGAAAACCGAAGATCCTCTCGATTTCGCGCCGGCATTCGATCATCAAGATCGCATTGCCGAAGAGATTCATTCGCTCCTCTACCAGGAGAATCGGCGCAAGACCTGGTGGGTGGGTGGCCTCACCGCCGCGACCGTTGCATTAACTGCTGTTGTCGTCATTCTGGCCACCAGGAAGCCTGATATTCGGTATATCCGGATCGACGCAGTGGGCCACGCTGCCGCGATTGCCTACAACGATTTCGACTACACACCGCAGGATGCCGAGATTCGGCATTTCCTGTGGGCTTGGGCCACGTATTACTATTCCAGGCAGCGCGATGATATCCGCGAAGATTACCACAAAAATTATTATTTTCTTTCCGATGATCTGGCCGGCCGCTACGAACAACGTGATCTTCGGAGTCACTTGGTAGCGGCCATCTACACAGGTCAGGAACCGGAAAACACCGCACATATTAACGACATTAACTTCTCATCCTTAAATACATTTCCTGCGGCCAAAGGCGGCCCGGTAGCGCAAGGGCAGGCGGTTATCGACATCACACTGACTTATTCTCCGGACTCGGTAAACGCGACGCACAATGTTCGGCAACTCGTCACCGTAGGCTTCTCGGTGAACCCCCAAGAGATCGCGACACTAGCGCAGAAAGACCCGATGTACCAGATTTTGAACCCGCTGGGCGTCATCCTCACCTATATTTCAGAGGCGCCCGAACTGCCTTCTGCTACCGCTAAAGCGCAACAAGAATGAGCTTTGATCTAATCCTTCCGTTCTTTCCGCGAGAGGTCCAAAACGTCATCATGCAGCGGGAAGTATCCGATGTGATGATTAACGGGAGCCGTGTTTTTGTCGATCGTAATGGCAGGCTATCGCAACTTGAAGGGATTGTACTTGACCCCATGCAGGTCCTGGCTGGAGTAGAAAATATCGGACGCTTCCTGCATCGAGACATTACTCCCGACAGCCCAATTCTCGATGCCCGTTTGCCCGATGGTTCTCGCGTCGCTGCCATCGCCTCCCCCAGTAGTCCCGGCGGGATGACGGTGACCATCCGGAAGTTCAATCGATGGTTTACCGCAGATGATCTAGTTGCTTCCGGTACGCTACCGGAGCCCGTATTGGCCACCGTCACAGATGCCATCTCGCAGCGCAAAAACCTGCTGATTGCGGGCGGAACCGGTTCCGGTAAGACCACTCTCCTTAAAGCCCTTATCGACCTGATTCCACTTTCCGATCGGCTGATTGTGATTGAGAATCCGGCTGAACTCGATATCAGTCATGCCAATGCGCCCCGGTGGGAAATCACGGACAAGGCAGATGGCCATGCGCTCTTGATTCATGCCCTACGTCATCGGCCCGACCGCATTATTTTTGGCGAAGTTCGGGATCATTCCGCTTATCAATTACTCCAAGCCATGAATACCGGCCATGGTGGAACCATGAGTACAATCCACGCGGATTCGGCTGCCTTGGCGCTTTACCGGTTGGCAGGCCTAGCCCTCTCGGCCCAATCTAATTTGGACGCATCTTTTATCCGTTCCGAGGTTGCTTCCGCGATCCATTACGTGCTGTTTATCACCCGAAGGACGGACGGCACGCGGCGCGTCACTGAACTGCTGAAAGTGGCTGGCTACTCCGTTTCCGAAGAACGTTTCTTAACCAACTCTCTATTCGCCGAGACCGCTTAATGCACCCAAGTATCAGTGAGCATATTCCTGAATTTCTTAGCGCCATTGCCACATTATTAGCCATCGGATTTGGCGCTTTTCGGCTGCTTGATTGTTTAGCAACCAAGTCTTTTCAGGCTTCTGCCCGGCGTATCCATATGCTCACTGAACAGCATAAAGTGCGCCATTTCTTAAACCCAACCACAGGAGAATTACATGCCGAAAATCCAACCGCAAGACCGAACACCAAATGCTAATTTGACGATTTCCATACGTACAGATGTACATACGAAACTGCGTGCCTACGCCAAATTTCTGTCCGACTCCGACGTGAGTTACGTGGTGGCAGAAGCGCTCAAACCGCTGTTTGCCGACAAGGAATTTACCGACTGGCTGAAGGCTCACCCACTCGACACTTTTGAGCTAAAACCCGCGCTAAAACCGAAAAAAGCCAAGGCTACGGCGGCGTAGCCACACACCCAACATGCCCGATCCAGATCAACAAAATCAGCAGAAACCGACCCTCAAACAACTGGTAGAGGACTACCAAGTTCGCCTCGATTCTCTCCGCGACGCACGCGCGGAAATTGTTCATCATTACCCGGAATCCACGCAGGCGCAGCACATCGTCTACCACCATCCGGAGCAGTTCCCAGAGCATTACCAGGCATTGCAAAAAGGACGCGTAGAACAGGACAATCAGCGCGTTAACGGAATGGAATGGAGCCTATGAGTAGCGTTAACGCAGGCCCGAATAAGGTGCCAGTCTACGCCTGGGATTTGCGCGGTTATCCCGTTACACTGTCTGTCCTGGATGAAACGGCGCAGAAAGCGCGCCTTATTAGGTTTGGTATGAGACGCCACCCACGTTGTGGATGTAATCCATTGGTAGTTCCTTCGGTAGTTCCTGGGTATTACGTTTTTTAAACTTTCCTATGCCAGCGAACACATACGAGCACGTCATCAGTTTGAAAGTTTCGCGCAAACAAAAAGCGCGGTTGAAAGAAGAAGCGGCGCGCCACGGGATGAACGTGTCGGAGTTTCATCGGCAGGTTCTATTTGACGCTATAGAGATTTCCCCCTCCGCACGACTCGGGATGATTTTGCAGATGGCCAAAGACGGATTGATTAAGCGCCTCTACGGCTGCTACTTCTGCGGCGTAGACATCACTCCCGACTTGCTTCGCCAGATGGAAGCCGAAGCCAACAAAGAAGCACCAAAGATGGTCGAGGATTTCATCGCGGCGCAGCGAGGTGCGGTCTAATGGCTGATCGTCAACTGATCCGGCCGCCCGTACCGCTCGGTAAAATCTTCGGGACAATTCTCGGTGCTGGGCTGGGCGTGCTCAGCTTTTCCGCGTGGTATCACGCCAAGACGATCACGCAGCAGTTCTATCTCGCGGCATACATCAAGTCCACACTGGTGAGCCTGGAGTTTTTGCGACCCAATGCGACCGTGCTCGTTGGACACAACGCGTTGCGGGCGGCGACGCTGCACTCCTATCTCCAGCAAACG
>DATNAF010000215.1:0-3510 GCA_035572845.1 Terriglobales bacterium
GCATTCTGGCCAGCGCACAATATTGAACACCTGAATGATTTGTATTCGCCGGAAGCTCAAGTTGCCGGCAAGACGTTGTGGGTGCCGCTCATCATCCGCAACGATACGGATTCACCGAAGCAAGTCGAGTTGCATTCTGTATTACCGTCGGGATGGGGACAGTATCCGAGCACGACGATTTACCCGGTTGCCGCACACGATTCTTACCCGCTTCAACTCACCATCACACCCCCGCAGTCTCCGAAAGAGACTTGGCAGACGCTCAGCTGGAGTGCAACCAGCGACGGCAAAACGGTTGGAGAAATAAAACTGCGGGTGAATACGGTGAGCAACTATTTGCCCCAGTAAAGATTCCTCTGTGGCTTTTCCTCTGTGTAACTCTGAGTCCTCTGTGGTGAGGGTTTTTCTTGACTAAGACGTTCGACCAGAACCGCCCTTAAGCAAGCGGTCAAGCTTGAATTCAGTTGGTGCTTGCTTGGTGCCTAGCACGGCGTCGCTGACCATATCTCCGAACGCGGGCCCATGTTTGAAGCCGTGACCCGAACCTCCGCCGACAATCCAGACATTCTCTGCCTCAGGATGATGGTCCAAAATGAAATTCTGGTCAGTCGAGTTCTCGTACTGACACACGCGGCTTTCAACCAGCGGCGCATGGGCCAGAGACGGAAAGCGAAGCCGCACATAAGCGCGCGCCGCCGCCAGCCCTTCGTCTGAAATTTTGCGCTCCATGCTCGTCGGATCGATAGCCGCTCCCCGGGTATCGTCAGCAATTTTGAATCCTCGCCACTGATTGCCGGGAATGCCGTAGAACCAGTGTTTCCCAGGGAATCCTTTAAGTTCATCTTTACTGTCATCGCTCCAGACCGGAAGCTGCGCGTCTGTGAACCGCAGGTCCCCGGCCGCAGTTCCGAAGAAAAATATTTCTTGCCGTGTCGGGGTGATAAGGGGCAACAGAAAAGAAAAGATTTTGCCGAGCCATGGCCCACATGCAAAGACATATGAATCTGCCTTCAGCGCTTCACCGGATCCAAGCTTGACTCCTTGCATGTGATTCGACTCGATCTGCCCCGGCATGACGTCGGCCTGCCGGTATTCGCCACCTGCTTTGATGAAGGCATTCAGCACCGCCTCACAGCTGCGACGTGCCAGCAAATAACCAGAGTCTGGCTCGTAAACGCTCCATGAAATTCCGTCGAAGCTGATTTGCGGCCAGCGCTTGGCGCATTCGGCAGCAGAAAGTTTCTCGAAGCGAACGCCGGCCTCACTCATCAGCGGCAATGCCGCGCGCTCGTACGAGTCATCGCTGCCCGTCATCCAAAGCACACCGGTACGGAAGAAGAGTTTCAGTTTCCATTGTTGTTCGTATTCTTGCCACAGCTGCAGAGCTCGCGCCGCCATCTGCGTATAAATTCGCCCCGGACCATAAGTGGCGCGAATCACGCGCGTCTCGCCGCCGGAACTGGCGCGAGAATTTCCCGGGCCCCACGAATCCAGCAATGTGACCTTGGCACCTTTTTTAAGGAGATGGAGCGCCGTCCAGCCGCCGAATGCGCCTGCACCGATGACGATCACCGAATTGCGACGAGAACTCGCCATGGCACGTGATCCGATCAGATAAGCCCCAGCAACCGCGGAACTTTTTAAGAAGGAACGCCGTGAACTATTTATTTCCATTTCCGCCATGGAGAATTTTAACAATTCACAACAGGCGGCTACGAGGAATGTGTTTCCGTCCTGGCGGTTGGATCTAGTTTTTGCCGGGATCCTGATATTCCAATCAACGTGGGCAACACATCGCCCATCTCAGCTTTTTTCTCTCCGAATGCGAAGTAAATGCGACTGAATACTCGGTACAGTTCGTCGTACACTTTCTGCTCAGAAGGGTCCGGCTCGAAGACGCGATGCGGCGGGCAAATTTTATCCTGGGCTTCTTCTACAGATTTGAAAGTGCCAGCTGCGAGAAACGCAAAAATGGCAGAACCCAGGCTGGTCACGCTCTTCGTAGGCACGAGAACCGGACGCCCGAGAGCGTTGGCATAGACTCGGTTAAGCACCTCATTCTTCTGCGGAATTCCGCCCGCGTTGATGATCCGCTGCACTCGCACGCCTTTGCTTTCCATGCGATCAAAAATCACCCGGGTATGCAGAGCAGTTCCCTCAATCGCGGCAAATAATTCATCCTGCGCCGTACTCTGCAAATTCCATCCCAGCGTGATGCCTCGGAGATTCGGATTGACCAGCACCGTACGATCGCCATTGTCCCAGGTCATGCGCAGCAAGCCGGTTTGTCCAGCGCGATAATTCTCCAGGCCTTTGCTGAGCGTGGCTACATCGGTTCCGGCGCGCGACGCTATTGCATTGAAAATATCGCCAACGGCCGAAAGGCCGGCTTCAATTCCAGTGCGCTGGGGGTGAACACTGCCCTGCACCACTCCGCAAACACCGGGCACTAGATTTGGCGAAGGTGTAATTCCAATAATGCATGTAGATGTTCCGATGACGTTGACCATGTCATCAGTGCGGCAGCCCGCGCCAACTGCATCCCAGTGCGCATCGAATGCGCCGACCGGAATTGGAATACCAGGTTTGAGCCCAAGTTTCTCTGCCCAGTAGGGTGACAGCCTTCCAGCGATTTGCTCCGACGTCGCGTAATCTCCTTCGAGTTTTGCGCGAATGCCCGCAAATAGCGGGTCAACTTTATTTAGAAAATCCTCTGAAGGAAGTCCGCCGAGTTTCGGGTTCCAGAGCCACTTGTGGCCCATGGCGCAAATGCTGCGTTTTACCTTATTTGGGTCGGTGATGCCGCAAAGGGTCGCGGCAACCATGTCGCAATGCTCAAAAGCGGAAACGAATTCTTTGCACTTTTCAGGATTGTGCCGCAGCCAGTGCAGCAGCTTGGAGAAGCCCCATTCGGATGAGTAAACTCCCCCGCACCACTCAATCGCCTCCAACTTCTCTCGATGAGCCGCGGCGGTGATTTCTTCGGCTTCGCCTTTAGCGCGGTGATCGCACCAGAGATAGTATTCGCCCAGCGGCTGAAGATTTTTTCCGACCGGAATGACCGAAGATCCTGTTGTATCGAGTGCAATGGCCTCTACCTGATCCCCTGAGACTCCCGCTTGTTTAACCGCCTCGCGAGTAGCGGACGCTAATGCTCGCATATGGTCTTCATGCGACTGGGTCGCATATTCGGGATCTTCGCGCTTGCGGTGCAGCGGATATTCGGCAATCGCAGACCCCAGCATGCCGCGCTCACTGTCGACAATAGAAACGCGAACGCTGAGTGTTCCAAAATCTACTCCCGCCACGACGGCCATCAGCAATTCCCTCCGGCAGAATTGGTCCGCTCGAAAATACTATGACTCATGCAATGGGGAAAATTCTGCATTTTCAGTTAATCTCCAGTTCGTCTTTTGACGGCAATTTCGGAAAGACGGCGTGCGGCTCCAGTTGGTACCAGTATGCGACCGACGAGATGTCATCTTGCAACGGGAGATATCTGCCGTCAGA
>DATNAF010000216.1:0-6011 GCA_035572845.1 Terriglobales bacterium
TGAATATATTGCGGCAGCGGCAGCCCGGGCCTCGAGTTGTAATGTCAAAAATCGGGCAGGATGCCTGCGTGACAGAACCCCCTACTGACCCGCAACCCGGGAAAATTCCATTAATGTATTGCTGCTTATCAGGACTTGAAATGAATCCAGTCCCGGAAAAACTGGCTGGCAGGTCTGGGCAGTATCCGTCTCCGTTCCGATCGGCGTTTGTATTGCAACTTCCGATCAACGCGGGAAATGAAAATCCGGTGTGTTTGCTAAAAATCCCACTAATCGACCACCCCCCGACTGCTTGCCCAATCCAGCTATTCCTGCCTCCCAGAAACGGCGACTGCCACGTGCCGGAGATGACGAGATTTTGCCGCACGTCGAAGTCGGAATTTCCGCGATCAATGGCCTGGTTTGCTGGGTCCGTCTGTTGGTATCCGACCTCATACGATGCAGTGTCGATCGCATGACTCCATGTGTACGATCCATCGAATTGAAACCCATGGCCGAATTTGCGATCGAGAGTGAGGACTGCCGCATCGAAGCTTGCATTCACGTCAGGCAGGGGCGTGTAGATGTTAAGGAAACGATTATTCCCCGTTGCTCCTTGGGCTGTGCAGGTTGGGTTGCCGGAACCGCATGGCAAACCGTCAGGCCCGGAATGCTGTATTTTGTCCTGTGTTCCGTCGAAGGTGTCTCCTGGCACCAAACGATTCAGATCAATTGTGCGAACCAACTTGCGGCTCCTGCTCCCTTGATATCCGAACTTGAACACCCAATTCCTAATGGGTTCAAGCTGTGCCTGATAAGAGAAGATGTACACATAGGGGTTCGGTTCGTTTGGCAGAGCAGCGAACAGCGAAACCGGGTTGATGGTCGCACAGCCTGCGCTTGCACACAGCGCCCCATCCGGAGCGACGCCGTTTGAAAAGGAGGGATTCACTGGGAAGCTGTTGGCTTGCCTACTGGACCCCACAGCGTACAGAATATTTGATCCCGGCGGCGGACCGGTGATCGGTCCGGGATCGAAGAAGCAGCATGCAGTAGCTAGCGCGGAGAACGGGGTATCCTGCCGGACATTGTCGAAAACGGCGTCTCCGTTGCGATTGAAAATAATCCCAAAGCCACCGCGGAACACTAGTTTGTCATGTCCAAAGCCAGGAGACCATGCGAACCCGAGACGCGGTCCGAAGTCATGGTATTGAGGAGAATAAAGCTGGCTTCCGTCATGGCAGCGAGCTGCCAGGGGTGCAGGGCCGCACACGTTACCATTCACCACCCAATCAGGCCCTAAGACATAATTGCTGAGCGTACCATTTGCCTCACTGAGAGGACCAAAATACTCCCAACGAACGCCAAGGTTAAGAGTGAGATTCGGGCGGAGTTTCCAGTCATCCTGCGCGAACAATCCGTAGTTGCTGGTGCGGAAATAGCGTTGCTCGTTAAGAGGGCCGCCCGCTGGATTAACTTCAACCTGCTCGTAGAAGCAGCACGCGTCGTTCGCAAAATTCATCAGTCCACGAAATTGATACTGCGGCCGCTGCGCTCCCGGCTGGTCATTGTTGTTTTGCTCTCGTCGAGCATCGACGCCGAACTTCCACGCATGCTTCCCATTCACCCAACTAAGAGTATCGGCTAACCCGTAAGTATTTTGTGCCAGAGCACCGGGCGTTGTGGAACTTTGGGGCAATCCCAAGAAGCTGTCGTTTGATCCAAAACCTCCTATATCGAAATCGAAAAGTCTTATTTGCGGAATTCCGAAGTCCGTAGTGCCCACTGGCTGCCTCTGGTCAAAACTCCAGCGAGTGAAGTTCGTGCGCAATTCGTTAAGCATCGTTGGGCTTAATGTGCGACTCCAGCCAATGGTCGCGGAATAATTATTCGGCAAAAGCGTCAAATCATCGATGGGCCGTGCTCCACCATTGTAATTTTTCAAGCGCACGATGTAGGTACTGACGAAGAACTGGTCGTTGCCATGTGTATAGTCTGCCCGGGCGTTGTACTGATTTCCGCTGCTGGTATTCGGCTCAGTTAAGTCAAAAACTCCCCAGTCCGGAATTCCGTCTGGCCCATTCCCAACCGCGCTGGCGCCAGCCGGATACCACTTTGCAAGACCATAATTCGGAGTAAATGAACAGCAGTCCGTTTGTGAATCAATGGTAGAAATTCGGGGTGTAATTCCAGGCGTGCTGAAAATTTTTGCTGCCAAGCTGCCGGGATTATTTTGGATAACGTACTGCTCGAATTGCGGGGTCTCTAGAGTTTGGGAGCGGACAAGCGCGTTATTCGAGAGGCGGACACCCTCATAGGAAAAAAAGAAAAACAACTTGTCTTTAATTACCGGGCCGCCCACGCTTCCGGCGAAATCACGGTATTTTTGGTCGACGCGACCTGGGCACTGCC
This sequence comes from Terriglobales bacterium, assembly GCA_035572845.1. GTDB lineage: Bacteria > Acidobacteriota > Terriglobia > Terriglobales > Acidobacteriaceae > Gp1-AA145. The sequence continues at coordinate 2,392 of DATNAF010000216.1, forward strand.
GGGCAACTAGCTGGAATTCGCTCGGAGTTCCGCCTTCACACGTGAGTTGTGAGGCGGGCAAATTCGTCGGCCCTTCGAACTTATTAAATGCGTTGAGGCCCTTATCGTTAATCTTGAATAGCGCGCTACCGTGAAAATTGTTGGTGCCGCTTTTGGAAATTATCTTTACCTGAGCTCCGGAATTTCGCCCGTCCTGCGCGGAATAACTGTTCGAAGCGACGGTTATTTCCTGAACGGATTCTTCATTGGGCGTGACCACAGCTGCGCCGCCCCATTCCAGACTGTTTACACTCACACCGTCGAGGAGATAGTCGTTCGCGGAAACGCGCTGTCCATCGGCTATAGCCTGCACCTGGTTCTCGGTCTGAAAGATCTGGCTGTTGGAACCGCCCGGGCCGACCTGTTGCGGAATACCTTGAGAGTTTCCGTTCGCAGCACGTGATGCGTCGCCGAAAATTCCCGGCGTAAGCCTTATCAGATTGTAGGGATCCCGACCGAACTCCGGTAGGTCTGTGACCTCTTGCGCAGTGAGCGTCCCAGTAACGCTGGCGTTCTCAGTTTGTAATGCCTCCCCAGTGGCAGTGACCGTGATGGTCTCTTGTGCTCCGCCAGGCTGCAACGAGATGTTCAGACCACGTACGGCTTCGGCGGCAACGGCTACGTCGGAAGCAGTGCCTTCTTTAAAGCTTGAGGCTTGCGCGACCACTTTGTAGGCACCTGGCGGAAGTCCTGAAATTCGATAAAAGCCGGAATCGTTGGTCTGGGTATCACGAGCGACGCCGGTCGCCTGATTAGTCGCGGTCACGGTTGCACCTGCAACGGCCGCGCCGCTCTGGTCCGAAACGGTGCCTTGGAGACTGGAACCGTATTGCGCCCAAACGGACGGGGCTAGAAAAAGGAAGGAAAGCAAACAGGAGAGAGAAAACGCGCGCTTAATGGCGCACTTCATGGAGAACACCTCCGGGCGGTAAAAGCTTAAGTCTCGCTAGAACAACCCAAACATCTTTTTCTACGATGGATGAATGTGCGTCGTCAACCCTGCCCTAGCTTCGGGAGTGGGTCCAGCGGTACTCGGGCTTGAGGGTGCAGCGATAGACGCGTGTTTGATCGGGGTTGGCGCGCACGTTGCAATCGGCCCAGCTCAAAATGAGCGCGGGGCCGAGCGGGAAGACGATGCTTTCGCCGTTCAGTTCAGCCTGTAAACTCACGCCTTCGGCTGCAGGAGGCAAGGTGAAATTTAAAGCGTCGCCAAAAATTACCGGATAAGAGTTGCGCACCAGGTCGCTCAGCATGGGATGAACGACTTCAGCTTCTACAAGAAAAGTAGCTGTATCCGACCAGACCGTTGCGGTGATGGTGATGATGCGGCCATCTTGTTCCACTTGCGGAGGCTCAATTCGCGTAAATGGACACGGCCCGGCGATGCATGAGGAGCGAATGTTTCGGAACTCGTTGCCGACGCCGGCATCCAGAGTGGCTGCTCCGATGGCGGCTTTCCATTTTCCATCCGGCGAACACGGCGGACGCTCGCTGCAGAGTTCATTGCCTTTGTTAGCTACTTCAAACGGCCGCACGGCGCTGCCGACATTCATCACCGTGGCGGTCTTGATGGAATACCGCACCACGATATTGTTGGAAATAGTTTGTGTCGCCAGACTGCGCTCGATAGGCTTCTCGGGTTGGATGGGCGTCATTTCGGCGACATAAATTTTTCCGGAAGCGAGAACGTGCATGTCGAGCGGTGCGTAATCCATATGGCGGAAATGCAAAGTGACCGGGTGATTGCGAAAAATGCGCTTGCGCAATGCGACGGTAAATAATCCCGTTGGGTCAGAGGTCGTTCGCACTACGGAAATCCCGTCGGTCGCGGTGATCTCCACGTCGCCGACCGGCAATTGTTTGCGAGGATCGGCGTTGGCGGTGATCACCGCGCCGCGTAGTGTGGTAGTACGATTCCTCACGTATCGCACTCCCCACACAGCTGCAGCCGCACCGATTAGCAGCACTATGACGACAACTATCCCAATTTTTCTTTTCAGGCCCATCTCGATTCTTAATATCATGCCGCGATTACTGGCGCAGGTATAGTTCCATCTGAGTCAATCCCCGTGCATCCTCTCACGCGGGCAGATCGTTTAACATCGTCCGGTGAGCAGGAGTCCTCGTCTTTCGCGGCGGCAGCTTCTTGGAAGTATTGCGAAAACGGCTGCACTGGCGCCATTCGGTCGGGCACTGTCTGGGTTTGGACAATCTCCTGCCGGCAAGATCGCAGCGGCCAATAAAGCACTCACCTCGTCTCTTTCACCTGAGGACGACCGGCTACTGGATGAACTGGAACGCCTGACGTGCTGTTATTTCTATGAGCAAGCCAGCCCGGAAACCGGTTTGGTGAAAGACCGCTGCAACGCGCGTAAAGCTTCGAGCGACAATGCCATTGTCGCCAGCATCGCCGCTACCGGATTTGGATTGACCGCGCTCTGCATCGGCGACATGCGAGGATACATTTCGCGCGCCGAAGCCCGGCAACGGGTTATCACAACGTTAAGATTTCTGCACGATAAGCTGCCGAACCATCGCGGTTTTTTCTACCACTTTGCCAATATCAACACCGGCGAAAGAGTCTGGGACTCGGAAATTTCTTCTATTGATACCGCGATTCTGCTTTGCGGCATTCTCACCTGCCGTACTCATTTCCGCGACACTGACATAACCCTGCTGGCGCACTCGATCACCAATCGCGTGGAGTGGACGTGGCTTTCCGAAGATACTTCGCTGCTTTCTCACGGCTGGTTGCCGGAGGCGGGTTTTTTACCTTACCGCTGGGATTATTACAACGAAATGATGATGATGTACCTGCTGGGCATGGGCTCGCCGACTTATCCATTGAGGCCGGAGGCATGGGACGCGTGGAAGCGCATTCCATTTGACTATGAAGGAATGCGCTACATCGGATCGTTCGCGCCATTGTTTGTGCACCAGTACTCGCAGGCATGGTTTGATTTTCGCGGCAAGCGCGACAAGTATGCCGATTATTTTCAGAACTCAATAACGGCGACCCGGGTACATCGCCGCTTCTGCATGGAACTCCATCGGCAATTCCCAGATTATGGCGCCGATCTGTGGGGCATCACTGCCTCTGATTCGCCCAATGGATACGTGGTATGGGGCGGCCCGCCAGCAACGGGCCCGATCGACGGCACTGTGGCCCCGCACGCGGCGGGCGGATCCTTGCCATTTTTACCGCAAGAAACCATGCAGGTGCTGCGCACCATCCGTAGCCGATATCCGCAGGCTTGGAGTTGTTATGGTTTCGTGGACGGGTTAAATCCGTTGAAGAACTGGTATGACACCGATGTGGTCGGAATTGATGCCGGCATAACCATGGTGATGGCGGAGAACGCGCGCACCGGATATATCTGGAAAGTTTTTATGCAAAATCCAGAAGCGCAACGCGGCATGCAGCTGGCGGGATTCAAGCCGTACAAATCTTAAGAAGTTTTTTTCTTCGTGTAACTTCGTGTCCTTAGTGGTTATTGGTTTGCCAGCCTAACCATTTAATCAGCAGCATGCGACTGCGTGTATCTGGCCGCAATTTCGGCCGACGCTCGCAGCAATGTGTC
>DATNAF010000217.1:0-4100 GCA_035572845.1 Terriglobales bacterium
CGAACGTTCGCCCAAGGCGCCGTGCTTCATCGCTAACTCGTGACGAACTCAAGCGCCTGCATGCCTCTTTAAAGAAAGTTTTGAATCAGGCCATCCGTCTTGGAGGATCGAGCATTTCTGACTACGTCGATGCCGACGGCGAAGAAGGCTTCTTTCAACTGAAGCATCGAGTTTACGGCCGCGAAGGCAAGCCATGCCTGGTGTGCAAAACTCCCATCAAGCGGATCGTAATCGCAGGCCGCAGCAGCCACTATTGCCCACAGTGCCAGAAGTAAGAGCTATTTCGCCACTGCCTGGTCGACCACATAAACCCGACCCGGCCCGGCAGTCTGGATTTTGTTCTGCTCGAAGCACCCCTTGATCTGGCGGCGAAGTTCGCGGCTGACGGCGTACTGTTTACTGGGTCGAGTTTTGATCAGCATCAGATATTCGACTTCGCCGTTCCCCACGCGATCTATTCCTGGCACCTGAATATCGCTCACGATGTCATCGGCAAAAGCAGGGTCATGCCGCACCTGCTCGCCGATCTGTTTCAGCAGTGCGATTATCTTCTCGCTGGGCTCGCTGTAGGCGAGGGTCACTCGAAGAGCAATTTGCGCCCAGTCACGTGTCGTGTTGGAAACGATTTGGACCGTGCTGTTCGGCACCATATGAATAGTGCCGTCTTCGTCCCGGAGCACTGTCATTCTCAGGCTCATTCTTTCAACCGTTCCCTTCACGCCCGCAATACGGACTACATCGCCGATGTCGTATTGGTTTTCCAGGAGGATGAAAAAACCATTGATGAAATCATGCACCAGGGTTTGCGCGCCAAAACCGATTGCGAGTCCAGCAATTCCGGCGCTGGCAAGCATCGGCCCAAGATTCAACCCGAGCAAAGAAAGAATTTCCAGTGCAGCCACAAAAGCTATAACGAACACGCCTACGCTGGTGATCACGCTAGTGACCGTCCTGAACTGCTGGACACTCACTCCGGGCGGCAGCTTGCGAACGTGTACCTCGGCGCTTTTACGTGCGATGGCGCGCAGCAATCGCGTCAGCACATAGCTCGCGATCAGCACCAGGACAATCTTCGGCGCATCATGGCGGAGGAAGTTCATTGTGTCCTCGCGCCAGTCACGCAGCAATACCGGAAGATTAATGGTGACGGGAGCCGCAGGCTTTTGCAGAATGTCGAGCAGTGTCATTCAGCGGCGATTATAGCAATGGAAAAAAACCGCATCCGTCAGACCTTATAATTTAAGTACTATCGCGTTTTATTGAGGTCCGCCGTGCGTAAAACCATTAGGTTCATTTTTCTGCTGCTAACGTTGTGCGCCGCGCAGCAGCTTCCATCGCAACAACAGCCAACTCCGCCTCGTCTGGACGCTCCCCAAACGGACGAACCCGGCCCTGCAGTTCCTTCTCGAATTCAGAAAGATATGGAGAAAAGAGCGAACGAACAACGCCAGGCAGAGCTCAAGCGCGATACCGACAGACTGCTTAAGCTCTCAACTGAGCTTAAAGATTATGTCGATAAAAGTAATGAGAATATTCTTTCGCTTGATGTAATCAAAAAAGCCGACGAGATAGAAAAGCTGGCGCACAGCGTGAAAACAAGGATGCGCGGTAACAACTAAAGAAATGTAGTTATTGGGCTGCTTTGCTTTTATTGTAGCTCGCATTAAACTGTTGCAACCGGGTTTCATTAGGAGCCTTAATTGCCGATACCTCATACCGAAGCTCCTGGCCATCTTCAGGCCGCGTTATCTTCCCGCGGCCTCCGCCTGACGCACCAGCGTCGAACAATTCTCAGCATCGTTGAGACCGCAAAACAACATCTCGATGCCTCGCAGATTCTGCGCCATGCGCGCAAGATCGATCCCGGCATCGATCGGGTTACGGTATATCGAACGCTCAAGTTGCTAAAGCGCTATGGCTTGGTTGATGAGCTTGACCTGATGCACATGCAGGGCGAAAAACATTTCTACGAGCGGCGGCCGCAGCGTGATCACATTCACATGGCATGCCTGCGCTGCGGAAAGATCGCCGAGTTTGAAAGCGATTTATTCGATCGTCTTAAAGGTCAGATACAACGTGAGTGCCAGTTTCACATCCTCGTGAGTCGACTGGAAATTGGCGGGTACTGCGCAGAGTGCCGATCCTCGAACTAGTCTTTATCTGGTTCTTCGTTGCATCTGATTGCAATTCGCCTGAAACAAAATCTACTCCCAAAATGTTGACCTTACTTGGTTCGTAACGTAGCATTGTTCTTCAACATGCAACTCAGTTGCAACTAAATTACGCAACGCATTGCGCCGTTGCTATGAGTTGCACCTAGAGAGTCAACAATGAAGATACCGATTGCTACGGCAATTTTTTTGTTACTTTGCGGAGTGCACGTTTCCGCTGCCCAAGAGAGTCCATACATCGTGACCTATGACCATTATCTGGAGGAACCGGGAAACCTTGAGGTTGAGTATTTCTCCACGTTCGGAACACAACGTGGCGGCAATGCATTCCTTGCAGATTGGATGGAGCTTGAATACGGCGTAAAGGCATGGTGGACCACTGAGTTCTACCTGGATGGGCAAAGCACGTTTGGCGATAGCACGGTATTCACCGGCTTTCGGTGGGAGAACCGGCTCCGACTCTTGCAACACGAGCACTTCATCAATCCCGTGTTCTATATGGAGTACGAGCAGATCAACGATGCGGACAAGATCATTAAGGAAGTTGAGGGCCATGACGTGGCGTCCGACGGAGCTGAGCCCAACGCTCTCGCGCACAGAGGCCTCAATCACGAACTGGAATTGAAGTTGTTGTTATCGAAGACGTTCAACGGATGGAACTTTGCGGTGAATCCGCTGGCCACAAAAAATCTGTCGCCCAGCGAGCCCTGGGAATTTGGATATGCGATCGGCGCCAGTCGTCCGCTGACTCTTAATGCCTCTGCTAACTCCTGCAGCTTTTGCCGGGAAAACTTTATTACCGGGATGGAACTTTACGGCGGTTTGGGCGACACAAAAAGTTTCGGATTGCATGACACTTCGCACTACCTGGCACCCGTGGCCGCGTGGAATCTTCCCTCCGGTTGGACAGTTCGCATTTCGCCTGGGTTTGGGCTAAACGACAACAGCCATCAGCTACTTTTGAGATGGGGCTTGTCGTACGAGTTCACGGGCTTTGGCGACCGTATCAGCAGTTTGTGGGAGAAGCGCTAATGAAAACAATTGCGTGGATTCCCCGAACAGCCAGTATTTTGTTTGCTGGCATCTCGCTTTTCGCGGCCGCTCTTGCGACCGCTCAAAGCACAGCCGAATACCCGGCCTCTGTCGATCACTTCGACTACTCAGAGCTTGCTAAGGCGTCAGCGAAAGCTCGTGCGCGCAAGAATCCGAAAGAAGGCAACCCCGAAGCCGTGCTTGTTGGCCGGAAACTGTTCGCTCAACATTGTGCGGAGTGCCACGGAGCTGCAGCAGAAGGTGGAAAGAAAGCGCCCAGCCTGCTTGCTGACGAAGTGCAACAGGCAACATCAGGCGCCCTGTTCTGGTTACTTACCAACGGAGTTGTCCGCCGCGGAATGCCCGTCTGGTCGAAGCTTCCCGAGCCGCAACGCTGGGCAATTGTGACCTACGTCAAATCACTTAAGCCGTTGCCGCCCGCACAGCGCGTCGAGAGCGGCAACTCAGTAAAGCACTAGTCGCGCTGTTGGCGGTGTCATTAGTCCGCGGCGACTGGCGCCTCCTGGTGCCGGATTTCTGAGCCGATCCGCATTCCATAGAACGACCAATAAACAAAGAAAAACGAGATGAGAAAAAAGATCAGCGCAAGCACCCGGGTCAATCCGACGTTTTTCGAAGCTAAAGACACCGCCAGCTCGACGGCCAGAAGCCCGAACAATGTGGTGAACTTGATCACCGGGTTCAGTGCGACTGACGAAGTATCTTTAAACGGATCGCCCACTGTATCCCCAACAACAGTAGCATCGTGCAGCGGCGTTCCTTTTTGCTTGAGATCGACTTCAACAATCTTTTTGGCGTTGTCCCAGGCGCCGCCCGCATTGGCCATGAAGATAGCCTGATACAAACCGAATATCGCGATTGAGATCAAGTATCCGA
>DATNAF010000218.1:0-18014 GCA_035572845.1 Terriglobales bacterium
CCAGATCATCGGGGGCTTCGGTGTAGAAAACGTCATCACCGCGACCGCGCATTCCGACTATCACGCATTGCAGACTTCGCTTTCCGGGAATGTGGGGCACGGTGGTCCCGGAATTCAGGCGAGCTATACGTGGAGCAAGTCTATCGACGACACCAGTCAGGTGATCGGCTCAGGCTCAACCGGTGCGGTGTCGCAGGCGTTTCCACAAGATCCGTTCAATACGCGCCTGGAAAAGGGACCATCGTCTTTCGATGTGACCCACGCGTTCGGCCTTAGTCTCGCCCAGGATTTATATTTGGACCGCTTGCTGTTTCTCGATCGCGCCAGCAAAAAATTGACTAGGGGCTGGGAAATGCTCAGTATTTCAACCATGAGTTCGGGTGCGCCGTTTACTGTGTATTCCGGCATTCAGCAAACCGGTGCGGGATCAACCGGAGTGGACCGTCCCGATCAAATTGCGAAGCCGCGCCTTTCTACGGCGCGCAAAAATCGAGAAGACTATTTCGGGGCTGGCGCGAACAACGGGCCGGATTTCTTCAGTATTCCGGTGTTCCTCCCTGGGGGCACCGGGCCCAATCAGGGGCGCTTCGGCACGTTGGGGCGTAATACATTCCGTGGCCCGGCTTTTTACGATTACGATTTCGCATTTATCAAAGACACTCCGTTTGGACGGCGGCAGAGCGGAGTGGAACGCGTAAGCCTGCAATTCCGTGCCGAATTTTTCAACATCTTTAATATTGTGAACATGGGGTTACCGGCAAACATCCTTGGCGTCTCGACTAACAACAGCGGAGGCACGCCATCTGCAAGTATCAGCACCACCAATGGCTTTGGCTTCATCAGCAAGACAGCGGGGAATTCGCGGCAGATCCAGCTGTCGCTAAAGTTGATTTATTAGAAATTGCGACGTAAGAAATTGTGGTGCGCCGAAGCGACAGCTTTCCACTTAATGCAATAATATTGTGACAGAGCGGGCGCGTAGCTCAGTTGGTAGAGCAATGCCCTTTTAAGGCATGGGTCGCAGGTTCGAGTCCTGCCGCGCTCACCACGATTTTCAGAACACTTATATGATTTGCCAGGGCTGGTTTCGGGATCTTCTCGCACGAAGTCCGCTGGGAGCTGTCCCTCTGCCCATCTTCATCTCTTGAAAATGCTGGATCGGGAGATCAGTTTGCCGCGGCCTGGATCTGAATCAGCGGACCGGTGTAAGCTGCTCCCGCCCGGCGGAGCATATTGGCGGACGGAATACCAGTTCGCTGGAAAGACTTCTCGCAATCTGCCGTAGAAGGCCCTCGCATGTTGCCCTCCATGTAGGCTAACCCAGGGCACCGCGTGCATGTTCCCACGTGCGAGCAAGTCGAGCAGGTGGGAAGATTTTTGGCGCGGATCGAGCGGACTTCGTTCAGCTGCGGAGAATGATGCCAGATGTCGATGAATTTCTGGCGGCGCACATTGCCAGTCGGCAGCGGGAATTGCACGCAAGGAAACACATCGCCGTAAGGCGAAATGTAGCATGCGGTGTGGCCGGCGCTGCATGGGTAGCCTTCCATGATGTCGTCGCCCGCTTCGGGCGGAGGAGCGCAGAATTCTTCCACGTTGCCCACCAGTTCCGGGTTATGGAAAACCTGCATGAGATCAGAACCCGGAATTCGCAAAGCGAGGATGGATCGGTCGCCGTCCATTTTTGGCGTGATGGTGGGGTCGAGTGTGTAGTGCGCTCCCAGCTCTTTCGCTAACGCGATCACGCCTGCCTGGTCGGAAAAATTGCCAACCATCAGAACGTTGGCAATTGTGACCTTTAGGCCCTGCGACTTCAAGAATCGAATGGCCCGGATAGTTCGCTTCAGTGATCCCGGCAGCTTCGTAATCGCATCGTGAACTTCGGGGCGATGCGAGTAAACGCTGATCTGTATCTGCTCGACGCCTAGGCGGAGAAATCTCGCGGCTTCCTTCTCGTGGATCATCACTCCGTTGGTCTTAATCTTTACGTTGAACCGCAATTGCCGTGCCCGTTCCAGGATTTCAAAAAAGTCACGGCGCATGAGAACTTCACCTCCGCTTAGGGAGAGAAAAAAGACCCCGGCGTCCGCGAGCTGCTCGAGCACATCAGTGACCTCCGCCGTCGTCATCTCGCCATGATCGTCGTGATCGAGGTAGCAATGCACGCAGCGCTCATTGCAGCGGTAGGTCACATCAAAGTGAACGCTAATCGGCAGACCTAAATTCAGTGCTTTTTGATTCATCTCCGCTAGAAGACTCATCGAGTCTCCCGCGTGGCGGACGACTCTGTAAGCGGCTTATCGGAGACTAGGAGAATGCCGTGTTGCGAGAGCTCATCAACGAAGTGCTCGGCATCGCATTGTGCTTGTTCCGGACTGACATCGAATTCCTGACAGATCTTGCTGTTGACGATTTCTGATAGCGGCGTCAACCCATTCGCTGCCTGCCAAATCGCAGAAGCAACTTCATTGAGAGTGAAAAAAGTCGAATCTGCAGTCGACATGATCATCATTTCGCTGCCCAGCAGACGGGCGGCAATAGCCGAGCTTCGAGCAATGTACCTTTCCGCCATTATTCTCCTGCCGTACCTAACGTATTATGTCCCAAACCCGCTGATCGGGGAAGAATACTAAGCGATAGATGGGAACCAAACCAGCAAACTCGCATGCGGCCTGAAACACCAGTTCTACAAGCGAAGGATCATCGGCGAAGAACAGGATGTTTCTCAGCAGTCTCTGGATTGCCTCCGTGGTGCCGATCGGCTCGATCCTGTTCTGCTGGCCTTTCTCAAGCAGAAAGAGTGCACCAAGTGGGGCAGATTTGTTTTCGCCAACTCGTGCCAACTCTCCCGCAAACGGGGTGCCGCAGGCAATATAGCGATCTCCTTCCCGTCGCACGTAAGAGATTTCATCCGTGAGCAGCGTTGCATCCTGTGGCGCGAGGCGGGAAATCGTGGTCTTACCCGCACCAGAAACCCCGGAAAACAGAAAAGCTTTCCCTCCGCGAATCGCACTGGCGGCATGGACCAGGAAACCTCCTTGCCTGGCAAGGATGAGGCTGTGAACGATACGTAAAACGCAATCGATAGCGTAAGGATTACAGGATTGACGGATGTGACCGTGTCCGGTCTTCGGGTTCCAGCTTGCACGGAAGTCGCCCCTCTTCAGCAACCATTCACCCGCTTCAATCTTCACCTCCAGTCCTTGATCGACTTCGGTGAACTCCGATGGCTCGAGAAGGTCGATATCGAACTCGAAGTTCGAATTCAGCGAATTCCCATCGAAACCCGCGTAGCGATTCTCAATCAGTCGGCGAAATGAGGAATCGTGCGTGCGCAGGGCAATCGCCATGCCTCCAATCTCGATCGATACAGTGTCGGTCGTGGTCGTCGGGATGGCTGTGGTCATGGACGGGGAGAAGTAGAAATGTCAGAAATCATGCGCACTAAACCACGCACGCCGTAGAAAGATTGTCCGGAGCGCGCAGTGCACGCCCTGCAATCTCGCCCCATGAAGGCGCAGCAGGAGATTGCGGAACCCGTCGCAGTAACACAGCACCCAGGCCAGAGCGGATTGAAATACCGGGACTCGGCAGTTCGGAACCAGACTGCGATTGCCACGGCGAATACGGGTCACGCGGCCTAGCAACTGCGAAGCAGCAGCCGGAGGATCGTTGTGGGGCATTGCGTCGCCCCTCATAATCAACAAAAGGCAATCCTGAACTAGTCGCCTTTCGACCAAGCGGTGAACAAAGAATCGGTCGTCACGCAGAACTAGCACGATGTCTCCAGGAACAACCTCGTCGTCCACAGCGCTCTGAATTGTTACCTGGTCGCCTGGCCAGATCGATGGGAGCATGCTCGTTCCCCAGACTTTGAGCTGAAGCGTGCCGCAGCCGCGAAGCAATTCGGCCACAAGGCCAACTTTCGGGTCCCCCGGAGCGTCCACTATGTGTGGCATCGATATCAGAAAACTAAGAACTATGCCGGTTGAATCTGCACTGAAATTGGGTAGCATGGATTTTGCCGCAGGAAAGCGCCATAGTCTCGAAAACACGCTCGTACCGGAAAGCGGGTTCTTTATATGGCTTTTTCGCTGGGCGCCGGCTCTCGCTGGCATTGTTATCGTCGGCTTTGTCCTTGTCAGTCATAGGAAATGAAGACTAGCGACGCGAATTACAGACCTTCTATACATCTCGGGTGACACTAATCGTACGATACTACAACAAGTCGACCGGAGGAGTCGTTTTATTCTAGGCACCCTGCCGTTAGCAGAAGCGCCCGAATCGGCCGATCCTGTTTGAGTAGGATTCCCCGTGCGCGGGCCTGGAAATGTTGCCCAAGGGGCTATTGTAGAGCTGACTGTGTAAGCTTGACCGCACAGTAGGGATTTGCAATTCCCCCTGGCACATTACACTTCTGACGGTTCACCGACCCCGGAGCGAGGGTCGAGAAGTAGATGTTGGTTCCACCATTGGACAACTGATTGTCGATTACGATCCCGCTGGTTCCTCCCAGAGCGGTGGGAGATCTTACGCAACTGGACGTCGGTGTACCCGTGCAGGTCGGCGTAGTCAATGAGGTCGTAATCGTTGAACTCTCGAGAAAACCATTAGTCAGCCCGACGCCAAAGAACAAACGGTCCGTCGTGCCATTGTAAAACTCCGTTAATGGGGAACATTCGTCCCCTTTCGTGTTGTTTACAACAAATTTCGATGAACCCGTGCTCGTGATAACGTGGCTTGCATTAAACGGGAAGAAATACATTTCGGGGTCGGACGGTGCGCCTCCATTATTCACGAATCCGCATGCGATCATATGACCGGAACTGGAGCCGTTCACCCAGAACGCATTATCGAACGCCCCCGAGTGTACATTTTCCCCCGTGCAATTTCCGGTACCGCTCGCCGACCCCAAATCCACAGTATTCGCGGTGCTAGGTACGCCGGTCGCGAAGTTCGCCGGAAGCTGAGTAATTGCTCCGCCGATCCCGATCACTTGGCTGCATCCAGTAAAGGCGAACACCTGATCGAGCGTAGGATTGGCGGGATCCGTGACCGCAATCGGCGGATCTACAACTCCCGTCCCGTTTCCGTGTGTGGCCCACCCAATCGTCTGCCGCGCGGAGTAAGTCTTGCCAGGGCTGGATAATTTGACGGAGTACAGGTAACCCTCACCGTCCCCGATAAAAATCAGGCCGGCGGTATCATCCACAACTGGAGCCGTCAGAATCTTAATTGCTTGGTTCGAGACCGTAACCGGCCAATTGCTCGGATCGTTAACCAACGCTGGCTGACCGCCGCCGAATACGGGCGTGATTTTATATAGCAAACCATTGTCAGCGCCGATGTAAGCTGTATCCGTACTGTAATCCACCCAGGGCGAGGAATTCGAATCAGTCGCGGTACTTTCGATGGCAAGCGTGGTCATGCAACCCGCGGTCGTTGGCTGGCTGCACGAAGTCGGGATCTGTGGACTTAAAACCGTTCCTATCTGTGACGGTGGCTCCGGAATCGGATTCGGCAATACCAGAACATGAAAGTACGAAGCCCCAGCTGTGCTCTCCACAAATGCCACTTTCGTTCCATCCTCAGAGAGCGCAGGCGATGTCTTGATCTGCCCCCCTGTCTGGGTTACGGTGTTATACGCGAATGCCACCCACGGCGATCCGTTATTACACGTCGGAGTCGCTTCGGTATACAGGTTGTTGATCCCTACTAGGTTGGCCTGTATCCCTGAAGTCAAGGTGAGCCCCAACACAACGTAATCCGAGTTGCAATTTTCTGCGGTAACGTCAAACCGGTATTTCGCCGGAAATTGGTTCTGCGGCACGTGGCCATTCTCCAGCGAAACAGCCCAATCGATCTTTACCTGGCGCCGCGGGTGCGGGACTCTGCGGCGAAAGTTATCCACCGCAACTTGACGCATCACCATGTTGTAAACATGACGCGGTTCGCGCCGTCCAGCCGCTAGCACGTCGTTCGCTCGAGCACCTGGCATTAATAAATGTCGCGAACTCCAGTCCTGGGGATAGCCCAAGTGCGACTGTTCGTTGCTCCTGTCGTCCGGCGTTATCCCGTCTGTCTTTGCCTGTCCCGAAAACGGAATGGCCAGCAGGAGCAGGCCTGCCATACACAACCCGCGCAGTTCCTGCCCTCGAATCATATTGCTCCTCACCATTCACCGTTATGCATACTGATTTTCGCTCATTTTTTTGATTCCCGAACATATCGTTCGTAACCAAGGGTTACGCCGATTTCCGCCTGGATCAATGTGATCCAAACTGATTCCGAGCAGACGTCGCCCTAGAGACTCAGCACATCACCAGTAAATGCGTGCCGTAGGTCATCACCTCAGGCCGGGTAAGCCTGCTTTAGCGTGAGGATGTCATAGTGAAGCTGGTGCTGAAATAGCGCATCCGCGGCTGCAATTTTGCCAAAATGAGAGAATTAGGAATTCATGCCTAAGACCAGCTATCGCACCAGCAAGTTTGGGGAATCGGTGATTCGCAGGATGACGCGGCTTGCCAATGAGTGCGCCGCGATCAATCTGTCGCAAGGGTATCCGGATTTCGATCCGCCGGAAGTGGTTTTGCAAGCAGCGGAACGAGCTGCGCGGATCGGGCCGCATCAGTATGCGGTGACGTGGGGCGCGCCAAACTTTCGCGCGGCGCTGGCACGCAAACAATCGCGCTTCATGGGAATAGAGATTGATCCGGAAGAAAATGTGGTGGTCACGTGCGGCAGCACTGAGGCGATGATGGTCGCGATGATGACCGCATGCAATCCTGGCGACAAGGTGATTGTGTTTTCGCCTTTTTATGAAAACTATGCGGCAGATGCGATTTTGTGCGGGGCGGAGCCCATTCATGTGACGCTGCACCCGCCGGACTTCAGATTCGATCCGGATGAGATGAGACGAGCATTCGAGCAGAAACCCAAGGCTCTGGTGTTGTGCAATCCGGCGAATCCGTCGGGAAAAGTTTTTACGCGTGATGAACTATTGTTCATTGCGCAGCTATCGGAAGAACACGACGTGTTCGTGTTGACCGACGAAGTTTATGAGCACATTGTTTATGCACCGCATCGGCACACGTATTTTGCTTCGTTGCCCGGAATGTTCGAGCGGACGCTGTGCTGCAGTTCATTATCGAAAACGTACTCGATGACGGGATGGCGCCTGGGATATGTGATCGGATCGCCGACTGTCATCAATGAAGCCCGTAAAGTTCACGACTTTCTGACGGTAGGGGCGGCAGCGCCTTTACAAGAAGCCGCGGTGACCGCGCTGGAATTGCCCGACAGCTACTACATAGATTTGCAGAGGCTGTATACACAAAAGCGAGCAAAGTTCCTGGAGTATCTGGACGCTGCCGGTCTCGAATACACCGAACCTCAGGGCGCTTATTATGTGATGATCGACATCTCAGAATTCGGGTGGAAGAGCGACACGGCATTTTGCGAGTGGATGGCGCGAGAAGTGGGAGTGGCTGCAGTACCTGGGTCGAGCTTCTTTCATGAACCGGTGAACAATCTGATCCGTCTGCATTTTGCCAAGCGGTCAGAGACTCTGGCCGCGGCCGGGGAACGCCTGCTCAGGCTGCGGAGTAAGGCGGAAGGCGCTACGCAGGCGGTTCGTGCCGAAGCAACATCTTTCTAGTTCCTAAGCTGGCCTGATACTTACCTCCTCTACAGCATGAGTAGTATCGAACGCCAGTCATCTGAGCTGGCAGGCTTGGCATCATAGCAGTACCCGCCGAAGGGCTTCCGATGCCAAAGATCCTTCAAATGTTCAAAGGACGCAAGCGCCGGAAGGGTAGATTAAGGCGCGCATTAGGGCTGTCCGGCAAAGCGTCCGCTGCCAACATCCTTGAATTTCCCCAAGCCAGGCCTGAGATTCAAGAAGAGTACCCCGACTACGAAGTGATCAGCCGATGGCTTAGGCTGGCGGATGAAATGTTGGGGAATGCGGACCAACGGCGTATGGACGACTACGACGGAAATACTCGCAAGAAGGCGTAGCTCTGGTTAAATTCAAAAGCGATAGCCACGAAGGGCACGAAGTATCACGAAGTAAAAGCTAGCGCCGCAGGCCACGTTTTTGGTCACTGATTCACTCCGCTAGCCAGCATTCCTCCATCGACAACTAAGACCTGACCGGTAACAAAGCTCGCGGCGTCTGACGCAAGGAAGATTGCCGCGCCGCCGAGTTCATCCAACTGGCCGAAGCGGTGCATGGGCGTGCGCAGCAGAAATTCGCGCCCGCGCTCAGTACCATCAAGAAGCGCAGCGTTCAAGTCGGTGCGGAAGACGCCGGGCGCGATTGCGTTCACGCATACACCTTTGCTTGCCCACTCGATTGCCAGTGATTTGGTGAGGGCAACGACAGCGGCTTTGCTGGCGCCGTAAGCCGTGACTTCGTAAAGCGCCCGGAACGAAGAAATGGACGCGATGTTGATGATACGGCCATAACCTTTCTCGATCATGTGACGCCCGAAAACGCGGCAGGCACGCATGGTTCCCGACAAATTTGTTTCCATGATCGCATTCCACTCGGACTCCGGAAAGTCGAGCGTGGGCATGCGCTTGGTGCGTCCGGCGGAGTTCACCAGAATATGAACGCTGCCGAGTTCAGCGTTCACTTTTTTGAGCAGATTCTCGATGCTGGCATTTTCAGTAACATCACAAACTTCGGCGAGCGAGCGGCGACCGAGCAATTCGATTTCAGCCGCGGCTGTCTTTACAAGTTCGGCGCGCCGGCCGGTAGGAACAACGTTGGCGCCGGCTTTGGCCAGCGCTTTGGCAATAGCGAGCCCGATGCCGCTGGTGCCGCCGATGACAACTGCGTTTTTTTGGGTGAGATCGAGGAGAGGATGTCCCATAAAGGTGTCGATAAAGTCCGGGAAAATTATACCGTCAAGCCCGGCATCACCGATGGCGACGTGCTGTTTGTGACTCGTCCCGGATTCTTTAACCGATACAGGATCTCTCCCGCATGAGGGATGAGCTTGATGCCTTCGGCTTCTCGATTCCTCCACTCTTCCAGTTTTATGGTCCGGTAATCGACATAACCGAGATTCAACTCAGAGCATTGCGCCTGGGGAATTGAGGTTGCGAGTGTCACACGAATGCGCGGCTTTTCCGTATGTGTGGCGGCATCGTAAGAGCCTTGTCCACAAAGATGGATCGAGTGAGCGAGAATGCCGCGAGGAATATCAGAAAAGCGCTTGGGTTGTTTCAGAAAATATTCAGCGCAGTGGTAGCCGACCTTCTCGATAAACGCGCCATGGACGTAACTTGCCTGCTTGATATGCGGCGCATAGAGAATCACCTCGCCACCGTCTGCAATCGCCGGATCCGACTTATACATTCCCTTGGCGCCGGTCCAGATATCCGGATACATCTCGGGGATCACGGCGAGCACGCGGCGAAATGGCCGATCCACCCACTCAATATGCGCTTCAGAGGAATGATCTGCTGCCAACTTCCAAGCGTCTTTCGCAGCTCCGAAATAGATCCCTGCAATATCTAAGCCTTTAAGTACCAAAGCAAAACATGAAACCGGAACCGAGACTTTAGCTGCGGCGAGATCAATCAGTTGACGCACCGGAGTCGTGCCGGTGCCGATGATGTTGTAACTGCCCAGCAGTGCGCCGAGCCAATGCGTCTGGTGGATCATTTCCCCCGTGCTCACGCCGGGGAACAAATATTTATTTCCTCCGGAGAAGCCGACAACCTCATGAGGAAACACGGGACCACAAATCAGCACCTGGTCGTAATCGAAAACCAGGCGGTTAATTTGAATACGGATGGGTTCGGAAAGCACACCGCCGGAAATTCGGGTGACGTCCGCAGTGGGAATGACTCCGATTTCGGCGAAGGTTTCGGGAATGTCCCATCGGTGATTGAAAATGTGCGAGCCCTCGCACATTCCATTGATCACGGGCCGTCCGAACATGCGGCTCAGTTGGGAGTCGTCCATGTGGGCGTGGGTGCCGAGCGCGACCAGGTAGTCGCATGCGGCAGCATTGGCGCCGATTTCAGCCTGCAGAAGCTCAAACATCAAAGCCATGGGCATGGTGCGCGTGCTGTCGGGAACAATGACGAGAATGCGTTTGCCTTTGATTGAAATCTGCGAAACCGCCGCTACGAATTGTCTGACTTCATCCCGAGTCAGATTTTTCGCGGAAGCGCGTTTGCTGAGCGTAGTCATTAATTCGGGGTTTAATACTCGGGCTTAAAGGCTTTGGCTTCTTCCAGCGTAATGCGGCGTTGCTGCCGGTAAGACAGATTTGCCATGTGGGCGGCGACGGCTGATAGGTATCCAAGTTCGACCGGCGCGTTGGGAGTTTTGCGGCTGCGCATGCAATCCACCCAGTTCGCCATGTGGTTGATGGTGGGGCTGCTGCCAGCGATTTCTGTACCGTCCGGGCGATTGATCTTCTCGGGGTAATAGTGGACCTGCTCTTCGGACTCGCCGCGCACCATGTCGGTCGCGCCAGCGGTGTATTCGACAGCGCCATCGCTCCCCAGGATTCTTTGTCCCAGACCGTAACGGCGATTGCTGAATGTAGATTGCCAGGTGACTACGACTTCATCGGGGAAGTTTAGGGTGACGGCGATGGTGTCAGGAACTTCGCGGCCGTCTTTTTCAGAAAAGATGCCGCCTGACATGTAAGCGGCGCTGGGAAGCGGAAGGTCGAGCGCGCTCATGATCCAGGCAATCTGGTGGATCATGTTTTCGGTGATATTTCCGCCGGAGAACATCCAGAACAGGCGCCAGTTCATGAATCGGTATGCGTCAAAACCCTTGTCAGGACGGCCATTCAGGAAGGCTTCCCATTTCACATTCTGCGCAGTGCAATCTGCCGTGGGTTGGCGGACCCACTGGCCGTGACCATGCGGAGTGTTGCGGCTCATCCATGATTCAACCTGGTTGACCTTACCGAGCATGCCGGCGGAGATCCATTTCTTAGCATCAATAAATGGACCGCCGCTTTCATGTTGCAGGCCGATTTGAATTACACGGTCAGATTTGCGCGCTGCGTCGAGGCATCTCTCAGCTTCGGGAATGGACCAAGTCATGGTTTTTTCGGCGTACAAATCTTTTCCCGCGGCAAGCGTGTCTACGAAATGACGAGCGTGGATGTGCAGCGGAGTGGCCACAATTACGCCGTCAATATCCTTCATATCGAGCATGCGCCGATAATCGTCGAAAGTTTGAATGCCGGGTGCGATTTGTTTGGCCTCATCGAAGCGCCGGGTGTAAACATCAGCAATGGCGACCACTTCGGTCCGGGGAACGGCGACGATCTGCTTGAGTAGTTCCTGTCCCCTCGAACCCGCGCCGATCATCGCGATGCGAACGCGATCATTGGCGCCGAGGGCGCCAGACGCGAATTTGGGAGCGAGGAACGCGGCACTCGCGGCCGCAGTTTTCTTGAGGAAGTCACGGCGAGTGTTGTCGATCATGCGAACTCCTGGCGGTATTGATCGCGATGGCAAGGTTAGGAGTCTCCGGCGGAAACTCCCGACAAGCGCACTGCTTATTCTGCCACGACCGC
This sequence comes from Terriglobales bacterium, assembly GCA_035572845.1. GTDB lineage: Bacteria > Acidobacteriota > Terriglobia > Terriglobales > Acidobacteriaceae > Gp1-AA145. Next base: position 11,562 of record DATNAF010000218.1, read on the forward strand.
TCGGAGTTTACCCGCGGATTCTTCCCGCCGCGGTCTTCCCGTTGACGTCGTCCAACTGGCGAAATTCATCTTCGCTCAGGCGTATTGCTGCCGCAGCAATGTTTTCCTCAAGATGTTGCACCGACGAGGTCCCCGGAATTGGCAGCATCCACGGAGAACGTTGCAGAAGCCAAGTGCTCGCGATCTGAATCGGTTTCGCATGATGGGCCTGCGCGATGCGGGACAACACATCGTGTCCAACTGCTCCCGCGCCGAGAGGAAACCAGGGAATGAAAGCCATGCCGTTCTGCTCGCAATAATCGACGACATGTTCCCATTCGCGGTCAAAAACGCTGTAGCGGTTTTGAACTGAGACAATTCGGGCAATTTTCCGCGCGCGCTCGATGTGCTCACGAGTAACGTTCGACAGCCCGATCAAATGGATTTTGCCTTCGGCTTGCAACTCAGCAAGAGTTTGTACCGATGCGTCGAACGAAATCGCGGGATCGGGCGTGTGTAACTGATAAAGACCGATACGATCCAGGCGAAGGCGCTTCAGGCTTCCTTCAATAGCTTCACGTAAATGTTTTGGGCTCGAGTCGTGCGTCCACTGACCAGGCCCAGGCCGGTTCCAGCCGCCTTTGGTCGCGATAACAAAGCCCTTGGGATAAGGGTGCAAGGCTTCGGCAATGAGTTCTTCGCTGACTGCGGGACCGTATGAATCTGCGGTGTCGACAAAGTTGACGTCCAGTTCAACCGCCCGGCGTAGTACCGCGATGGCAGCCTGGCGGTCTTTGGGAGGACCCCAAATCCCAGGCCCGGTAAGGCGCATGGCGCCGAATCCCAAGCGATTGACTGTGACTTCACCGCCTAACGTGAGTGTTCCCGCAGCGGCTGCGGTAATGCTTGCAACTTGAGAGCTCATGATTGCCTCGCAGATTGAATTCGTCGCCAGGCTATCTGATTGGTTTTTTGGCGGGTTCGTTGCAGGGAATTACAGATTAGCTGCTTCAGGCCTGCGGAACCGCCAAATTCGGCATCGGGCGGCCTGCGAACAAATGTCGACAAGGCTTTGCCAGCAATCGCACCCAGCGCTGCGAGCGTGAGACGCGGGCGCTGTCAGTTGCGATACCGGTGTCGGCATACATTTGACGATAGATTTTCGAAATCAACACAAAAGCCAAACGTGCCCGCATGGATTTGATGAATCGGGAGCGGGTCCAGATTGACTTGAAGCCATAGAAGGTGTCCCACACGGATTGGGTGTTGCTGCGGATTTCCTCCGCCGACATAGTGGGATGCGACCAGTAAAGTTTGGGCCGCAAAGCTTGCGGAATTAACCATCGCCGGGTGATTGGAATGCCGGCGATCTCGACCGGTTTGGCTTCCATTTCTTTTTCCCAGCGCATGAAATCAACCGTTCCGGGATAGGGCGTGAGAGTAACAAATTGGGCGAACGCAATTTCTGCCGCCTGCGCGGCCCTAGCGGTGGCATCGAAAGTCTCGGCGCGGTCGCTGGGCAGCCCGAAAATGAATGAACCGAGGACGTACACTCCATGGCGCCGGAAAGTTTTCAGGCGTTCGACCAGGTCTGTGCCTGACAGATTGAAATCCTTGTAAATATCTTTAAGGCCTGCCGGAGTCACGGACTCGACGCCGACTAGCACGCCCTTAATGCGCGCGTCGCTCATAGCGTCCAGGAATTCAGTGTCTTCCGCAGCTTCCATGGTGATCTGAGTGAAGAAAATAGTGTCCGAAGGAAGCTGCGCCAGGCGCTTCATTAAGGTGAACCGCTCGGCACGAATCGCTTTGAGTTCATTGAGACGAACTTGATTGTTCTGTTGCTCGGCGAGGCGAAGATCGGTGACCGTGACGGGATAAAAATTGTCGTCGGCAAGGGCAATGAAACGGAATCCCATTCTGCGCAGTTGAACGATCTCCTCCATCACTATGTCTGAGGATCGCTGGCGGGGACGCTGCCCGTCGGTCCGCCACACCGAGCAGAAGGAGCAATGCTTGGGACATCCGCGAACCGTTTGAACTGATGCCCACATGTATTTCTCGCGCGGAATCAAATCCCAGCGCGCGGGGAGGAAGGAGTCGGCCTCGATGCGGCCGCCTTCGTAGACCGGAAGCGGAGTGCCTTTGCTGTAATCGGCCAAAACCTTAGACCACGCGATATCACCGTCTCCCTTTACTACTGAATGCGCGCCACCCAGTTCACGAGCTTCATTGGGATATAGCGTGGCGTGAATTCCACCGAAGACAACATAGGCGCCGCGCTCGCGCGCTATTTTGCCTAGTTTGTAACCTCGGAGCGCATTCGCGGTGTGGATGCCGATGCCTACAATGTCGCCGGATGCGATTGTTTCGGGATCGAGCGGTTCGAGGGTTTCATCGACAAGAATAGGATCGCCGAAACTCTCTGGAGTTGCCGCTGCGAGTACATAGAGCCAGCGAGGAGTAATGACAGCCGTACCAAAAGCTACTTCACTCGGATTAATTAAATGAACACGCATATCGCCCTTCCTGAAGGGACCCTGGGGGTCGGAGGTGGGAATAGCCTCCGCAACGGCTGTAAGCCCAGCGTGCTGGTCTCTGCGCAGACATGAAGCTTACTTCAAAAGACCGCTAGCGTACAAATCCTGAGTACGAACGATTTGGCAGAAGCAGGCTGGATTGCCTGTTTATGCTGCGGTTTTCTCCCGGTGGAGCGTGAGGTAAAATTCGTGGCTTGGCGCAACGGCACGCTCGAATGTTTATTTGATTATGAGTTGCTGGAACAGGTATCGTGTGCGGGTTTTTTTCAGCGCGCTGACGTGCGTGCTGGTTTTGCCGACCGCAAATGCCCAAGCGGTGGCCGGACAAGGGTCCTGGAAAGTTGAAGGAAAAGTGAAATCGGCGATTGGATCTCCTATTCAAGGCGCGTCAGTCCGCCTTGAGAGAAGTGGCGGCGGGATTGAACTACAGACCACGAGCGATGCTGATGGAAAATTCTTGTTCGTGGCGGCGAGCGAGGGCCCCTACATTTTGCGGGTTCAGAAGCCGGGCTTTCAGGACAAAACGCAATCGGTTGATGTTCCGCCCAAAAACTCCGGTTCGCTGGTCGTAGAGTTAACTCCTACTAAGTCGGAGACTGCGAATGGCAAGTCATCCGAACCGATGCAATTCAGCGACAGCACCGACTTCACAGTTGCGGGAATCACGGATTGGACAGCGGCAGGCGGCCATGGTTCTGATGTGAATTTGAGAACTAGTGAAGCGCTGGCAAAAGACACGCGCGCACTTGCCGGCGCAACGGCAAACGAAGATGCGCGGGCGGACTCACAGAGCCTGCCGCGCAGGCGCGACCAGTTGCGACAAATGTTGGAAACTGATGACCGGGCGGATTTGCATCGGCAACTGGGCGACATTGACGAGCAAATGAATGATTCGCTCGATGCGGTGCAAGAGTATGAACGCGCCGCACAACTGGATCCCAGTGAGCAGAATTATTTTGCATGGGCCACGGAGTTGCTCTTGCACCGGGCGATTCAACCTGCGGCAGAAGTTTTTAAGAAGGGTGCCGCGGCGCACCCGCATTCGGAAAGGCTGCTGGCTGGATTGGGGGCTGCACTCTATGCGAGTGGTCTTTATGCACAAGCGGCGGAGCGGGTTTGCGCGGCCTCGGATTTGAATCCAGCTGATGTTACTCCTTATCTTTTTCTGGGAAAAATGGTGCAGGCCTCTTCGCAGCCGCTGCCTTGCTCAGAAGAAACACTTGCGAGGTTTTTGCGTGAGCATCCGGAAAATGCTTTTGCAAGTTATTATCTGGCCGTGGCATTGTGGAAGCGTATTGGGATGTCAGGTTCGCATGACGCAGCACGTGTTGAAGATTTATTAAACAAATCTTTGAAAATTAATCCAACATTTGCCGAAGCCTATCTGCAACTGGGAATTGTTTATGCCGCGCTGAAAAATATCAGCAATGCGGTCACGGCGTACGAAAACGCTAAGGATGCCGACTCGAACTTGGCCGAAGCGCATTTTCGATTGGCACAGGCCTATAAGAAATTGAATGAGCCAGAGAAGGCGCACCAGGAATTTGCAGCCTATGAGAAGATTCAAAACACCAAAGCTGCGGCAATCGAGCAACAACGCCGCGAAATTCAGCAGTTCGTCGTCGTTTACAAAGATAAGCCGCCGGTTTCCACGGCGCACACGCCGTAGATCTGGGCAACATTTAAGCATCTGTCTCGAACGACTGAAAATAACATCGGCAACTCAAGAGGGGGAACTATGAAGAGTCTTGCAGGCTGGCTGTTGATCGGTGTGATCATGTGTTTCATGCAAAAAGCGAGCGCACAGGCCAGCTACGATTTGCGGTCCCCCGATAATCGCATCGAGGTCAGGGTGCGCACCGCGGGACAGATTCGTTATGACGTTGTCGTTCAAACTATGCCGATTCTGGAAAACGCCACGCTTTCGATGGATATTGACCATAAAAAACTCGGTATGGAGCCGAAAGTCATCGACGCGAAACAGAGCTCCCATGATGAAGTGGTCGAACCGGTGGTTCGTCAAAAGTTTGCCAAGATTCGCGATCACTACAACGAGCTGCGGCTCAAGCTGGACGGCGGGTATTCAGTCGTGTTCCGCGCCTATAACGAAGGTGTCGGATATCGCTTCGAAACCGCTCTGCCGCAGAAAGAAGTCAAAGTTTACGGCGAAGAAGCGAACTTCAAGTTTGCCGCCAACTTTAATGTTTATTACCCTCAGGAAGATAGTTTCTATTCGCATAATGAGCGGAAATATCTGCCGCAGCTGTTGAACGCGATCTCACCTCAATTCTTTGCAACACTGCCGGCAGTAGTGGACGCAAGTGAAGGTGAAAAAATTGCGATTGCCGAGTCGGACGTCGACGATTATCCGGGACTTTGGCTGCGTGGCGCGGCGCCGAATTTCGCGTTGACGGCGACATTTCCTCCATATCCAACGAAATTAGTTCAGACCAGCGACCGCGACTACAAGCCTGTCGATAACGCCGACTACATCGCCGTGACATCCGGCACGCGAACTTATCCTTGGCGAGTGATCGGCGTCGCACATAATGACGGTGAGTTACTGACCAACGAAATTGTCTATTTGCTCGAGAGGCCGTCGCAATTTCAGGACACTTCGTGGATCAAGCCCGGCAAAGTCGCTTGGGACTGGTGGAACGATTGGAACATCGATGGCGTGGATTTTCATGCGGGAATCAACACAAAGACTTATGAGTACTACGTCGATTTCGCAGCGAAGTATGGCATTCCCTACATCATTCTCGACGACGGCTGGTACAAACTGGACAATTTACTGGAAGTCACGCCCGATCTCAATATGGAGGAACTGACCGCCTACGCAAAACAAAAAAATGTTGGCCTGATCCTTTGGGCGTCGTGGAAGACGCTTGATGATCAGCTGATTCCCGCGCTCGACCAGTTTGAGAAATGGGGGGTGAAGGGAATCAAAGTTGATTTCATGCAGCGCAGCGATCAGATCATGATGAACTATTACACCAGAGTCTGTCGCGAGGCGGCGAAGCGCCACATGCTGGTCGATTTCCACGGTGATCAGAAGCCCGCGACCATGATGCGCACCTGGCCGAACCTTATCAACACCGAAGGTGTGCGCGGAATGGAGTGGAGCAAGTGGAGTTGGGAGTCAGAACCCAAACACAATGTGACCCTGCCGTTCACGCGAATGTTCTTGGGTCCTATGGATTACACGCCGGGCGCGATGCGAAACGCGACCAGGAACACATTTGCGCCGATCAATCATCAGCCGATGGCGATGGGGACGCGTTGCCATCAGCTTGCGATGTACGTGGTGTATGACGCGCCGCTGCAGATGCTGTCTGATAGTCCATCCAATTATTTGAGAGAGCCGGAAGTTATGGAGTTTCTCGGCCATGTGCCTACGACCTGGGATGACACCCGAGTGCTGGACGCACGGATCGCTGAGTACGCGTTAGTTGCCAGAAAAAATGGGCACGACTGGTATGTAGGCGGAATGAGCGACTGGGACGCACATGATCTGCAAGTTGATTTTTCGTTTTTGCCGGAAGGGACCTTCACGCTCGAGGCTTATCAGGACGGAGTGAACGCCGATCGCGATGCCAGTGATTATAAAAAGACAACTACGCAGGTGAACCGGACAACAAAGGTGAAGATCCATTTGGCGCCGGGTGGAGGATGGGCGGCCAGAATTCACCAGTAAAAAACTATTTCGATTCTGGCGTTGTGGAGTGAATGATTCCGGCGCCCTCTTTTATGGTGAGTATCTGGTTCGGCTTCACATGCAAGAAGCGCTCGACCTTTTGCGTGGTCGGCCACTTTACTTCGATACGGTCGATGACCTGGGCTTTTCCGATTCCGAAGTGAAGTCGCAGATCGCCTTGTGACATAACACTGGAGCCACTATGCACTTCGTCCATCTGAATATGAGTGCCAGTCA
>DATNAF010000219.1:0-8446 GCA_035572845.1 Terriglobales bacterium
GATGAAAGAGAAGCAGATGGATGACGTACTCGTGGTGCTTGGAGGGACCATTCCCGCACAAGACGTCCCCCTGCTCAATCAGCACGGAGTAACCGGCATTTTCGGCCCAGGCACGCCGATGGATGACATCATCCAGTTCATTCGCGCGAACGTAAAGCCCCGCGGCATTCCCGCCTGAAATAAAATCCCGGCCGGCGGTCAGGAGGGGATTGGCTTTTCAGTTCATTCCATGGATTGACGACTGCAATTCCGCAGCCTTTAACAACATTAATGTTCCGCGTGGCGAGGGTGGCTCGGCTGGAACGGACGATTGCCGCTATTTGGCCATCGAATGGTGAAATCGGACGTGCTGATATGCGCCGCGCCAAAGCGATCTCCGGAATGCAACGAGAACGGCGAGGAGTACTGCAGTTGTGAATCACGAAGAATGGCTTGCCGCGCGCAAGCAGTTTCTGGCGAAGGAAAAAGAATTCACGCGGCCGCGCGATGAGCTAAGCCGCCAACCACGCGAGTTGCCGCGCGAAGAAGTAGAGAAGCGTTACGTATTCAACCTTACGTCGTTCCGATCTGATTAAGAGCCAACGCTTCACAGATTGCCTTGCGCGCAATCAATCCGAAGCCTCTGGAATTAGCAGACTTTTGCAGGGCATGGAACTGGAGTTGGGCCTGCGCAGAATGCTTGGTTTTGTTCGCAAGTTCTGCCATTGCAAGCTCATCTGAAAGTTCGAGACCGAAAAACCCATAGTGGTGTGCATCATCGGCTACTCGCTGCAAGAGTGATCGTGATGTCGCGGGATCGCCGGAAACCAGCAAGACGCGGCCTGACGCTAATTCGAACTGTAAACGAAGCAAGCGGTTTTGGGTCGCACTTCCGAGCCGTTGAGCTGCTTCCATTTCTTTTTGAGCTTGGTCTTGTTTGCCCTGCGCGAGTAATGCATCAATCAGTGCAATGCTGGCACTGAGTTCGTCGTCAGCTTGTTGCTCCCTATGAAACTGTTCTTTGCACTCACGCACCAATGCTTCAGCATCAGAGGGGTGACCTTCCTCAATCGCCAGTTCTGCCAACGACACACGGCTTTCGCCCGCACTCTGCTCTTCTCCAGCTTGATTCCTGAGCGCAAGAGCTTCTTCGTATCGCTTTCTGGCCAACGGAAGGTCACCTCGATCCAAAGCCAGATCACCCATTCCGCTTAGAACATATGCAGTTGCATTCTTGTCTTCCATTTTCCGCGCAATGACTTCCGCCTGCTCGTAATTTGTCTCGGCTCGATCGAGTTCGCCATGTTGTCGCCAGATGTCTCCCAGGCTGTCAAGATTGAGGACGACGCCCTCCTTGTCGTCGACAGCTTGATACTCCGGAATGGAATGCTCCAGGAGTTCCTTAGCCTCCATCAGATCTCCTTGCGAAAGACGAGTGTCAGCGAAGTTACTGAGTGCAGTGGCTACGCCATCCCGATTGCCAACCTGGCGAAACTTCTTGACTGCTTGCTGGAACATCTGCGCCGATTGTGCGAGATCGCCCCGAAGATAGTAGAGGGCCGCGAGATCGGTACGCATCATGGCTGCGCCGTTGGGATCGTTGGCAGCAATCCCGGCTTCAAGCGCATTTCGGCAGATGTTGATCGCTTCTATAGATGCGCCGATGGAGGGCTGTTGCTGACAGAGAATGCCGTACGTTCGACTGACAATGACTGGTGATCCTTGTGCAGTTGCCTTTTCGATCGCTACCTTCGCTGCGGCGCGAGCTTTGGTGAAGTCTCGATTGATCCACGCGGAAGCCTCTGTCATATCAATTCGTGCGTCGTCACCGAGAGGCGGTGGGAGGTGTCGCAGAACTGCTAACGTCCCGAGTGAATCCGCGGCACTGACATGCATTTGCGCGGTGGCGAACAAGAGGCCATAGTCCAGATTGTCCGGAAAAAGGCGAAACAGGGAACGGTACGTCTCAACAGCTTTCGGCCACTCCTGAACTGTCCTCTGATATTGTCCCTCGACCAGAAGCCGCTGTTCTTGCGAAAGATGTTTCGACAGTTCTAGTGCTTGTCGGGCCTCCAGGCGAGCTTTGGCATCATAGCCGCTGTGATCCCATGCTTCAGAAAGAGCCGCGTGGGAAAGCGGAAAATCAGGATCGGCTGCGATGGACCGGTTCAGCAGATCGCGCGCCCGAAAGTAGTCGAATGCCCACAACCTGGCTCGTCCTTCGGCATACAGGCGGGCTGCTTTTTCGTTGGAGGGAAGCGCTGCTCTTGTGGCGATTGTCCCTTCCTCAGATACAGGAGTGGCGCCCAGCTTCTCGCGCAACCTGCCGCCCAAATCGGCGACCAGGGTGAAAAGGTCGTTCTCATCGCCAGATACCGATTCCTCAGCAATCGTTTCTCCGCGGGCCGTGTCCTGAAGGCGAACGTCAAGACGAATCTTGCGGTTCGGGTCAGTTCGAAGCATCGTGTACGACCCTATGATGACAACGTCAGCTCCGGGGTTAACACGCAAATCTCGCAAGGTCGATTTGCCGAGGGAATCTTCGTCCCTTAGGGGTAATTGGCTCTCCGCCTGCGCCACATCTTCACCCGAGATCATGCGCAGTTGGCCGCCTGCCCCAAGTTCTGTATTCAACATTTCGCAGAGAGCGGGAGAGAGCCAGTTGTCCTCTGTCCGGCCCGGTAAGTTGCGGAAACCGAGCACAGCGACCGAACGCCGGATGTGTATTGGCGGGTGGAACGTCTCAGCCTGAGCTGTGCTAACCGCATGTCGATTCGGACGCAGAACATAGAACATGGTCGCGGCCAGTAATAATAAAAAGACGCCGGCGAACCACCATTGCTTTCGCGCAAACCAGTTGAGCTGCGATGCAGCCAAAGGCAGAACCGCGCTCTTTGCGCTGCCTGGGTTGGCATCTTGCGAAGAGTCAACCTTCACCGGCGCAATGAATCTGTAGCCGCGGCGGGGAATCGTTTCGATGAATCTGGGATTGTTGGCTTCGTCCCCCAGAGCTTCCCGGACTTTGAGTACCGCCACCCCTAAACTCTTGTCGAATTCGACAAAGGTGTTTTGCGGCCAAAGCCGGTTCCTAATCTCGTCCCGCGAAACAATTTGCCCGCACCGTTCGACCAGCAATAGCAACAATTGGAAAGGCTGCTCCTGTAAACGCACACGAATGTGATTGCGCGTCAGTGTGCCGTCGGCTGGGTCAAGCAGGTAAAGCCCAAAACGATAGCTGATCACTGGGGCGGGAGCACTGGCGTCAGAATTGTCTCTTGCAGAGGCTTTCATACGGCGGGCGAGAGTGTTTGAGGGGGTGAGTTTAGCACGGAAAACCAGATGGGAAGGAGTTAATCCACGTTCGTAATCCCGCAGAGCACAAACGAGTTAGCAGTTAACGCAGAGTTTGCGCAGAGTTGGTTTGCCAATTCTGCAAAGTGCAGGCAAATTCCTGGCTGCAACCTATTCCCCTAAGCAGTTCGAGGAGGAAAACCAATGAGCTTCTGCCAATCATGTGGTGCAGCCCTGGCGGATGAAACACGCCTTTGCCAGTCCTGTGGGTTATCGACGAGAACCACGGGACGCGTCTCGGTGTCTGCATCCGAGGGTTCTGGCGCAGTCGTTGCCATATGTGCGCCGGCAACTATTGAACAGAAGACGATGGACACGAACGTCGTGGGAGCCCTCACCTATCTCGCGGGCTTCATTACGGGAATCATGTTTCTGGTGCTTGATCCCTATAAGTCAAACTCCTTCGTTCGTTTCCATGCATTTCAATCGATTTTTTTTAATGTCGCCTGGGTCGCGTTTTGGATGATCTGGATGATTCTCTCGGCTGTCCTGACACCATTAACAGCCGGTATCTTCGGAGTGATCGCCCTGCCGTTGATGCTCATCTTCACTGTGGCCGGTTTTGGAATCTGGGCTTTTCTGATGTGCCAGGCCTATCAGCAAAAGCTGTTCAAGCTGCCGATAGTCGGTAAAGTCGCCGCTCAGCACGCGGGTGTAGCGCTGTGAACCCCGAGAATTCGCGGGAGTGAGAAGCGCAGGAAATGAGGGACTTTTTGAAATTCGATTAAGGAGAACTTCATGTTTCGCAATCACGTTTTCACGCTTTCTGTTTTTTCGCTACTCGTGCTGGGTCAGGCCATCACAGCGCGAGCGGCTGATGCCTGCCAGCCGGTCTACAACGCTCTGACCAAAATCATTACCACTCCCAACCATAGTTATTCCGTTCAAACAGCTCCGCTGGTGAATGGCCAGCAACGCACCGTCGAGGAAATTGACTTCCAGGGGAAGATTTACATGCTGGCAAAAGGTAAATGGATGCTCATCCCCGTAACTTCGAATGACCGCTTGCAGCAAGAGTTGGAGAACGAAAAAGAAGGGAAATCAACCTGTCAATTCGTGCGCAATGAATCCGTCAACGGAGAAGTTGCAGCCGTCTATTCCATGCGTCGTGAAACCGACACGGCAAAGGAAGACGGTCTGATTTGGATTTCGAAAGCCAGCGGACTGGCACTGCGGCAGGAACTTGACGTGGAGAGCGTCGGGATACCGGGGAAGATGCACCTGATTGGTCGTCACGAATACAGCAATGTGAAGCCGCCGCTGTGAGCCAGCGCGCTCCAACAGCCTTTCAAGAGGGACAACAAGGAGTTTTCCTATGGCTACTTTTTGCGTCAAATGCGGCACCGCGCTCGGTGGCGGTCCGTTCTGCGTGAAGTGCGGAGCAGATGCTCGCATGGCCGCAAGCTCACCACCGGATCAAGCATCTACGGCGGCCTCTCAACCGTCAGCAACGGGTCCACAACCAGTCAGCCCGGCGCAAACCGGCCCAACGAGCCTGCAGTCGACATCGCCCAAAACCGGAATGAGCCCGCTCGCGAAGCTTGCGATCGTGGTTGTCGTAATCATTTTCGTTGGCGGCGCGGCAGGGGCGGTCGGCATGTATTACCTCGCTCACCGCGTCAGCCAGAAGTTCCATCAGATTTCGGACGGCGTTCTGGGACCGAACTCGGACGCGAGCAATTCCGGCAACGTTTCCTCTTTTGACTCCAACGCTTCCAGTGATAACTCGCTGGGCGACGTCTGCCGCTTTCTCAGCAAGGAAGATGTCAGCAAAGCGATTGGCGTGGAAATCATTCGGACCAAAAGCGAGGACAACGGATGCTCTTATATTGCCAAAGGCGATCAGGCAGACATCATGGCGAAACACGCCAGCGCGATGACGGCAAGCCGCGGCGCTGACAAGAAAACGCAACAGATTGCCCAGCAATTTGCCGGCGGGATGTTCAAGGAATTCCAGAGCGAGAGGCCGCAGTCAGAGCAGGACAATTCCGGCGAAGTGCCGGTGTTCAATTTCTCGGTGGATCAACATGCGGCCGAGGAGCAGATGCGCCTGAACGCCAAGGCGCTCTCGATTTTAGGCGACATCCAAGGCCTTCCCGGAATTGGCGACCAAGCGTTCGTGTCGAGCGACGGAATGATCATGGTCCGCAAAGGCAACAAGCTGATCCGGATCATGTACATCACCTGCCCGTGCGGCACCGAAGCTGTGGAGCCGTTGGCTAAAAAGTTGGCGGATTCGTTGTAAGTGCAGATGCAAGCGTGGAATTGACTCTACTGACCTTCGGACCGAAGGATGTAGCTGAAGGGCATTACGAAATCACATTCCGTAAAGGAGATTGATTTGCGTTTCAGAACTGTTCGAAATGTGACCTCTGTGCCGTTGCTCGCTGTTGCTGTTGTTGGCGCGAGTATGGATTTCGGGGCAGACAATATTGCGATTGGATCAAGGCGCGAAGCCAAGGAAAGAACGATGGAACAATGCCCCTACTTTCCAATGTCGCCTGTCGCCGCGTGCCTATTTTTGACGATAGTCATGCTGCTTTGTGCCACTCGGGTATGGTCACAGAACAGCGCTGAACCGATCATCGACATGCACCTTCACGCGATGCATGCAGATGAGTTGGGGACGCCGCCCCTTTTTCTCTGTGCTCCTTTTCCTATGTGGCCGCTTAAGGATACTCAGGAAGAGGCGCAAAGCTACTTTGCCCGCGTACAGAACAAGCCGGTGTGTCCGTCGCCTTTGCGTTCGGGCGCGAGCGACAAAGACCTGATGCAGCGCACGATCACAATCCTTGAGAAGCGCAACGTCTATGCGGTGACCAACGCAGTCAGCAGCGATGCCCTGGAACTCGTGGAGAAGTGGAAGAAAGCGGGAGGAGAGCGTGTGATACCAGCGATCCCGTTCGATCCCAACTCAGGTAAACCAACGGTGGAAGAGTTGCGACAACTCGTCAAGAGCAAGCGCGTCTTAGCGTTTGCTGAGATCAGCTCACAGTACGAAGGGATCGCAGTCACCGATCCGCGAATGGAACCCTATTTCGCTCTCGCTGAAGAGCTCGATATTCCCGTTGGCATTCACATGGGACCCGGGCCGCCGGGAGCTCCTTACGTTGTTGCGCCAAATTATCGTATGCGGTTATCTAGCCTACTGGCGCTGGAAGACGTTCTCGTCAAACACCCGAAGCTCAGGGTGTGGGCGATGCACGCCGGCTGGCCACTGGCTGACGACACAATCGGCGTACTCTACGCCCATCCGCAGCTCTATGTTGACATTGGCATCATCGATTACGCTTTTCCCCGCAAGCAGTTCTACGATTTCCTACAGCGTTTGATCGATGCCGGATTCGAGAACCGCATCATGTTCGGTTCCGATGAAATGGTCTGGCCGGACGCGGTCTCCGCCGCGATCGATTCGATTCAGAATGATCCCGCGCTATCTTCCGAGCAAAAGCGTGACATCTTGTACAACAACGCGGCACGCTTTCTCCGGCTCACTAGATAAGCGGCCAAGTTTTTGTAGGAAGATTGGCGTCCCAGACGGGATTTGAACCCGTGTTACCGCTGTGAAAGGGACGGTCGGGCACGTAAGCCATTGAAATGTACGGCACGGCTCGCACCTCTTAGAGTCTCTACATGCAGAGACCCCACGATGCGAGTTGGAAGTGCCGAGCTTCGGCGCCCTACTTGACAAGTTCAACGAGGAGGAAATGCCGACGCGGTATTCAACCCGGAAGTCGTATCAGTCGATCGTCAATGTTTCGGCCTGAGAGTCAGCGAGATTATGGCTCTGAAATGGAGCGACTTCGATTTTTGACCACAAGACGTTCCTTGTTCAACGAAGCTCGGTGCACTGTCGTGTGTGGATTCTGTGAAGGCGGAATATTCGCATGACTTTGTTCCGCTAGATCCTGAACTCGTGACCGTATTGCTGACCTGGAAGGAGCAGAGCTTGTTCAAGCAGGATGGGATTGGGTTTTCCCGAATCCTGCGACCGGCAAGCTTACTGGCAAGAAGAAATCCAGAAACGCCATATCAGGGCTGCTGCGGCGGCCGCTGGATTGGTGGGGATTGGTTGGCACACATTCCGGCACACTTACAGAACGCTTCTGGACGAAACAGGAGCGCCGATGAAAGTGCAGCAGGAGTTGATGCGACACGCCAGCATCCAGACAACTATGAACGTCTATGGCCAAGTGCTTTCAGACACGAAGCGTCAGGCCAACAGCAAGGTTGTTCAATTGGTGCTCAAACCGGCAGTTTCAAAAAGCGCAAATGAAAAGAGAGCTGAAGTTGCAGCTCCCTGATCGAGTGATTTTGTATTAATGGGGGTTTGTCGCTCTCCTCAACTTCCCCGTAAGCTCATGATTTTTTTGGTTGCGGGGGGTGGATTTGAACCACCGACCTTTGGGTTATGAGCCCAACGAGCTACCAGGCTGCTCCACCCCGCAGCTTTATCTTATCAGCCTGATAGGATTTCGCCAAAGCCTGGAGGTCGATTAATCGCATGAACGTGATTGTCTCGATGCTGCGCGCGGTGAATGTTGGTGGCCACAATAAGCTGCCTATGGAATCTCTGCGGGAGCTTTATGCTTCTCTGAAGCTGCGGGACGTGCAGACCTACGTCCAGAGCGGGAACGTGGTGTTTCGAACTGAGGAGCGCGATCTCGATCGGCTGCGCGATCGCATTCAGAAGAAGATCAAAGGCGGCTTTGGCTTTGCGCCTGAAATCATCCTGCGGAGCACCGCCGAGATGCGCGAGACGGTTGCCAGGAACCCGTTTGCCGCGCGTCGCGGAATCGAGCCGAATAAGCTGCTGGTCACATTTCTTGCCAATCATCCTGGCGCGGAAGAACGCAAGAAAGCGCTCGAGATCAAAGCCGCTCCTGAGGAGATGCACATTCTTGGGCGCGAAGCCTACATCTATTACCCCAATGGGATGGGACGTCCTAAGCTTTTGTGGACGGCGGTGGAACGAATCCTGAAAACCGTCGGCACAGCCCGCAACTGGAACACCGTTACCAAGCTGCTGGAAATTGCCGAGAAGCTGGAAGCGGTCGAGTGATGCCCCAAGGGCGCTTTCACTTCTCCAATTCGTATTTCGCAATCGCTTCCGTAT
>DATNAF010000220.1:0-22926 GCA_035572845.1 Terriglobales bacterium
ATTGTTTTCGTACGCAAAGAGCAGGGCTCGTGGAACCCAGAGAAGGGCGTTAAGTAACGATCTGTGATCTCTAAAAGCTGAGGACTAACAAGGAATCCGGTCACGTACCTTCGTCGCGCCACTCCCGCAGATGTGCCCTCGATCATCGCACTTGAACGAAGTGTGCCCGATCTTGTGCACTGGCCCGAGCAAAATTATCAAGCAGCGTTTCAGCCGGGAGCACCGGAACGCCATCTCTGGGTCATTGAAGACGGCGGTCAACTGCAAGCTTTTCTCATCGCCCGATTCAGCGATGCTGAGTGTGAGTTGGAAAATCTGGTAGTGGCGAAGCAGCACCGGCGTCGCGGTCTAGCGTCGCAGTTGTTGCAGGCTTTAGTTGCAACCGCGCGCGAACACAATGTAGATCGCATTCTGCTCGAAGTTCGCGAATCGAATCAGGCTGCCCGCGCGCTGTATGCGAACTTTTGTTTTCTAGAAAATGGCAGGCGCAAAGCTTATTACAGCCAACCGCCGGAAGATGCGATTCTTCTGGCGTTAGCTCTCTAAATTGCACTTCCGCCGGTGCACCGAATCGTTAATGTACCAGTCACTGAAAAACCAATATTTTTGTTTAAAATCTCGATTGAACCAGTTCAGGTCATGTGCTAGTTTGAAGTCACAATTCAACGTAGGAGGTCTGCAGGATGCTAGCCTCTAGAGATCACCTCCTGGCCACGCACGAGCAATTCCGCAAGTTGGCCCAGGAGCATTCGCAATACGAGCAACGCCTCTCATCCCTCACCCACAAACGCTACCTCACCGATGATGAAAAAGTTGAGGAAGTCCGCTTAAAGAAATTAAAGCTCCGGCTCAAAGACCAAATGGAGTCGATCGAGCGCCAGTATCGTGAGCACGTCTCGCGCGGCCAAGTAGCCTAAAATTTGTCCAGTTGGACCGCCGTCTCGAGCGGCACAGGATAAATGTATCCAGCCGCAGCACGAACATATTTACTCACCATTTTTCAATTTGTAATAAGCGGAATTCGTTTGCCGCGGTGCAATATAATCCCTTTCAATGGTTCGTGATGGCTATTATTACGGGGCGGTGCTGATTGGGGCAGCGGCACTGGTGGCATGGCTGACCCGGCCATCTTGGGCGATCGTTCCGCTGGTTTTGGCTGCTTTTTTCTTGTGGTTTTTCCGCGATCCAGAGCGCGTCATTCCTTCCGAGGCTAGCGCAGTTGTTTCTCCTGCGGATGGCAAAGTAACGAGTGTCGCTACTGTCCAAGTGAATGGCGAAACATTCAAGAACATCAGCATCTTTCTAAATGTGTTCAACGTTCACGTGAACCGTTCTCCGGTTTCTGGAATTGTGCGCGGCGCCCGGTATGAGCATGGCAAGTACCTGAATGCGATGAATCCCGCCTGCGCCGAACAAAATGAACAGAATACAGTTACGATTGAAGGCGAAGGTCATCGCGTCATCTTCAAGCAGATTGCGGGATTGCTCGCCCGCCGTATCGTATTCACAAAACAGGTAGGCGATAGCGTGCGCCGAGGTGAACGCGTAGGTCTGATCAAGTTTGGATCGAGGACTGATGTGTTGCTCGAGCCCTCAGCCGAAGTCGCTGTGAAGGTCGGCGACAACGTGAAAGGCGGATCCAGCATACTGGCTTTTCTTAGGCAGGAAAGAGAACTGACTGGAACCGCTGCCGGCCGCGAAAACCAAAGGAAATCTTGATACAAGAGCAGCCATCACATCCGCTTCGCAGAAAAGAGGACCAGCGTCCCCGGCGATTTCGCAAAGGTCTTTATATTCTGCCGTCGCTGTTCACCGCGG
Organism: Terriglobales bacterium; assembly: GCA_035572845.1. Classification (GTDB taxonomy): domain Bacteria; phylum Acidobacteriota; class Terriglobia; order Terriglobales; family Acidobacteriaceae; genus Gp1-AA145. The sequence continues at coordinate 1,819 of DATNAF010000220.1, forward strand.
CGAACGTGCTGCTTGGATACTATGCCATCCTTCAGGTAATTCACGGCGCAGTTAGTTTCGCCACGGCAAAGGCGACACAGAATCCCGCACCGCAATTTTGGCACTTCGATGCCGCCGCCAAAGCGATCGGGTTTGCGGTTCTCTTCGATGGGCTCGACGGACGTATCGCGCGCATGACCAAAACCACCAGCGATTTTGGTCGCGAGCTCGATTCATTGGCGGATGTCATCACCTTCGGGGTTGCACCGGCTTTACTGGCATGGGCCTGGGGATTCCATGAAGTCTCGGCCGAAATCTCCCGAGCCGATATGGCGAGCCTGCTGCCTCGGTTGGGTGCAATTGCGTGCTTTCTTTTCCTGATAGCTGGTGCAAGCCGGTTGGCGCGGTTCAACATTGCGGTGAACCCCCAGCCATCTAATCCGGGGCGTCCCGGCAAAAAATATTTCGTCGGCATGCCCATTCCAGCTGGGGCGGGCGTGATTGCAGCCGTCGTTCATTTCCAACATGGTGAACCACCGCCGTGGTGGGGCACGTCACTCACCTGGCTGATTGTCGTCGTGCTTGCTGGTTATCTCATGGTGAGCACGTGGCGCTTTTACAGTTTTAAAGATATCGATCTCGGTGCACGGCAGCCTTATCGCCTGATCGTGATTTTCGGGCTCTTGATAGCCGCGATTATTTATTTTTCAGGTCCGGTGCTTTGCTTTATCGCATTGACTTATATGTTCTCGGGAATTTTCTGGCGGCTTCACTGGCTCTTCCGCCGGAAACGAAACACTCCGCCCCCGACTTACACCCAGGCGTCGCAAACTTCATGAATTCGAATATCAAATCAGCCGGGGTAGCGAATCTCGAAGCCATACCCGGTTTTTACCGGGTCGCGATTGTCGGGGCTGGATCGCTGAAGGGTAAGGACGTCGCTGAAGTTCTGGAACAGCGGAACTTTCCATCCTCCGAGATCAAGCTCCTTGATGACGAAGCGACTGGCAAACTCGAAACGGTGAAAGATGAAATGACTTTCATCCAGAGCATCCGTAGCGAGCAATTCGAGAAAATTGATTTCACGTTCTTTGCCTCTGACGCCGAATCCACCCGCCGTAATTGGAAGCAAGTTTTGAAGGCCGGCAGTTCGATTGTGGATCTTTCTTATGCATTAGAGAACGAGTCCGGCGCGGTAGTTCGCGCGCCTTGGATCGAGCGGCAGTTGGGCCAGACCATCACTCCGGAACTCGCGCCTGTTCCGGTGGTTGCGGCTGATCCGATTGCCGTTGTCCTCGCGTTGCTGATAACTCGATTAAAGGCCACTCTGCCGGTGAAACGTGCGGTCGCAACCGTCTTTCTGCCCGTTTCAGAATTTGGGCAAAAGGGGATGGACGAATTGCACGAGCAGACGGTTAATCTGCTCTCTTTTCAGCAACTGCCGAAAGAAGTGTTCGACGTTCAGGTCGCGTTTAATCTGGTCTCACGTTATGGCGAGAAGGCTGTTTCCACACTCTCATCGGTCAGTGATCGTATTCTGCGTCACTATAAGAAAATTACTGCGGATCAGGTGACACTTCCGTCGGTGCAAATCGTGCAGCCGCCCATATTTCACGGAAATGCGGTTTCACTCAACCTGCAATTTGCGAGTCACGCCGATATAGCACAAATTTCCAGCGCGCTCGCCGGCGAGCATATTTCGCTGACACCGTCCTCGGAAGACGCTCCCAGCAACGTTAACGCAGCTGGTCAAGGAGACATTCTGGTTTCATTGACTCCGGACGCTGCCGACGCAAACAGCGTTTGGCTCTGGGCGACATCAGACAACCTGCGGGTTGCGGCCTCCACAGGCGTCGAATTGGCGGAGAGCATGGCTGCGGCACGCCCCCGAGGAAAAATTCAGTGATTCGCGTTGTTAGTGTTCTCGCGCTGCTCTGCGCTTTCAGCACTGGATGCGGTTACCACACCGCGGGACGTGCCAACCTGTTACCCTCTGATCTCCGGGTGCTCGCGGTTCCGGCATTCGTGAATCAGACGCAGACTTATAAAATCGAGCAGATGCTCACCGCGGCGGTGGTCCAGGAATTCACCACCCGGACCAACTATCACATCATTTCTGATCCTCACTCAGCCGACGCGACTTTGCGTGGCACAGTCACCGCCGCAGCCACAACGCCCCTTACGTACGACTCGACCACCGGCCGAGCCTCTACCGTATTGGTGATCGTCAGCATGAGCGTGGTGCTCACTGATGGGAAGGAAAGGGTTCTTTATCAGAACCCGGCTTACGTTTTTCGCGAGCAGTATCAGGTTTCACAGGAGCTAAGCACTTTCTTTGACGAAGGCTCGCCGGCATTCCGGCGGTTGTCGTCTCAATTCGCGCGAACTTTGGTTTCAAATGTTCTGGAGGCATTTTAGTGCGCGCATTCGCTCAAGCCGAGCGCTTTGTGTCTGAAGTTGAAGGCAAGAAGCTGCGTCCGGCGTACGTTTTCGTGGGAGACGAAGTGTTCTTCCGCAAAAAATGCCGCGACGCGATTCTGCAGCACCTGGTCCCGCCGGACATGCGGGAGTTCGGTTTTTTTGAATTTGATTTGGCAGAGACTGATCTGGCGGAAGTTCTGGATCGCGCCCGTACGCCTTCGCTGATGGCGCCGTTTCAAATCTTTTTTGTGCGTGGTGTTAAAACCCTCTTCGGACGTGGATCCAACGAAGAAAAGCTCAACGCGATCGAGCGGTACTGTAGCGATCCGAATCCCGACGCCGTGCTGATCTTCGTCGCCGACCATATCAGCATTCCGGTTGATGCTCGACGGATGGATCTCACCGACAAAGAGCGTTACGAGCGCATTCGCGAGACTCTCGGCCGCTATTGCGCAATCGTAGAGCTTGGCCGCGTAGAAGAAGGCGACGCTGTCCGCTGGATCCAGGAATATTGTGTTACTCGTGACGTGAAGGTCGATCTCGACGCTGCGCGTGAACTGGTCGATTCTCTGGGCGGCGACATGATGATGATTTCGAATGAACTGGAAAAACTCATCCTCTACGTCGGGGAGAAAAAGCGCGTCACCCTGGGTGACGTGGAGACCATGGTTCTCGCTGCCAAGCAACGGTCTTTGTACGAACTGACTGACGCGATTTCCGCCCGCGACCGCACTCGCGCACTCCAAATACTCGACGCCATTCTATCGAGCGGCGATGGGGAAGACGCATCAATCGGCCATATATACATGCTGGCCAAAACTTTTCGGCAAATGCTTGTGATCCTCGAACGCAATGTTCGCGATCAGCGAATGTTGTGGGCTGCACTCTGGCAGGGATTTCGCGTTCCACCATTTGCCGCCGATGACATCATCCGGCAGGCGCGCCGCTACAAATCCAAACGCGAACTCACCCGTGCCATTCGCCTGGTGGCGAAATCGGACCTGGCTCTTCGCTCCAATCCCCCCAGCAAGCGCCTGGTACTCGAAAAACTCGTGCTCGATCTGACCGCCGAACCCAAGCCCGACCCCGTATGGCTGCAGGAAGAACTAGGGGTCTAATCGTGTGGCGCGGGCGTCTTCGCCCGCGAATTCTCAAATCCAACGTAAATTGCCTGGTGTTCTACTATAAGGCGACATAGCGTATATTGTGTACCCTTATAAAGCGACAAAATTTCATGTTTGTCCTGTTATAATAGGACAGAAAGGCAATTTTCGTGAATCCTGAATTCAGAAATTTACGTTTGCAGCAGCTACAGCGCGTCCTAACTCCATTTCTGGCAGCTCAGAGCACCCCGCGTCCCAGCAAGGGATGGATTCGTGCCATGCGCGAGGCCACAGGGATTACTGTGCGTGAAATGGCAAAGAGGCTCCACAAAGCTCCCTCTGTCGCAGCGCGCCTCGAAGGATCTGAGGCTGAATATCGGATCACCTTAGGGAAATTACGCGAAGCTGCTGACGCGCTCGGATGCCAACTCGTGTACGCCCTGGTGCCAAAGAACGGGAGTACTCACGAGCTTGCGCAGGAGCACAGTAGAAAACAGGCGGCAGAAAACGTGCGTGCTGTCGAACAGAGCATGGCGTTAGAAGATCAAGCTGTCGGTGGGATCGAGGAGAAGATTGAAGTAGAAACCAGACGCCTTCTAAAGCGTAGCGGTCGGAAGTGACGAGACTAGCAGCAGCCAACGATGGCAATACTCCCCTCTCGCTGGAGAGATTGAAGGCCTCATTCCGAATCTCGCGACCAAAGAAGAATTAAATGAGTGGGAGCGAGAGAACATGCTGCGCGGCAGGGAATGGGCTTTATCAGATCGCAGCAGCCCTGTCGATGTTCTTTCTGACAAATACGTCAGAAAACTCCACCGCAAGATGTTCGACAAAACTTGGAAGTGGGCAGGACACTACAGGCTTACGGAGAAAAACATTGGAGTTTCAGTCCATCAAATACGGGAGATGTTATTTGGGTTGCTTGGTGACGCGCGCTATTGGATTCAGATCAGCACGTATTCTCTCGATGAGATCGCCATTCGATTCCATCATCGGCTGGTATTTATTCATCCCTTTCCGAACGGCAACGGTCGACATGCCCGCCTGATCGCGGGTGTGCTTGTCTCCAAACTAGGCCGTCCGGAATTCACTTGGGGTTCGGCCAATCTCGTCAGGCAAGAGGAAGCACGCAGACGGTATTTGGAAACGCTCAAAGTGGCCGATAAAGGTGACGTCCAGCCGCTTCTCATTTTCGCGCGATCATGAGCTTAATGTCTGAAGTCTGTTCATACTTAAGCATCAGTGGTCACCGAAATTCGCCGAATTAAGGTCTATACAGCAATTCGCTAGTTGAAAAGGGAGCCACTTACCCCTTACTCTACAAAGGAAGAAGAATTGAGCCGTTCACGTATTAGGACGGCCAGCAGATTGCTTGTGGGGCGAACCGGGTACATAAGGAGATCGGCATATGGAAATCAAGCCGGCGACGCAGAATATTCAGGACACCTTCCTCAACACCGCGCGGAAAGAGCGTAGCAGCATCACTATTTATTTGATGAGCGGGGTAAAACTTACGGGCAGAATTCGCTCGTTTGATAAATACTCGGTTGTCCTGGAAACTAACAACCAGGAGCAACTCATCTTCAAGCACGCGATTTCGACGGTCGCCGTCGCCAAGGGACATGGTTTCTCAGACCGGCCCCGTGTCGTGCCTGCGCCCACCAGTGATTCCGAGCAAGCTCCGGCTGCATCCGGGACTGAGGGATAAGGCTGTTTGAGCTTGCGCAGTACGGAATCGAGAGTATCGCGTCATAAGGGGCGTTCCTCCCAGCAAAACCTTCCGCCAGGAATGCGCAAGGAACGAGCATTCCTCGTCGGCCTTGATTACCGCACCCGCAAACGTGCTCCGTCCTCGGGCCTCACCAGCGGAGCCCAAGCTGCTCGCGACACGGTGACTGCGGCAAAGGCCAGACCTGTTTCCGATCCGCAATTCAGTGCCGAAGAATCGCTGGCCGAATTGCGGGATTTGGCAACCAGCGCCGGTGCCGAAATTGCCGGTGAAATCCTGCAGCGCCGCGACCGCCCCGATCCTGCGACCTTGATCGGCCGTGGCAAGCTTGAAGAAATTGCCGGAGCCGCCGCGTCGGTCTCCGCCGATTTGCTACTGTTTGATCACGACCTGACGGCATCTCAGCAGCGCAACATCGAAAATGTAGTCCACGCTCGGGTCATCGACCGAACCCAACTCATCCTGGACATTTTCGCCACCCACGCTCGCACCCGAGAAGGCCAGTTACAGGTTGAACTCGCGCAATTGGATTATCTGCTGCCGCGCCTGACTGGCCGTGGTGCGGAAATGTCCCAACTTGGCGGTGGAATCGGTACTCGAGGGCCTGGCGAAACTCAGCTTGAAACCGATCGCCGAAAAATTTATCGACGAATTCGGCACGTCAAAGCGCAGATTGAAAACGTTCGTCGAATCCGCGCCCAGCAACGTCAGCGGCGCGAATCGGTCCCGGTCGCAACGGTTGCGCTGGTGGGCTACACCAACGCCGGCAAATCAACTTTGTTTAATGCACTGACCGATGCCACTGTGCTCGAATCTCCGCGCATGTTCGCGACCCTCGATCCCACGTTGCGCTCGGTCACTTTGCCTTCGAAGAGAAAGATCCTGCTCTCCGACACCGTCGGTTTCATTCGGAATTTGCCGCACGCATTGGTGTCATCGTTTCGCGCGACGCTCGAGGAAGTGCAGCGCGCCGCTCTCATAATTCAAGTTTCTGACGCCAGCAGCCCGCTTTCCGCCGAGCAGGACGCGCAAGTCGACAAGGTGCTCACTGAACTTGAAGCCGGCCAGAAGCCCGCTTTGCATGTCAAAAACAAGATTGATCTACTCCCTAGCAAGCAGCGCGACAGCCTGCGCGACGATGCCCGCACGGTCCACGTTTCAGCCGGGAAGGGAATTGGCCTGACGACGCTGCTCGACCGCATCGACCAGACGTTGTCGGAAGACTCGCTCAGCCGCGTACGCCTCCGCATCCCGCAAAAAGAAGGCAAGACGCTAGCCCAACTCGAAGCCCGCTCACGAATCTACTCCCGCCAATACAAAGATGGCGCAGTAGAACTCGAAGCCGAAGTTCCTGAATCGCTGGCCAGAAAACTAAAGGAGTGGGTAGTAGTTAGCTGATGGCTGACAGCTATTTAAACGGGCCGACTACCAAGAAGCGGTGACTTTCCTTGGCTGCCGGCCCATTCGATCCTGAAGTGGATCGGAGGTGATATCTCCATGCTAGACCCCTCACCGAGGATGTCAAGCTTCAATTCAGTGCTGCTGAATTTATTAATACAGGTTCTTCTCTCGAACTGAAACGGCCCAGCTCACGGCAGCGCAGATTCACGTTTCACTCAAAAGATGGTAACCGAAGTAATAGGTAAAACTTTTGACATGAATAGGTTACAACCATGCGCGACTCCGCTCCCATCTCAGGGTTTAACTTGGAAGGAGATCCACATGGATCCGAACTGGAACACGCATTTGGAAAATTCGCCCGTTTCCCAGGCAGGCCCACAAGAGACCGAGATGGATTTATGGGAGCCTCAATTCGAACGCTGGTTGCGACTGGCTGACTTCGCGCTCGGCAATTTGCCACGTGTTCGTCCCAGCACCCCTCGAAAAAACTAAGCTCGCGTCGAGGTCCTGGGAACCTCCCAGGATTCCGATTCCCGCAAAAGATTCGCATTGCCTGCTGGATTCCCATGCTGCTGGCCCGTTACCAGCGTAATGCTCCGCGTCTTCCTATTACACAAGTATTACAGCCGAACTCAAGACTCACAGTTAATCTACCGATAGGCATTAATACCGAACCCGGGAGAACTCACTTGGAAATCGAAGCACTCGAACGCGACCGTCAGGACGACAAAATTAATTGGGTAACCGCAATCTTCATGGGTGCTTTTCACGTGGGGGCAATTGCGGCCTTGTTCTTCTTTACCTGGAAGGCATTTTTCGTTGCCTGCTTCCTGTGGTGGGTTTCCGGCAGCCTCGGCATCGGCATGGGCTACCATCGTCTGCTCACTCATCGGGGATACAAAACTCCCAAGTGGGTGGAATATTTTCTGACTGTCTGCGCAACTCTTGCCCTCGAAGGCGGACCGATTTTCTGGGTCGCGACGCATCGCATTCACCATCAGTTTTCGGATAAAGAAGGCGATCCCCACACCCCCCTAGACGGCAAATGGTGGGCCCACATGGGATGGATTTTGATGGGCAAGAGCCTTCATCAGGACACCAGCACCTTGTCACGCTACGTGCCCGACCTCACGAAATCTAAATTTCATATCTGGATTACGAAATACCATTACGTTCCAGTAATCCTCTCCGGTATCGTCCTTTTCGTCATCGGCGGCCTACCCTTCCTGATGTGGGGACTTTTCATGCGCACGGTGATTGGCCTGCACTCAACCTGGCTGGTTAACTCCGCAACTCATACCTGGGGGTCGCGCCGCTTCCGCACCCGCGATATGTCCACCAACAACTGGTTTGTCGCACTGCTCACCTTCGGTGAAGGCTGGCACAACAATCATCATGCTCATCCAGTTTCAGCCCGTCATGGCCTGAAGTGGTACGAGATCGATATCAACTGGTACGGGATCTGGACGCTTAAGAAACTTGGATTGGCCCGGCACATCTATCGCGTAAAGCTTGACGAGCTGCGCGAAGATGAAGCCAAGCTGATCAAGGAGCCACGTCCAGAGTTGGTTTCGGTGTAAGGCTTCCTTGAATCAACACTAATGTGGCGGGCGCAGCGTTTTTCCTGCGCCCGTTTTCATTGTCCGCTTCTCGCTTCTGCCTTCCCTCCATTGAAGATTGTCTCTGCGCTCTCAGTTGTTCTCTGCCGTGTCTTAGGTTAAAAGCTTTTCGATGCTGGCCCACACAGACCTGCTCTCCGGGAATTGCAACCTTCGCCTGGCCAGTGCCCCGCTGATGAGAGTGCCCCATTTCTTGTAACTTTGCGAGAGGTGGGATTTTGTTTCTGAATTGCTTTGTGCAAGCGATCGTGGTTCCCACCTTTCGCAAAGAACGCGAAAGATGGAGCACCCACTTCATTGTTAATTACTCCGAAGTTAATTACTCCGGAGAGACAGGTACCTCGCCGCGAAACAAATTTCTAAGTGAAACACCTGATAAACCGCCCTGTTTTGGGCATGTTTGACGTATTTTGTTGAAAAACTTCTTCTCTGGGAACTGAGAAGTACGTACACTTTCTTCATCCACTCAGGACTTGCAGTTGCTGTAGCTCCACTCCCAGTGGGGTCAGCCGTTCAAGGCCAAATCCAGTGTCGAGGATTTTCATATGCAAGTGCGATTGCGCGCACTCGCAGTTTTGCTCGTGCTGTGTTGTATCTCCCTTGCTGTTGCGCAGGCGCAAACGCCGGGGATCGGTTATGTCACCATCAGCGGATCTCTGCGAGGTCCGATTTATCCGTGCGGCAATTCCTCGTGCCCAACCTACGATTCGGGACAGGTGACGATCACGATCAATGGGTTCATTGCCGTTACGCGCTTTGGCAAGGCATCGCAAACTACCGCGGCGACGATCGCCAAGGCTCTCGCGGTCAAACTGAATTCGGCGGCGTCTCCCGTAACGGCTACCGCCGCCAAAGGCAAGATCACGGTGATCACGAAAACGGCCGGAGCAGGATCCAACTATCCACTATTAACTGCGGTTACATACAACCAACTATTTCCCAAGCCATCTTTCACCGCGACTCCTTCTGGTCCAACTCTTAGCGGTGGCATCGGTGCCGCAATGTCGAGCGGAACGCTGGTGCAGGAGGCTGCGAACAATACGAGCCTCTGCTCGTCCTCGAACGATCCCGCGGTGAATCTTGCGTACTGCACGGCAGTATTCGATGGCTTCGGTTCCAATCCTATCGATCTTGGCGTGCAAACTCTCGTACCTGGCTCGCCGGCCGGCCATGTGTCAAATCTCAGCATCAAGCAACTCATGTACTCAGGTTGGAACGGGCGGGTACTCTGCGAGTACCAGCCATGGTTTGGCCTTAACAGCCACAAGGCCGTGGGCTATAACGAGAACTCGCCGGACACGATTGCTGCACAAGATTCGTACATGCTGGCCGAAGGCTGCGATATCGCCCTCGTGGACTATTACGGATCGCTTGATCCCAACCAGAGTTTTAATCTGGCTACAACCAATACGTTGTTTGCTGACCTAAATGGGCGCAGCGGTTATCCGTTGAAATTCGGCATCATGGAAGATAAAGGTGCGCTTAAGTCAACTTGTCCGACTTCTGGACAGACGGAGAGCGCAACCGTTACCTGCCTGCAGAATGCACTGATGAAAGAAATGGACTACATCAATACTCATTACGCCAACAGCCCCGCATACTGGACCGATGCCGGTCAGCCGGTCATGGCGTACTTTGGAGGTAAGAGTGATTGGCCGGTTTTAACGGCAACAGATTGGGACAGCGTCTGGTCTGCGGTGAAGACCTATACCGATACTTATTCCATTCCCTTCAAATATGTTTTCCAGTTCGGCTCATTTACGGCGAACCCGTACGACGGTGGCCGATACGGTTGGGTGCAACCTGCGTCCTATGGTTTGACACAGCAGTTCTGGTGGGGAGCGAACAATAGCTCCAGCCCGGTTTATCTGGACACCCTTTACAGCGCGGGGCTGAGCCATTCATCACAATTGACCATCGGCGCGCTCTACAAAGGCTTCGATGATTTCGAAGCATCCTGGAGCGCTAACCGCGTGACGGCGCAGCAATGCGGGCAGGTGCTTTTGAATACCGCCAATGAGATCTCGAAATATTTTGGCGGCACAAAGCCGCAGCTCCCGTACGTGCAGGTCATCACCTGGAATGACTATGAAGAAGGCACTGCCATCGAGGACGGGATCGATAACTGCTACACCGTCAACTCTTCAATCAGCGGAAATGTTTTGAGTTGGTCGCTTGTAGCTTCAGACCCGGTTTACGCTTCGACTTCGACTGTGCATCATTTCACCGTCTATTACGCCGACGCTTCCAACAACCTCTACCTGGCTGCGGATAATTTGCCTGTGAGCACGAACTCACTCGATCTGTCGACCGTCGTCCCGCCTGGAATTTGGACAATTTACGTTGAAATGGTAGGGCAGCCGCTGATTATCAATCGCATGTCGAATGGACTTTCGTATATTCGCTGATCCTGATTTTCCGCAGGAGCCTACGGTATCAAGCCTAAGGAATGACGCACGCCATAATTCGCAACCAGTGAAGCTGCCTCTGTAGATCAGGCATTTCTCCCGCCCTGCTACCCCATCCGCCCGATTGTTGACTCTGGGCTGTGCTCCTAGCCTAGTCTAAGCGACCGGAGCGCGGATGTGACTACTCTCAAAGCGGGAATGCCGATTCCAATCGTCGTCGCACTTTTAGCAGGCGCCGCCCTCGCGCAAGCACCATCATCGCTACAGCAGCCTGCGCTGACCACGGTAAAGAATGTCATCTATAACGAGATGCATCCTTCAAGTGCAAACAGTGTTCATTGGAAATATCGTCTGGCAAAAACGTCGGGAGCCAAAGAAGAAACCCGTACTGTGGTGGAGACGCACTCAGGGTCAATCGATCGCCTGGTGGCGCTCGGGGGACAGCCTTTGAATGGAGCTCAACAGGCTGACGAAAACAAACGCATTCTGAAATTCGCCCACAATCCTGACGAACAGCGAAAAGCACTAGATGCCCGCCGCAAAGACGCCGAGCAGTGCGATACATTTCTTAAGATGATCCCGGACGCATTCTTATTCGAGTACGCAGGCGAAAATGGTACTGCCGTAAAGCTAACTTTCAAACCTAACCCGCGTTTTCAGGCGCCTTCGCGCGAAGGCCGGGTATTGCAGCAAATGGCGGGAGAGATGTGGGTGGATGGCCGGCAGCAGAGGCTCATCAGCATTAGCGGCCGCCTGATGAATGAGGTGAAATTCGGCGGCGGATTATTGGGACATTTAGCCAAGGGCGGTGAGTTTACTGTGAAACGGGCCGAGATTGCGCCGGGCGATTGGGAACTTACCGAGCTCACGGTCAACATGCAAGGCAAGGCACTGCTTTTTAAAAGTATCGCCGTCCAGCAAAAAGAAGTTCACAGCAACTTCGAGCGCATGCCGGACGACCTAACACTGGCCGATGCCGCTAACGTTCTGCTTAAACAGACTCTCGTTGCTGCCAACCATAAGTTCTAAATCTCGCGATAGCGGAAGCAGGTCACGCTGTGATCGTTAACCATGCCCACCGCCTGCATGAAGGCGTAGCAAATTGTCGATCCGACAAACGTGAAGCCGCGCTTCTTCATATCTTTACTCATGGCGTCTGATTCCACAGTACGAGCCGGCACTTCGCTCAAGTGCTTTCTCGCATTGATGCGTGGCTTGCCGCCGACAAACGCCCACACATAACGATCGAACGAACCGAATTCCTTCTGCACCGCCGAAAATGCTGTCGCATTCTTCACTGTCGATGCAATTTTCAAGCGATTGCGGACGATACCCTGGTTTCGCATCAGCGAAGCGAGTCGCGTTCGGTTGTACCGTGCAATTTTCTGCGGATCGAAGCCATCGAACGCGGCGCGGTAGTTCTCACGTTTTCTAAGGATTGTGTCCCAACTCAAGCCGGCTTGCGCGCTTTCGAGCACCAGAAATTCAAAGAGCACTCGGTCGTCGTGACAGGGCACTCCCCATTCACGATCGTGATAGGCGATTGCGAGATCATTTCTGGCCCAATCGCAGCGTATTATCTCCTTCGTGTTCGGCATCGATGGTTGGACACTATGCTACCCTCTTTCACGCCATGGAGAGCGCTCATGTACTCGCATAAAATTCTGTTTTTATTTTTGTTTATGGCGGCTTTGGAAGCGCCAATGCTCGCCCAAAATAAGACCGTAGCTGAACGCCTCGGCTATCCGGCTGAATCGAAGTTGCTGATCATTCATGCTGACGATCTCGCGGTGGCGCATTCTGTCGATTCTGCCAGCTTTGACGCTCTCGCCAAGAATGCGGTCACCTCCGCCAGCATTATGGTGCCCTGTCCCTGGCTCACCGAGGTTGCCGACTATACAAAAACGCACCCTGACGCCGACCTCGGCCTGCACCTCACTCTCACCAGCGAATGGAAAACTTATCGTTGGGGCTCAGTCGCGCCGTCAGACAAAGTTCCAGGCTTGCTTGGTCCCGACGGAACCATGTGGAGTGATACTCCCTTGGTTGGTCAACATGCCAAGCCCGACGAAGCGGAACGCGAGATTCGCGCCCAGATCGAGCGAGCCATGGCGCTTGGTATTCATCCTACGCATCTCGACACTCACATGGGCTCGGTGCTTGCGTCTCCGGAAATCTTTGCCGCGTACGTCAAGCTGGCGCACGAATTTCATCTCCCATTCTTAGCGGTTCGAATGCCCGGCGCCGAGCGGCTTCTGGCCTCGCTTTCCGAGAAAGACATTGTTCTCGACGCGCTGGTGATAGCCTCACCCACGGTTCACGCCGATCAATGGCAGGAGTTTTACTTGAATGCGCTCAGAAATCTGAAACCCGGCTTAACCGAGATGATCGTTCACCTGGGACACGATGACGCAGAACTGCAAGCCATTACTGTCGACCATCCGGATTACGGGTCCGCCTGGCGCCAGCGCGATTACAACGTGGTCACTAGTCCAGAATTCCAAAAGGCACTGCAAGATAATCAGGTCATTCTGGTGAAATGGAAAGACCTGCAAAAACTTATTAATCAATAAATACAGAGAATGTGGAAATCAAAGCCGCATGCGCGGAATCAAGGCGCCGGTTGAGCGGCTGTACTCCTGATATTGCTCGCCAAATGTTTTACGCATAAAACCTTCTTCCATTCGGCTTTTGATCCAGAATCCAAGCCACAGTAGGGCGATTGCAAATACACCACGTGGTTCGCGGCGAGCCAAAGCAGTGCCGATCATCCCTAGCAATATTCCAGAGTAAATCGGGTGCCGCACAAAGGCGTATGGGCCAGTTCGAATCAGTTGATGATCAACTTTTATGGTCACCGCGCTGCTCCAGTTATCGCCAATGTAGAATCTCGCCCAGATCGCGAAACCGATGCCTGCTGCGGTGAGTAAAATTGCAAGCGACTCAAGCCCAAGATTTTTTGGAACAACACGTTCTTGAAGCCATCCTGAGAAGCGGTCGCTGAACAGAAGATAGCAGCCTACAAATACCGGAATGCTATAAAGCAGCCGTGATCCAAAATCCATCCATTCCTGGGCGCGCTTGGTCCTGAATGCGGCCAGCAGCCAGACAACAACAAAAGCCGCCCAGAGGTACGAACAAATACGCATGGTGTCCATAATTGTCCTGTGATTGAGTACGAGTCCCGTGGCGAAAGGGTTCCCTACTGCATCAGAACTCGCCACGCCATGTAAGCCCAGAGCGCCGGCGCGGCGAAGAGCAGCGCGTCGATGCGATCGAACATGCCGCCGTGTCCGGGCAAAATAGCGCCTGAATCTTTCGCGCCTGCGCCACGCTTGATGAGTGACTCCACCAGGTCGCCCAGTTGCGCCGCCACGTTCAGCACAACTGACAAAACAATTATGGGAAACATCGCGGGCTCGGTAAAGACGCCATCGCGCTGCTCGATCAAGTGGGCATGCAATAAAGCCCTGCTGATCGGCGCCGCGTAGTGCGTCATCAGCATGCCAACCGCGACGCTTGCCACAACCGATGCGACGGCACCCTCCCATGTTTTCTTTGGGCTCACTCGCGGTGACATGCGGTGGGTGCCGAGCGATTTGCCGACAAAATAGGCGAAGATGTCGCCTGCCCAAACCAGCAGCAATAAATAAAGAAGGAAAAAGCTGCCTTGCCACTGCTCGCGCAATTGCACCAGCGAAGCCATTGGAAGTGCAATATAAGCAAACGCGAAGGCCGCAGTCATCCCCGCTGGAAACGACGACGAGAGCTCATCCCGGCGCATTGCAATGGCAAGAAAGATAAAAGGCGAGAAGGCCGCGAAGCACACCGCGACAAATGCAAACCCGGAGGTAGAGAGCGCCGGAGTTGAGCTTGCCTCCGGGCTGATTGCAATCAGCAAAAAAAAGAGCGCGACAAAAACGTATGTGGATTTGTAGAGCGGACGAATGTTGTAGCCTTCCGCCAGCTTTAGCAATTCATGAATAGCCAGCAGCGCCACGACCCCGGCGACGAATGCGAGCACCGGCACTGGGGCGCGCAACACCAGAAGTAAAACTATCGGGATGAGCAGTACCGCGGTGAGTACTCGTTTGAGCAGTTCCAATGGAAATCAGCTCCGCACAGCACGTGCAGATGGCGAATCGTTGAGTCCGCCGTAACGGCGATCGCGCTTCTGATAATCGGCAATACCTTCAAGCAGGTGCACGCCGCGGAATTCGGGCCACAAAGTCGGCGTCACATAAATTTCGGCGTAAGCCAGCTGCCAGAGAAGGAAGTTGCTCAACCGCATCTCGCCGCTGGTACGGATCACGAGATCAGGGTCGGGCAGATGGCTGGTATAGAGATGCCGAGAAACCGTTTCCTCGTCGATTTTCAGGTGCTCTATGCCGCCATTGTTGGCCGCCGCCTTCAGCATGGACTGGAATGCGTCTACCAGCTCCGAGCGAGCGCTGTAGTTCAATGCCAACGTCAGCACCATGCCCGTGTTGCGCGAAGTCTCCTGCCGTGCCCACTCCATTTTCTCTTGTACAAAAACCGGCAGCTCGTGCAGGCGCCCGATGTATTGCAGGCGCACATTGTTCTTGTGAAGCGTCGGCACCTCCTGCTTCAAATAGCGGGAGAGCAGCTTCATTAGGAAATCAACTTCGGCCTTGGGTCGCCGCTTCCAGTTTTCTTCCGAAAACGCGTACAGAGTGAGTGATGGAATGCCGACCCGCGAGGCAGCCTCGACCACGTAGCGTACAGACGTAACTCCAGCGCGATGTCCAGCCACACGCGGCAGGTGGCGTTTGCGCGCCCAGCGGCCATTGCCGTCCATAATAATTGCGATGTGCTTTGGAAGCCGTTCCGGATCCAGCCGCTGGTATATCTCGGCCTCTTTGCGGTCCAGCCCGGCAGGAACTGTCGCCTGCAAGGTAATCCCTTCTGTTTCAGAAACTAACATAGGGGAAACGTAGTTGCAATGAACGGAAAAGGTGCAGTGGCGGTTGGTTAGGACGTCTCCGAAAAATTCGCTCGCGAACGTCGCTTTACTGCGACTCTTCCGGAATAATCGCTAGTTGCAGCCGCTCCGTCCTTCGCAGAACTGTGACTGAGGTCTTCACGTCCACCTGCGTATCCGTCAGCAAGCGATGCAGGTCATCCACGCCGGCAATTGGCTGCCCGGCGAACGCAATAATAACGTCGCCTTCGCGTAGGCCGGTTTTTTCTGCAGGACTGCCTTTCGATACAGCCAGCACGATCGCCCCGGTCTCTTTCTGCAGATCATAAAACCGCACAATGCGACGGTGCAGCGGTGCATTTTGCGCTTCTACACCGATGTAGGCACGCCGAATGCGTCCCTGCTGCAACAGGCGAGTGGCAACAAACTTCGCCGTGTTGATTCCAATCGCAAAGCATAACCCTTGCGCGCCCATGATGGTTGCGGTGTTTACGCCGATGACCTGGCCGTCAGAAGAGACCAGCGGGCCGCCGGAGTTGCCCGGGTTGAGAGATGCGTCAGTTTGGATTACGTCTTCGATCAACCGCCCGGAATACGAGCGCAACGAGCGGCCAAGCGCGCTGACCACGCCAGCAGTCACCGTGTACTGAAAGCCATAGGGATTTCCAATCGCGATGGCCAGCTGCCCGACACGCAGCCTCTGCGAATCTCCGAGCGGCGCAATGGTGAGATTGGGCGCGTCAATGCGGATGACCGCAAGATCGGTGGCGGGATCATCACCGATCAGGTGCGCCGGGAAACGCCGTCCATCGGCAAGCGAAAGCGCGATTTTTGTAGCTCCATGGACCACGTGGCTGTTGGTCAGAACCAAACCGTCAGGGGTAAAGACAAACCCCGAGCCGCCGCCCTGGCGCTCGCGAGGCTCTCCATTGCGCGCGCGACCGGCAGCTTGCGTGACTTCGATCTTAGCGACCGATGGGCTTATTCTCTCGGCAGCAGTTACCACTGCGCGTGAGTACGCGTCGAGCAGCGCAGAATCCTTGTGCAGAGCTCCCGTTTCAAGAACCGGCACATTTACATTTTCAACCTGATTATTAGAAAAATATTGTTCCAGCATGGCTGGTAGATGTGCCGAATGCTCAATAAGATTCAGGCGCGCAGAATGCAGAATGAAATCACGTTGTCACGGGGTCTTAATTCTTACTTCTGACTTCTTACTTCTGCATTATTTGCTGGATCCTTTCGTTCACACCATCACAGCTCCATGGCTGGCGAGTAGAAGGTCGAATGCCTTCACTGAATCAACTGGTGGTGAATACAGGAAGCCCTGGACCATCTCGCATTTGAGGTGTTTGAGCTCGTTGACCTCGTCCTGAGTTTCGGTTCCCTCAGCCACAACTTTGAGTCCCAGGCTGTGGGCCAGGCTAATAATCAGGCGCACAATCTCGTGATTATCGTGGTCGGCCGACATCTGCGAAATGAATACGCGGTCGATTTTTAGCGCGTCAATAGGGAAGCGCGGCAGCCGGCTGAGCGACGAGTAGCCGGTGCCGAAGTCGTCGATGCTTAAACGCACGCCCAGCGCCTTGAGATCGGAGAGCACCGAGAACGCGTGGTCGGCGTCACCCATGGCAATCGTTTCCGTGATCTCAAGATTGACCGAGCTCGGCTGAATGCCTGACTGGGCAAGGATTTCGCCGATCTCTTTTGCCAGGTCAGGCTGCGCAAACTGTCGCGGTGTAATGTTCAGACTCATGGTGAGCGGCGGAGTGCAGTTCAGTTTCGCTTGCCACGCTTTCAACTGCTGGCAGGATTCGAGGTAAAGCGCGCGATTCATTGGAATGATTAACCCAGTCTCATCGGCAACCGGAATAAACTCTACCGGTGGGACCATTCCTTGCACCGTCTTCCAGCGGCTAAGCGCCTCGAAACCGACGATCCTGCCGGACTCGAGCGAGATGATGGGTTGGTAATAAACCAGCAACTCCCCATGCTCAATGCCGCGCCGAAGATCGGTTTCGAGCTTCAATCTGCGGACGGCGCTCGAGTGCATTGCCGGATCGAAAACTTCACAACGCGCTTTGCCGGCTTGTTTGGCACGGTACATGGCGATTTCCGCATCACGCAACAAGTCCTCAGCCCCTCCGTAGGAATTATTACTGGCAGCGATGCCCACGCTGGCGGAGATGACGATTTGCTGTCCGCCGAGAGTAAAAGGTTGTGCGATTTTGTCCAGAATTCGACGCGCCACGCGAATAGCGTCGCTGGGTTCGGATACATCGTCGAGAAGCACTGTGAATTCGTCACCGCCGAGGCGCGCCAGACTGTCGTTGCTTACGGTCGGGTTCATTACAGTGCCTGAACGGGACACGGTGTCGGTCTCGCGGAAGCACGCGGTCAAACGCTTGGCTACCTGGATCAACAACTCGTCTCCGGCGGAGTGGCCGAGGCTGTCGTTTAATACTTTGAAGCCGTCGATATCGATGAACAGTACAACGAACGTGTAGTCGGAGTGGCGGCGAGCGCGAATGAGCGAATGCTGCAGGCGATCGACGAACAGCGCGCGATTGGGAAGTTCGGTCAGAACGTCGTGCAGCGCGCGGTGCTCGAGCATCTCCTCAGCGCGTTTGCGCTCAGTGATGTCGCGGTTGACGATGACTAATCTTTCCAGCCTGCCGTTGCCGTTTTGAATGGGACTGGCTGTGGACTCGAGAATGCGCCAGTCGCCATTCTTGTGCCGCATGCGGTATTCAAGTCTTTGCCCCCTCCCGCTGGCCCGCGCCTTGGCCGCCGCTTGCAACACCCGCTCGCGGTCCGACGGATGGATCTGGTCAATCGCCGAACTCGCGCCCAGTTCTTCCTCCGAATAGCCCAACACCTTGGAATACGCAGGACTGTTGTACAACCGATTCCCCGCACTATCCACCACCGCGATCATATCTGCGGCGTTTTCAGTGATTAGTTGAAAGAGTTCGTCACGGTCTGCAAGTTGGCGACGAACGCCTTGCAATTGCATGTGCTGGTACATCGTATAAAGATCGAATAACAGGACGAGAGCAGCCAACCCGCGCACCCAATCCTTGAGGTCGGTCCAATACTGCGCGCTGATTCCGGATTCATGATCGAAGAATGTAAGAAAGACGATGCCGGCGGTTAGAGAGAGCGTAACGATGACAGCAAAGCCCCACAACCACCATTCACGGCTCTCAATCTGGTTGATTTTGAGCGAGGTTATGCCGGCGCTTCTGGGGGAAGCAGTTTTGGACTCGGAAGTCATTCGGTCGAAAGAACGATTCTAGGCGGAAGAAATGTCACGCCAAAGTTACAGAGGTTGGCTGAGCTTTGGTGCGATTGACTATTTGAACGAAGGCGCCACACCACAAGTTCCAAAATGAAGCGAAGGCCAACTATTTCCGAGAACGAAGTGGAAGAAGTAACTCTGGTGCTTGGCCGTCGGTAAACCGACCGAAAGTCATGATCTTCTATTACCAGCGCTTTTGAAAACATTCAAGTTTGACTTCCTTCGATTGTGCGGGAATGCCATACTGGTCACATCCCAAATGAGTTCCGCGGCCGAAATTCGAGCTTTGGTCGTTACCCGAGATACACGACTAACGGCAACGTTTACCGATATTTCTCGGGAGTTCGGGATCAGTGCGCAAAAAAGCAAAAACAGTAATGGCGATGTTCCCGAGGAGTTGAAGCTCTCGAAATACGAAGCGTTGCTGATTGATTTCGAAACGGTTCAGCAAACCGTGCCAATCTTCACCACTATCCGGCAGAGCCCGGCCAACCGCCACGCTGTGGTGTTCGCAGTAGTTGGCAGTCCGGATAGCCGGCAACGAGCGCGTGACCAAGGGGCCACGTTTTTGTTGGAGCGTCCGCTGGAGGGTGAGGGAATCAGGCGTGTGCTTCAGGCTGCCTATGGCATGATGACCAGCGAGCGGAGACGTTATTTTCGATGTACCGCCGAAATCTCCCTGCAGTTGGTCCGCGACAGTGGCGAGGAACTCGCGTGCAAAACTATCAACATCAGCAGTAGTGGAATGGCGGTAAATGGCTCGTCATCATTCAACGCTGGCGAGAAGCTGCACATTGCCATGACGTTGCCGAACTCCAGGTCGCAGGTGCGCGCCCAAGCCACGGTTATGTGGGACGACAAGCACGGCAAGACCGGGTTGAGCCTGGAATGCGCGAACTTGGAAATGCAAAGAGAGCTTGACAATTGGCTGGATTTACAATTTCAGCCTGACCTTAAGCAGTCCTCGTAATTCCGCAATCCCAGAAAACAAAATTCTTCGATCTGCGCTTACAATATTGCCGCAATGCCCGCTTCCAATTTTGTGCCTCCATTTACACGCGAAACGGCGATGTTAAAAGTGCGCGCGGCAGAGAACAACTGGAACACACGCATTCCTGAAAAAGTTGCGCAAGGCTACACTGTCGACAGCCGCTGGCGCAATCGCTCCGAGTTTATTAGCGGCCGAGACGAAATCATCGCTTTCCTGACCAGAAAGTGGTCGAAGGAACTCGAGTACCGGCTCATCAAAGAGCTTTGGGCTTTTGACGACAGAAGGATTGCGGTGCGGTTTGCGTATGAATCGCACGATCCATCTGGACAATGGTTCCGCTCATACGGAAATGAAATGTGGGAATTCGATGCCAGCGGACTTATGCAGCGCCGTCACGCCAGCATCAATGATGTTGCTATCAAAGAGCCGGATCGACTCTATCGTTGGCCGCTGGGCCCGCGTCCGGAAGGGCATCCTGGCTTGACGGACTTGGGACTGTAAACATCGTCGTATGTGGGGGCAGCCGCCTGGGCTGTTCACCGAGTGTAGCTCGGTTACATAAGTGGCTCGAAGCAGATAGTGACAACGGATCTTCGATCCGCGGACAGCCGAGGGCGGCTGTCCGCACGTGAATCGAAATTATGCCTGCTGTTCGTATGGATAAGTGGTTGTGGGCAGCGCGATTCTTTAAGACGCGCACTTTGGCTGCGCGCGCGTGTGATCTCGGCAGGGTTCAATCCAACAAGCAGCCTGCCAAACCGGCACGCGAGGTACACATTGGCGACCTGCTGCACATTAAGACCGAGGCGGGAGATTTCGAAGTAGAAGTCCTGCTTCTCAGCGAAGTGCGTGGTCCGGCGGCGGTGGCACAGACACTCTATCGGGAAACCGAATCTGGCCGTGAATTGAGGTTGAAGTTGGCGCAAGAACGTAAAGCCAACTTTGTATTCAGCCCGGCGCCGCAGGGTAGACCATCGAAACGTGATCGCCGGAAAATACATCAGTTCAGAGGAGAGAGATAGGTGCCCTCGTCCGTGGTTCCCACCCTTTCGCAAGAAACGCGAAAGGATGCGCACCCTGTATATTTTGTGTGCGCAGCAGCGGCGGGCACACATTCAAAATAAATCACCAAACACCAGGGTTGAGGAATCCAATGTAGGGTGAGACGAAGAAGCTTTATTCCTTTTATTGTGGTTGCCCAGACCATTCTTTTT
>DATNAF010000221.1:0-10818 GCA_035572845.1 Terriglobales bacterium
TGTACAGAAGACAAACAACACGCTCCTTCCCGTCGTCAACGGCGGAAAGGGGCGTGCGTTTGTTCGACTGCTGGCAATTGTGGTCTGTCTTTTGGTCCTTCCTGGAGCTCACGCGGGAACAAATCTAACCCTGCAGTCGGCGCCCACCGGAATCAGCCTCACCGCCGTGGGTGGCAACTACAAAACTTCTTTTGGCACATTGAACGCTCTGGGTGTTCCTTCCGCCTCTCCGGTTGCGGGAGTCACGATTCTGCCGCTTTCCAACGGCGCGCTCTATTACACGACATATCAGATAAAAATCACCGGCGGTCTTCCGGCAGGCCATACTGCAACCGTAACCGGTTTCGTCAGCACGAATTTCGCGAATCCATCTGCGCTGATTGTGCAGAGCTGTCCCAGCAACCGAACCTGCAATTCCTCCGGGAGCTTTTCCACGATGCCGCTGGCGGGCGGCAGCATCGACGTCGTCCCCTCGCCGGGCATTCCAAAGAACACATTGACGACGGTGGGGCTTGCGATCTTTGTTCCAGACAACAATGGGGCCGCGGCATTCACCGGCAGCGACAGCGCCGTAGTCACGCTGACCGCCTTCGACAACGGCACTCAGTTTGATCAGACGACAATAAGTCTCAATTTCCCGACCGAATCGCTGGTTTCTGCACTGCGGCTCACGCTCAATTCAGATCCGGCGGGTCTCGTCGTGGGTCCGGGGACCGACTTCCTGATGGCCTTCGGCAACGTCAACGCGTTGGGAATCGGTGCGGGAGCGGGCCTTACTCCGGTGGCTCGTCCGGGGGGAATCATCTATTCGACGCCTTATCGCATCGAGCCGGCGTTCACCGATTTTTCCGCGAGCAGCGGAACCGTGAGCGTTTATGTCAGCTCCGACTTTGCGAATCCGCTGGTGCTGCAGTTGTTCGATGCCACGGCCACTGCGGGGCCGTATAACGCGATTTCCAAAAGCCTCCTGGGGCAGACGGTAATCAGCAACGCCTACACGAATCGCTCCATTAACACCCGCTATCTCGGTCTGTTTGTTTCAAACATGAATGGTCCCACTGCCTTTAACGGAAGTGACCAGGCGACATTGACCTACACACTTACGGTGCCTTGATGAGAATCTCAGCCAAACTCCTCTGCCTGATGCTGCTTTCGACGATCGCAGCCGGGCCAAATCTGCATGCGCAGTCGATTGGACTGGCGCCTGCGCAAATCGTGACCGATTTTAAGCCTGGAGTTCCTTTCGAGTATTCGCTGAGCGTCGCGAACAGCGGTAGCGACACCGTCGAACTGCACGTCCAGGTGACCGATTTTTGGTACAACGACAAAAACGAGAAGGTGTTTTCCACACCGGGCACCTCGCCACGCTCGGCCGCGAACTGGATCCAGTTTGTGCCGGAAAAGTTTGTCGTTGGACCCAATGCTTCGCAGAAGATGAAGGCGATTATCACGCCGCCGGCTGACGCGAATGGCGGTTATTACGCTGTCCTCTTTGTCGAATCCAAGCCGGTGCCCACCAACAAACAAACGGAGGATGGCAAGCACATCTTCACCAACATGCGCATCGGCTGTCTGGTGCTGCTGACGGCGAAGAACACAGAGAATTATGACGTCGGAATTCAGAACGTGAAGCTGGTGCCTCCCTCTGCCGACCAGGGGCTCAGCCTGACCTTCGATGTCGACAATAAGAGCAACACCCACATTTTCCCGCTGGCGCGGCTCGCGGTGCTGACTCCGGATCATCGGCTGGTGGGCAAGGCCGAAAGCAAGATGAAGCGCTTCCTTCCCGGAGAGAAAGACTCGATGAAGGTGGATTGGACGGGAGATCTTCCCGGCGGCGATTACACCGCCGTCCTGTCGCTGATCTACGGGGGAAATCAGACGCAAACGCGGCAGATTCCATTCAACGTGCCGCAAAAAACTGCCAGTCAATAACGATCGATGTCTGAGGAGAGGCCATGTCGAACGTTTCACAGAGCGGTGTTCGCGCTGCTGATGCTGATGGTGTCTTCTGCTGCGTACGCGGCGGACGCGGCCATTCCTTCCAGCGTTGACCTTTACTGGAAATCGTCGCGCTCTATTTCCGTGCCTGGAGTGAAGACCGTAATTGTGCTCGATGAGGACATCGCGCAAGCCCAAGTCGGCACTGACACCATACAGTTTGTTGGCATCGGACGCGGCGAAACTGTGGCTCTGGCCTATGTGAACGGACAGCCGGTGAGCATTGTCGTCCACGTGCTCGATCACCCCTTTGTCACCATTTCTCCGAGCATGCTGCGCCGCGAGTCGGAACTGGCGCACGGGGTCATCGGCTCCGATTTTCAGACTTCTACCGCGAACAACACCACGAATTTCGTGTTGTTGAACTCATTTCTGTGGTCGCAGCAGGTGGGCGATCACCACCTCGACATCAGCTCTCAGGTAGAGGATGACTCCCAATTTGGCGGTCACACCGCGAACCTGAGAAATGGATCCGTCAGCTATCGCACCCCGCATACCGAGATCGATGCGCTGGACTTCAACCAGAGTTTGACCGGGGCCGAAGGCATCGATCGAGTGAACAACTTTTCCAATCCGGAGATCATGCAGCTTCGCGGCGCCGGAGTCGTGCTCACGCGCGGAGAAAATGATTATTCGATCTTTGCCGGCAGCACCATTCCGTACTATTTCCTGTCGTTGAACGCCACGCGGGATGTGGTTGGATTTACGTTTCATCGCAAGCAATCGGACCGGCTGAGCATTTTTAGCGGCACCAACTACTCCAACATCCCGACCACATTCGATGCCATCGGCAGCACGGCGCGGCAAAGCTATTTCACGCAAACTGCGGGGCTGCGCTATCTGTTGGGCAAGCACTTCAGTATTGGCGCTTTGTGTGGAATCAGCAATCGCGGCTCGCTGGGGCGCGGTGACATCGCCTTCAACTCTTACCGGCTTATCGCCTATGCCACCTTGATTGCTGGCTCCCAGAGTTTTCCCCTGAGTCAATTGCAGTCGCTCTTCTCGGGGTCATCATCGATTAAAGGCGGACTGAATTACCGTTCGTCCAATCGCCTGGCGGAGGGGATCTATTTCGAGCACACCACTATTTCTCCCGGCCTGGTCTACCGGGTGCGTGGTGGTTACGATTATCTGAGTCCCACGCTGGCTTACACCCTGAGCAGCAAACAAAGGGTGAATTTCACCTACACACACAGCTCGAACAGCGGCGGCTTCGCTGCGGGGAGTAGCACCGGAAATCGCTACGATGTCACGTTGAACTCGCAATTCGCGCAGCACGTCGCCAATACCGCGGAAGTGACCGTAGGATCGGTGCAGGACGCGCTGCAGATCAATTCGCAGGACAACTTCAGCGTGCGCGATTCCATCAGCGTGCCGGTGAAGGGACAAACACTGCTGCTAGGCTTTGAGCATGATCGCGTGCAGCCTTCGCTGATTCAACGGCTCAATCAGGAATTGAATCTGCTCTCGCCGAGTTTGCAGGCGCAATACTTGGCCGACCCTGCGGCCTTCATAGCCTCATCGAATTTTCCCCCAGAGGTGAAAGCCTTGCTCGCCGCCGAGCAGCCCACGGGAACCACGGTTTCCGCGGCAGGGAACCTCAACCTCGGCAGCAAGGTGCGACTGAATCCGAATGTTTCAGTTACTCGCGCCAGCAACGGCCCGCAGCAGGGGACCTGGGCACAATCGTTTGGATATTCGTTCAATTACCAATATCGTCCTACTCTGCAATTCCGATCGTCGCTGAGCAACGTCCTGATTTGGAACGGACAGCAAAACTCCGGACAACGTACGACGGTGTTGTCGGCGGGAGTGCAAAAGAGCTTCACGGCAAACCCAGGATCGTTCCTGCCCAGCCATCACGCCCGCATTATCGAAGGCCGGGTGTTTCGCGACAACAACATCAATGGCACGTTCAACCAGGGCGAGCCGGGCATCGCCGGCGTCGAAGTCCGTTTGGAAGACGGCGAAGCAGCGATTACCGACGAGTTGGGGCGCTACAAATTCACTGGAGTGTCCGCCGATCAGCACCAGGTGTCGATCGATCTGGCGCAATTTCATCTGCCGATTCGCATGACAACCCGCAGTGAGTTCGAAGTCGATTTGATCCAGCAACGCGTGGCCATCAGCAATTTCGGCGTGCTCGATTTCGCACGGGTGATGGGAAACGTTTACAACGACCTGCGCTTCGAAGGCCACCGCCAGACCGATTCGCGCGGCATGCAGGACATCCAATTGCTGCTCGACGATGGAAAGCAAGTGCGAAAGGCGTTCACCAGCGGCTCCGGAGACTTTGAAATCGATAACGTTCCGCCCGGCGATTACCGCATGACCATTGACCCATCGAGTTTGCCGGCCAACTACATCACGCCCGTGGATACTTTCTCTGTCCATGTAACGCCGGTTTCGACTGTGGTGCAGGACGTTGGCATGCGCGCGTTGCGCTCGATCTCCGGGCGCGTACTCCTTAAGGTGTCGAAGAATGCGGCGGCCGAAAGCAGCACTCTGCTTCCGGTGGCAGGCGTGGAGATCAGTGCCAACCACGTTGTGGCCAAAACCGATGCGAATGGCAATTTTCTGCTGCGTAACCTTCCGGCAGGAAAACTGAGTGTCACAATTGTGCCGGCAAAACCGATTCCTGACGGAATTAAGCTGCCCAGCGGCGAAGTGAATTTGCCGGCTGATCCGATACAAGTACAGGGCGCCACTATCGTCATCAGCAACGCCGAGTTGTTGCCGTTTCTGACCCGCGAAGTTCCCGCCGTGAACCCTGGGGCGCTTGCTCTGCCCGCGGTAGCAGCGGATACCAACAGCTCGCATCCGATGCGCGATAAGGCCGTAGCCCCGGCCACCAGTGCCTTGCCAAATAACGCGTCGAGATCCGTTCCGTCAATGGCAGCAAAACCGCAAGCGGCGCCACCAGCGATTGCGGTTACCGCGCTTCGAAGCGACGTTCCGAAAATTCCCGACCTCGTAATGCCTCCCATAACGCCGTTGTTGCGGAGTGTTGCGTCGGTGGAATTGCCGCCGACAGTCGCAGTCGTATTTTCCCACTGCTGCGACGACCCGAGTCTGAGCTTGGGCGAAGTAGCCAAGTGCTATCGCGAGCACAAGCAGCCCCAAGCTATCGCCGACCAGCGATAATAGAGAGCGGAGCCACAAAGCGTAATGCTGCACGAAATCTTTCCTGTCGGCCTGCTTGGCTGTAATTGTTCGATCATTGGCGACGAGAAAACACGCGAAGCTCTGGTGATCGATCCCGGTGATGAGATCGATCGCATTGTCGCCGTCCTCAAACAACACCGGCTCAAGCTCAAACAGATCATCGTTACTCACGCGCACATCGATCACGTAGGCGGCGCCATGAAGCTGAAGGCGGCTACTGGCGCGCCGATCCTGCTGAACAAGAATGATTACGCTTTGCTGAAGATGCTTGACATTCAGGCCGCATGGATCGGCGCAGCGCCGCCAGGCACGGTTGAAATCGATGAGAACCTCGGTGATCAGGATGCGGTCCACTGCGGCGAACTCACGGGGATCGCATTGCATACTCCGGGACACACCGAGGGCAGCACCTGCATCTACTTTCCTGAACAGAAGAAATTGATTGCGGGAGACACCCTGTTTGCCGGCAGCATCGGACGTACCGATCTTCCCGGTGGCTCCTTCAGTAAGATCATCACTTCACTGCACGACCGGGTGCTGGCATTGCCGGACGAAACCGTGGTCGTACCCGGCCACGGTGAGCTCACGACCATCGGCAAAGAGCGGGAGAGTAATCCGTTCTTGGTGAAGAGATAAGTTTTCAGGCGGCCCGCTTGTGCTGTGCTGCTTTGGCGCCCTGCTTGGCCAGAGCTGTGCGCGCGGATTTCGGCAAATGCGCAAATGGGGAACTCGTGCTTCTGCATGTGTAGGGCCTCGAACCTTTGATTGTTATCTCGGCAGTCCGCCAGTTTACTCGAGACCATTTCCGCAGCCCGCAATTGCGACAGCGGCAATCGCGGCCGTCTCCGCTCGCAGTATCGTCTTTCCGAGCGATGCTGAGCACCAGCCGCGCTGGCGGAAGTTTCCGAGTTCGGCTTCGCTCCATCCACCTTCTGGTCCAATTGCCAGCGACAACTCGGCGTGATCTCCGACGAGCTTGGAAAGGTGAACGTCTTCTTCATTTTCCCAGAGCACAATCCGGCTGCCAGGGGCAAGTGAAACCATCTCGGTGAGCTTTTGCGGAGCCGAGACGGCAGGTTGATGTGGACGGCGCGACTGCCGTGCACTGACTGTTCACAATTGCACAGTAAAGCTTCGCCGCGCTCGATACCATCAACTCATGTCGCGAAGACTGCAAAAAAACAAAAGACGTCCCAAGAAGGCAAAGAAACAGACCGTACGCGACGCGTAAATGCTGCAGCACGCGCGAACTAAGTCACTCCGTTGCGGAGTTGCTCAATTTTGCTCAGACGCCAGTCGGCCGAAAGCCTAGGCTTGGATCATCAGATTGGAGGTCATGGTAAATGGGAGCTTTAAGATCTCGTTCCCGGCCGCAGGAGCAGAGCGTCCCACATTCGAGAGTTCTACTTGTGCAAGTCGATTCGTCGCCGCCGAGCGCTTTACATTCGGCCCTCGAGCGCGGTGGTTTCCAGGTGGTTGCGAGACCTAACGTCAGAGAAGCGCTGAGATGCGTTGCCACCGAGGAGTTTTCGGCGCTGGTTTGTGATCTTCACCTGCCCGCCGCGGGAGACGGCTTCACCTTGGTGAATGCCATGCGGCACTTTCATCCGGCCGCAATCACCATGATAATGAGCGACTATCCCGCTCTACGGGAGTCGGTTTCTGCGCTGGTGCCAATGGCGGATGAGGTTCTTGTCACTCCATCTCCTCCTCATGAGGTTGTAAAGCTGCTGAAGAACAGATTGCAAGATCCTAAGCATCGAGTAGCAAAGGTGCGAGAGCCGGTGGCAACCATACTGGAACGCCATTCTGCCGGCACAATCCGGGAATGGCTCGCGCGTGTGGATGGGAATAAAGAGCTCGCACACCTCGCTCTCAGCGATGAGGCCCGAACCGGTCATCTACGTACGTTGCTCGTAGAACTGGTTCAACGACTCAGAGAACCTCACCTCAATGAGGGCAAGGCGAAGATTTCGATGGCAGCTTTGGCCCATGGAAGAGTACGAAATGAGCAAGGTTATACCGCGGCCATGCTGGTTGAAGAATCGCGGATCCTTCAGGTATGCATTTTCCAGACCTTGCGCAACAATCTCAGCGCCGTGGATCTGGCCCTGGTGCTCACCGACGTAATGACCATCGCCGACGAAGTGGACTCGCAGCTCAAGCAGACGATGACCAGCTTTTCGGAGCATCGGGACCTGCCCAAACAAAGGAACTCGATGACAGCAGCTTTGTAGCGAACAGCCAAAAGCTGCAAGCATTTTGTTCTGGAAACAATACGCGTCTGACGCAAGGTTCAGGATCCAAACCCCAGGCATTGTCCCAGTTCTACCCTGAAACGGAGACAGCAAGTCCATCCTCGCCGTGAAGCTTCGTCGCCACCAGGACTGCCAGTATGGTGGCGGTGCTGCGGACATTTCCGGCGATTGTCAGGAGCGCTTCTAAGACCGGCGGAAATTGCTCCGCCAATCCTTCCAGCCGGGTGCTCACGCCGTGGAGTTGATCCACTTCATCGAGAATCGCCTCAAAAGACATGATTATGCCCCTTTCAAGTGGGGCTAAGAAAAAGAGAAACTCCAGATGGACTGACTTAGTTCAGAGGACCTGAAAGAGGAGAAAAGTAGTAATCAACCCCAACTCTCATTATAGCAGGACAGGAAATGAGGTGTTGCCTCCGATTGACCTGCGATCAATGAGGCTTCGTTTCATGATGGACCATGAGTAAAACGAAACAATCCAGCAAAGCGACCCTTGCCGCAGTCACCAGGGAAATGGCCAAGCCAAGAGTGGCTAAGTCTGCACGAGAGCATCCTCACTTTTCTCGAAGTGAGGTTCGAGTCATGGAAAGTACAATCCACAAATGATCAGCGTCACTGTGCAGATTTGACCAGCTTGCTGGAAGGTGAAGGGATATCCTTAGTTTGAGGTAAGCATACCGTCCTCGTTCAGGTCTTCTGAACTAAGTCAGTCCATCTGAAGTTTTCTTCCTTAGTCACAATTCAGAAGCAGGAGACTCTATGAAGCGTTCCAATGCAATTTTGATCATGACCCTTGCGCTCGGAGCATCGATGGCGGCACAACAGGCGACGACCTCGACGACCCCGAGCAAAACCCCATCCGGAACCGCAGTGACGCACCGGCAGATGAATACTGAGGTTCAGCCAATCACGAAACAGGTCGGGATCACGCCTGCAATCATACGCGCAGCACAGGCGAAACTGAATGTCGCGGGCTTCAAAGCCGGCAACGCAACAGGACGCATGAATCCGAGCACGCGCCGTGCAATCCGCGCATTTCAGGCAAAGCAAGAACTCGAGGTCACCGGCAGACTCGACGAGAACACACTGTCGCATCTCAACATCGGTGGAACCAGCACATTCGGGGCCGCGCCGAGCGACATAGGCCGTGGTGGCAAAGCAGCAGGACATGACATTGCCGGAGGCCATCCCATCGCAGCGACGGAAGCAATGGGCAAAGGGATTGGCCATTTCGGTAAAAAGGTTGGGGAAGGTACCAAATCGATCGCAGTCAGCGGTAAGGACAAAGTGACCGGTAACGAGGGCTCAGATAAGGCGGCCGACGCACCTCGTCAGTAGGTCACGCGATCGTCATTAGAATTGCTGCCCAAGCTTGTGTGCTTGGGCAGCTTTCCCCTGTTGGGAGAGTTCGGTGTCAGATTTAACATTGGAAGCGGCGTGGCTCACGACTAAACGGTCGCTGATCACGATCTACACCGACGTTTATGACGAACATCTCTTCGTCTTTGCCGCGGGCCTGTCGTACTATTTTGTGCTCTCATTGTTTCCCCTGCTGGTATCAATGGCGGCGCTGCTCGCGTATGTCCCAATTCCTCGCCTGTTTGAAGGACTCCTCAACTTAATGGCGAGACTCGTTCCCGGCGATGGAATGAGCCTGGTGCGAAACATCGTAACTGACGTCGTCAGTCACAAACACGCTCATTTCCTTACGCTCGGCTTGGTGTTCACGGCTTGGACAGGTTCCAGTGGTTTCGCCGCGATCATTGATGGCCTGAATGTCGTATATCGAGTCCGCGAGAGTCGCCCGGTCTGGAAAACTCGGCCAATCGCGCTGGGACTGACTCTCATCGCTGGGTCTTTGTTACTTGTGGCCGTGGGATTGATCGTAGAGGGCACTTCCTTTGGGGTCTGGTCCACCCGCAGATTTGACCTCAGTCCGGCCATACTCGCCACATGGCGTTACTTTCGCTGGGGAATTGCTGTACTTTCTACCATGCTGGGGTTGGAATTGCTCTACCATTTCGGTCCGAATGTGAAGCAGCGCTTCCGCGACAGCCTGCCGGGCGCGATTGTTGCAGTCATGATCTGGATAGGCCTGTCATACTTGCTGGGGACTTACTTCCGACACTTCGATAGTCTTAATAAGACTTACGGCTCGCTCGGCGCTGCGGTCGGCCTGTATTTGTGGTTTTACCTCTCTGGATTTGCCGTTCTTGCCGGCGGAGAAATCAACTTTCTGCTTGGCGATCTGAGAGCGCACAGAATTCTGCAGCCCGACACCACTCACATGAGCAATCTCAACCTCGCAGCATGATTCGGTGAAGCGTGATCAGCCATGCGCAGTTGCACCGCCGGAAAATGCCTGAGGTCAGTTGACTTTCGCGAGTCGCTGCGGAGTATGCGGTCTAACGGTCAGTCCCGCCAGAGTGAACTGTCCCAAAAGCCGTACCGTGGCTATGGCATCAAATGAAACCGGCATCCACATCTCATCGACTGTGGCAAACTGCAAAGTGATGTGGACGTCTTTAATCCACCAGGATGGGTTTTTGGCGGGGACGCCTTCTATCCGGCGAATATGGAATGTATTCGCATCTACCCAGATCTGACCGCGGAGCAGGTCCTTTTCTTTGCGCTTCGGAATAAGGAGCAAAACGTACTCAGGAACAAGACCGAAGTCCTCCTGGCGCAGGAACGTAAAATCGTAATTCATTCGGCCGATGCTAGCGTGGGCGCCTTCTGCGGCAGACTCCATCTCTCTTGCCAGAATTGCGTCTACGATCTTTACTCCGCGGGGATTTCCACTCGCCTGCGTAATCTTGTAGCTCTCCACGTCCGGGGGAATGAAACTGATCTCAGCCGTGATCTCAGAGGTGGGTTGCTTGTCGTCCGCGCGGAACACCTGGTAGTTGCGAGTCACTTCAAACGAATGAGAATGCGCGGGATTGCGCTGTTCGACAGCCTCCATCGATCGCAGTATCAGGTTTAGATCGGGCGGTGCATGCTGACGATTCGGTGAGGGTGGAGGGGTTTGTGAGGACAAGGTCATGGTCAAGGAAAACACGACGGCTGCGAGCCAAAGCATTTTCACTTTCGTCGTAATCGAACAATCACTCACGTAACACGTTCCCCGGTGTCAAAAGCTCCGACGGCGGTCGTTCGCAAAAGGGGAGCAATGCCTTCTTTATATCCCTTCATAGGGACGCTTACTGAGCTTTTGTATACAGTGTTCGAGGCCTACGGAGCATTTAATAGAAATTAATACCGAAAACCCAGAGCGCAATGTTGAAAACCGGGAGAACTGTCGGATCTG
This sequence comes from Terriglobales bacterium, assembly GCA_035572845.1. Classification (GTDB taxonomy): domain Bacteria; phylum Acidobacteriota; class Terriglobia; order Terriglobales; family Acidobacteriaceae; genus Gp1-AA145. Next base: position 10,735 of record DATNAF010000221.1, read on the forward strand.
ACTGGGAAGGCGCCGATGTGGGCAAATGCCAGTATCTTCCGGAAGCAGTTCTCATTCCCGACTTTTTCGATCATTGGATGGAAG
>DATNAF010000222.1:0-10168 GCA_035572845.1 Terriglobales bacterium
CTTACGCCTTTGCCCCTTTGTGCTTCTCCACCGTGCTCCATGTTTTGTCTTCGGCGTGACAAATGTTTTCCAGCGGGCAATCGACGCACCTTGGAGATCGAGCGAAGCAGAGCTTACGTCCATGCCAGATCACCTGATGCGAAAACAGGATCCACTTCTCGCGCGGGATCACGGCCATTAAATCCTGTTCGATTTTCTTCGGATCGTCATTCTTGGTCAGCTCCAGCCGTCGCGAGATGCGATGAACATGGGTATCGACAACGACTCCTTCGGCTTTCTTGAACCACGTGCCCAGCACAACATTGGCAGTCTTTCGCGCAACTCCCGGAAGCGTCAGCAAGTCTTCCATATTGTCCGGCACCTTACCGCCATATTCGTTCACCACTCTACGGGCGGCGCCGACCACAGACTTCGACTTGTTGCGAAAAAAGCCGGTGGAGCGGATATCAGCCTCGAGCTGTTGCGGTTCTAGTTTCGCGAAGTCCTGCACCGTGGGATATTTCTTAAACAGCTCCGGCGTCACCATATTCACTCGCACATCGGTCGATTGCGCCGAAAGAATTGTCGCCACCAAAAGTTCCCAGGGACCTTTGTGGGTAAGAGCGCAGGTCACGTCGGCATAAAGCTGGTCCAGCCGCTTTAAAATTTCCGACACTCGCTCCGGCGAGATCGGATTGAAGCCCTTCGCAGCGCCGCTCCTGGCTGCTGTTAGTGCTGCTTTTTTCGGAACCTTAGCAGAACCAGAATTCGCGAGAGTTTTAGCCGTGACCTTTCGACTCTTACTCGGCCCGGCCGGCGCGGCAATCGCTCGGGCACTTAGTCTCGCTCCTTCATGTCTTCCGGTCTTTCCTGGCCTTCGCGGCATCACTCCTCGTGGCATTTCTCCTCCTCGGCAGAATGCAATCTTAACAACAATAGCGAAACAAATTTATTCCTGTCCGAAGGTTCACTTCCCTTCACGATATTGACCACGACTTCGGAGCATTGACGCGCACAAGTGCTGCCGTTACTCTGGAATGAACAACAGTCACTTCGATTTTGGGATTCCTGGAGAATTCAGCATGGCAGTTAAGTCCATCCAGCTTGGGCAGGTTTGGCGTAAAGACGAAAATGGCCAGGATTATCTCGTGACCAAGCTCTACAACGAAGTATTCACCCAATATGCGGTGCTTCGCCCAGCAGAGGTAAACGCACCGGATGCACCGACGGTCCGGGTGAAAGTTGCCAAATCCGCCGCTGGTGCGGCATTGCCCGGCTTCACGTTCACCCAGGATGGTTCGTTCTAGTTTCGAAGATTTGTGTTATGTCCCCCGACGAAATCCGCCAGTTATTTGAGTACAACGCCTGGGCCAACCGGCGGTCCCTGGCGGCCGCTGAAAAACTGACCTCCGAACAATTCACCAAGCCGATGGGTTCAAGCTTTTCCTCCGTTCGGGACACGCTTGCGCACATCTATGGCGCTGAGTGGATCTGGCTGGAGCGCTTTCAGGGACGGTCGCCATCGGCCTTGCCAAACGTTAGCCTGTTCTCGGACGCGCGAACGCTTCGCGAGACCTGGGCGGTCCACGAGGAACGGCTATTGGTATTCACGTCCGGACTCAGTCAAGCGGACCTCGACCGGAAAATGGAATATAAGACGCTCAAATTTGGCACGTATTCCAATCCTCTTTGGCAATCCATGCTGCATGTGGTGAATCACGGAACGTATCATCGCGGGCAGGTGACGACACTACTTCGTCAGCTTGGCGCGCAACCCATCCTGTTGGACTTAATGCACTTCTATCGCGAGCGCTCAAGCGGGACAAATATCTGAGAGTTGTACACTGTAAAAGCTGCAGCAGGTTTGCAGATCAGCTAAAACACCCTCCCATTCACAATGACTGAAAAAATTGTAGGCGCTTTATTCATCTTCATAAAAACGCTGATCGCAGCTACTGGATACAGCGGCATCGCCATACTCATGGCAATCGAGTCGGCATGCATTCCACTCCCGTCAGAACTGATCATGCCTTTCGCCGGCTATTTGGTATTTTCCGGAACCATGAAGTTGCTCTGGGTCGCGACTGCCGGCGCAATCGGCTGCAACCTCGGGTCGCTGGTTGCCTACGAGATCGGAGCCTACGGAGGCCGGCCTCTAGTGGAACGTTATGGCAAGTGGGTGCTCATGGGAAAACATGAACTTGACTGGGCGGACCGCTTCTTTGCCCGCTGGGGATATTTAGCGGTGTTGATTGCGCGCATGCTGCCAGTCGTTAGGACATTTATCGCCTTACCTGCGGGCATCGCGCGTATGCCGCGTCTGCGTTTTCATGTCTATACATTTTTAGGATCGTGGCCGTGGTGTTTTTTCCTAGCCTGGGTCGGAATGAAAATGGGCGAGAACTGGCGCCAGATCGGAAAATATCTGCACAAGCTTGACGTGGTGATAGTGGTAATTATCGCGGCGGGAATTATCTGGTTCGTGCGCTCACACTGGAAGAACCGCCTGACCACCGCGTAAGCGCGAGTTCCTGCTCAGCTACTTTTTCAAAATCGGATTGTAGCCGTCATTCACCAGCCGCGCCCGCATACTCTCAGCTTCTTTGACATCGGTAAACGGTCCGACCTGCACGTGGAAGAGTTTGTCCGGCGTCGCGTCGGCAATGAAAGCCTGATACTGGCGGCCCTTGAGCGACTCCACTAATGCCTGTGCATCTTCCTCTTTGCTTACAGCTGCAACCTGGACGAAATAGCTGGCAACCGGCTGCGGAGGCGTAAGCGGCGCCGCCTGGTCTGGTGTTGGAGAAGTCGATTGCGTCGGTGTCGAGGTCGTTGCGGAGCTCGCATCCGGCGCAGCTTGCTGACTGGCGGCCGACTGCGTATCCGTTGGCGCTTGCGTTACCGGCGCGACGCTAGTTGTTGAGGACGTCGATGGCGAGAGGCGTGACGGCCTCGACGTGCTGGGTGACGGAAGCAGTTCGGCACTGGACTTCGTCGAGTTGTGACCAATCGAATATCCCAGGCCAAAAAATGTAGCGCAGAGGATGACCAGCCCGAAGAATAGGGCCAGCATCTTGCCTGTCCCAAGAGTTATTTCTGTATCTTCCGAATATTCCGTTCGTGGATCGCGTGCCGGCGCTGCCATAACTGGAGTCATAAAGTCCTCGCGGGTCCAAATCTATTTCGCTGGGGCGATGTCCTTTCCTAACAACTTCTGCATACCAGAGAAAAAGTCCACAGGAACCGGGAAGACGACAGTTGTATTTTTCTCCACGCCGATTTCCGTAAGCGTTTGTAAATAACGGAGCTGAATGCTGACCGGCTCGGTTGCCAGTAAGTTCGCGGCATCGACGAGACGTTGTGCCGCCGAGAACTCGCCTTCCGCGTGAATAATCTTCGAACGCTTCTCGCGTTCTGCTTCAGCCTGCTTGGCCATGGCACGCAGCATCGATTCAGGCATGTCGACTTGCTTGACTTCGACGTTCGCCACTTTCACGCCCCACGGGGCGGTGTGCTGGTCAAGTATGCTTTGCAAACGGAGATTGATCTTTTCGCGATGCGCCAGCAATTCATCGAGTTCAACTTCACCAAGTACCGAGCGAAGAGTTGTCTGCGCGAACTGCGATGTCTGGTAAACGTAATTGGAAACTTCAACTACCGCTCGAGTGGGCTCGATCACGCGCAGGAAAATGACCGCGTTCACCTTCAAGGTCACGTTGTCGCGAGTGATGATGTCCTGCGGGGGGACTTCCAGCGCCTCTTGCCGGAGTGAGATCCGGACCATGCGGTCCACCGGTGCGAACACGAGAATTACGCCCGGCCCTTTGGCTTCATGCCGTAATCTACCCAGGCGGAAAATGACTCCGCGTTCATACTCGGCCAGGATTTTGATGGAACTCAGGGCATAAAGCAAAACAATAATGATGGCGACGGTAATCGTGCCGATACCTAAATCCATCTTGACCTCCCGCCAAAATGCAGGTGTGTGAGCTGATTGTACTGCACCCGTAGTGTAGGAGCGTGAGTTACCAGAGTTTATCGGGAAGATACGCGGGGAAGCCCATTAACCACGAAGGGCACGAAGGTTCACGAAGGAAAACGAGGCCGCATGATCTGATACCGAAAAAACACTCCCGAGGAGTTTGGGTTTGCCTTCCTTCGTGAACCTTCGTGCCCTTCGTGGTTAATGCCTTTCCACCGCTTCCTGGACCGGATCAACCTTCAACTGCAATCCATCCACCTTGTTCACGACCACGCGCTCCCCAGCGGGTATATTCGTGGTTGCCACGGCGTCCCAAATCTCGCCATGCACAAAGACTTTCCCCGACGGCGCCAGCGGGGTCTGCGCAATCGCGACTTCGCCGATCAATCCTTCAATACCGGTCGTAATCTTGTTGCGACGGGCGTGTAGCGCCACCGTCATCAGGAAGACAGTAATCCCTCCCAACGGAATGCTCACTGCCAAAGCGGTTGCCAACTTCACCCGCATTTCGGGAATGGGTGCATCGACCAAAAGAAGCGCCCCGATCACAAGCATCGTGATGCCGCCGATAGCCAGAACTCCATGGGTGGCAAACTTAGCTTCTAACGCAAACAGGACAAATGAAGCAAAGATCAACACCACCGCGGCAAAGCGGATTGGCAAAAGGTGCAGGGCAAAAACGGCCAAAAGAATAAACACTATGCCGACGGTGCCCGGCCAGACCGCTCCTGGATGATTGAATTCGGTATAGATCCCGAGCGCTCCGATGGCTAGCAGAATAAATGCGATATCTGGGTCCATGAGAAACGCGAGGATGTGCTCTTTAAGGGTTTCATCCATTACGACCTCGCGTTCGCCGGTCAGATTCAGCGTGACCGTCTGGCCGTTGAACCGCTTCACTGGCTTAGACGCGATCTGGCGAAATAAATCCTGCTCAGTCGGAGCGACATAATCGATCAGTTTTTGCGAGAGCGCTTCCCCATCTGTGAAGGACTTCGACTGCAGCACGGCGCTTTCTGCCACTTGCACATTTCGGCCGCGCTTGGCGACAACTGAGCGCATGAGAGCGGTTGCATCTTGCTCAACCTTCTCTTTCATTGTGCCTTTGATATCACCGCCAAACGCGCCCACAGGATGCGCCGCTCCGGTATTTGTTCCTGGCGCCATGGCCGCGATGTCCGCACTTTCCAAAATGAAAAATCCGGCGGAAGCCGCGCGACTGCCGCTGGGCGTCACATAAATAATGACCGGAACCGGAGACACAATGATTTTGCTCATGATCTCGCGCATAGCGTCCATTAGCCCGCCCGGCGTGCTGAGCTCGATGAGAACTGCGTCATCTTTTTCGGCTGCGGCCTGGTTCAGAGCTCGCTCAATACGCTCTTCGGTCGCGGCCTGGATCGTATCGTCGATTACCAGCTTGAGAACGTTCGCCTGAGCCAAGGCGGGAAGAAGAAGGATCGAGAGCAAGACAGCCAACAATATTCGGCGAGCCATGTCACACTCCAGCAGAACTGCTGTTCCTATTGTCTCGCACTTCTTGCGACTGCAATGGATTTTTCACTCTCCGGCTCGGCAGCGGGCCATCCCGGAAGGCTGGTGTCGCCGGTAATCAGCCGCGCGCCTCGTTCATAAGTGAAGTACGACCAGGCCCACTGGATCAACACAATGATGCGGTTACGGAACCCGATCAAGAAGAATATGTGCACGAAAAGCCAAGCCAACCAGGCGAAGTATCCTGAGATGTGCAGTTTTCTAAACTGAGCAACCGCCGCCGCGCGCCCGATAGTGGCAAGGCTGCCTTTATCAAAGTAGTCAAAGTCTTTTCGCGGAGAGTTCCGCAGATCGCCTCCGATAACCTTTGCCACATAACGGCCTTCCTGCAGTGCAACCGGCGCGACGCCTGGCAGCGGCTTCCCATGCTTATCTTTCAAGGTCGCAAGATCGCCGATAACAAATACGTTGGGATGGTCTGGAATGCTCAAGTCAGCGTTCACCATCACACGGCCCGCTCGATCAGTCGGAGCTCCCAGCTTTTTGCCGAGAGAAGACGCGGCAACGCCCGCGGCCCACAGGATCACCGCAGCCGGAATTCGTTCAGCTCCGATCCAAACTGCACCGGGTTCAATCCGGGTGACCAGCGCGGGTGCGCGCACTTCCACTCCTAAATGCTCCAATTGCCGCACCGCACTTTGCGAAAGGTCAGGAGCGTAGGTCGGCAAAATGCGAGGGCCTCCCTCAAGCAGCAAAATTCGAGCGTGTTTAGGATCGATCGAGCGGAATTCGTGCTGCAAAGCTTTATGCGCAATCTCAGCCAGAGTCCCGGCGAGCTCTACGCCGGTCGGTCCGCCGCCCACGATTGCAAACGTGAGCATCGCCTGAGGGCCTCCTGATGACGCCTGCTTCTCCGCAAGTTCAAAGGCCAATAACACGCGGCGTCGGATTTCCAACGCGTCCTCTACGGTCTTCAAACCTGGCGCAAACGGCTCCCATTCATCGTGCCCAAAGTAGGAATGCTGAGCGCCAGATGCAACGACCAGGTAGTCGAAAGGAATCTCGAGATTCGGAAGCTCGACAGTTTTCCGAGTGAGGTCGAACCCCACAACTTCGTCCATGATTATTTCGACATTCCTGCGGCCGCGAAGAATCCAGCGGATGGGGGCGGCAATTTCGCCCGGAGAAATTCCCGCCGTCGCAACCTGATATAGCAGAGGCTGAAATGTGTGATGGTTCCTCCGGTCGATCAGGGTGACTTGCACCGGCAGCTTCGCCAGATTGCGGGCTGCTTCCAGGCCGCCGAATCCGGCGCCGACGACCACTACGCGCGGTCTATTTTCCTGCATGCTGACTCCTGCTGAATCAGCGCAAACTAAACGCGTCTCAGCCTTATATAGATTCCGCGATAACCGGCAAGTCGGAAATTATTCTTGTGCTAACAGCCAGAGCGAATCAGCCTGTCAGTAAAGGACGAGATGCGAATTTTATTCATCTTCTTTGGTACAGAATGATTTGTAAGCTGTTACAGAGTTGACCCGATTACCAGAGGTGCTGGCCGTAGCCTAGCTTGTTCCGTGGGCGCGGAGAACCTGCCGCGCATGAACTGAAAATCTGCCCGACACGAGAGGAACTATGGGATTAATTATCCTGATTATTGTTGTGTTGTTAGTACTCGGGGCCTTGCCTACTTGGCCATACAGCACAGGTTGGGGATATTACCCGAGCGGCGGGTTGGGATTAATTCTGTTGATCCTGATCGTGCTTCTGTTAATGGGAAGATTGTGAAGTTTCCTCGCACCTTCTGCTAATGAACTCGCCACCCGTGATTCGGGTGGCGAGATTAGTCTCCAAGACTACTTGCATCTCCAATCTTTCTAGGTACATACGTTCAGATAACGTTTTCCTTCCGCTTTCATGCGTAAGGTGTTTTGCTGAAAAGGCATACAGCGTTCACTGCAGATCGACTACAGCGTTTACTCAATTGTTTTCCACAGGAAATCAGCCTACATTGTGACAATGCCACGGTCTGCCAGAGCCAGCAGTACGTCCACCAGAGTGGTCAAGCCTGCGGTCTGGCGGTCTCACTCAGCCAGCGTGGCAGAAAAACGCCCGGTGTGTTCCGGTCGTCCTACGTTGCTTTGGGTTGATGATTTTCAACCCGGTCTCGCGCTCTATCGCTCGATGTTTGAGGGTCTGGGATTCAAGGTTCTGACTGCAACATCAGGAAAACAAGGCGTTCGGCTAGCAGCCGAAAACCATATAGATGTCGTAGTGACTGACTATGAAATGCCAGGAATGAATGGTGAGGCCCTGGCAGTCGCAATCAAGGCGATAAAGCCGAGAGTTCCTGTGGTGCTGTTCTCAGGCAGCACACTCGTACCTCTAAGCGCGCGCCGCATTATCGATGCATTTTGCGACAAAGCAGGATCTCGCAACCAGCTCTCCAATACCATCCAACGTGTGTTGCTGAAGAAACGCATTCGCACCCTGCAACCTCCCTCCGTGGCTAGGGCGTCTGATGAGGGACGCAGGACGGTCGCTTAATCCCGAAAACGAACGATCGTTCGCAATTCCAAAGCAGGAGACTAGCAAATGAAAAAACTATCGCTATCAATCTGTTTGGCATGTGCATTTTTCGTGGCTTCGGCCGTCGCGCAAATGGCGCCCGGCGGAGGCCAAGGGACGCAGAGCTCATCCCCGAGCATGCAGCAGCCAGGTCAACAACAGCCCGGAGGTATGAATCAACCCGACGCCAATACCCCTGGCACTCAAACCGATCAGAACACCGCCAATCAAAACCAGAAAAATGGAGAGCACAAACTAAAGGGTTGTGTTCAGTCCCAAGGCGGACAGTACATGCTTGAAACCAAAAAGGGCAAAACCATAGCCTTGGCGGGACAGGATGTGTCGGCGCATGTCGGACACGAAGTCAGGGTAAAAGGCACATGGGAAAATGGAATGTCGGCTACTTCGTCGGGCAATACTGGCGCCTCAGGCAAAACTTTCAACGTAACTGAAGTGAAGATGATTTCCGACACTTGCAACACTAAGGGGAATTCCGGAAGTATGGACCACTCTTCTGGTAACAACACCGGAACTAGCTCGCCGAACACCGGCAACAGTACTTCTCAACCCCCACAGTAGGTTTATCTTTTTACAAGAATAAAGGCCCCGAGGAAACTCGGGGCCTTTTTTCAAATCACATACATCGCTGTTGATCGCAGACGATCAGATTCCTGGAGTGCGCCCACGACGGGTAAGTCCTGTTATCAAGGTGATAACGAATATCACCAGGAAAATAAAGAACAGGAGCTTCGCGATCCCGGCCGCAGCTACCGCGACCCCACCGAATCCAAAAATCGCGGCGATAATCGCGACGATCAGAAATACCAGCGCCCAATAGAGCATGCTGCCTCCTCTTAGCCTCGTTTGATAACGTGCATCGTAGAAAGCATATCGCCAGCCCTGGAACTTGACGATCAGGCCGTCGCTGTACTTCAAAAACCGATTTGCTGTAGAAACCCTGCTGAAAAGACTTTGTTTTGTTGCAATTATGTGTATAGCGGCGAGGTTTGATTACGCTGCCCGGGACTTATTGGATCCTGAGGAAGTTTCTGCCAATTTGGCGACTGCAGCCCGCAGGGTACGCGCATTGCGGATAGCATGCCCGCCAACGTCGTTGTTGAAATAGACATAAATCTCATTGAGTCGCCCTGCCCAGCTCTGGATTTTGCCCGCCCACTCGTTCAATAGGCGATCGGGATAGTTCCCTGCATAGCGTCCACCCGTTCCATGGAAGCGAATATATGAAAAATTCGCAGTCACTTCGTGAGCCCACGGTTCCGAATGCCAATCGTGAAGGCAAAGCGCAACATTGTGCTGCTGCAGCAATCGAAAAATTTCCTGCGCGTACCAGGTATCGTCCCGGAACTCGACCGCGTACGAATGGTCCTTCGGAAGCACTTCGAGAAAATCTCGTAGTCGTCCAGTGTCAGCCTTCCACCTGGGCGGAAGCTGAAAAAGTACCGGCCCCAGATGGGGACCGAGATGCACGGCACGGGAAAAGAAAAGATTGATCGGATCCTCTGCGTCTTTCAGGCGTTTGATGTGCGTAAGAAAGCGGCTGGCTTTGACTGCAAACAGAAAGCCCGGGGGGACCGTGTCCGCCCAGGCTTTGAAATTTTTTTCTTCGGGGAGCCGATAAAAAGAGTTATTGATTTCAACGGTATGAAACTCTCGCGCATACCACGCCAGCATTTTCGCCGGCGGAAAGCGCGGCGGATAAAAATCTCCAATCCATTGTTTGTAATGCCACCCCGAGGTCCCGATGTGAACTTTCGCCGATCCAATGTGCACCGGCCCGACACTTTGTATCGGAAGCGGTTCGGTCGTTTCCACGCTATCTTCCTCGGCTCCGCGCCGAACTGAGCGTACGCGCTGCTTTGCGTGCCGCCTGCGAGCGGCTCGATGCTGTGCGGCGTCGTGACGCGGTACGTGCATGCCGGGAAAGAGCACGATGCGACGCGCCCGATCGCCCCTCGCGTTTCAGGGCTCCGCTGGTGGCGCGAGATCGCTTACTCGATGGCCTATTGCGTCGAGACTTGTGCCTTGCATTCGCTTTCTTCGCCGACGCCGTCCCTTTTGGCGGCGCAGGTAATTTCACTCCTGCTTTTCTCGCTTTAGATAATCCAATCGCAATCGCTTGCTTGG
>DATNAF010000223.1:0-8566 GCA_035572845.1 Terriglobales bacterium
TCGCAAGTGATTTTGCCGTGCTCCGCGATCTCGGGGGCATTTCTCAGCGATCTCTGCGGTTAAAAGCTTTCTCACGGCAGCGGGTCGATTAAAGCGCACAACAAAATCAAAAGCCTTTAACCGCAGAGAACGCAGAGAAAAGCAACCCGAGAACGCGGAAAAAAAGAAAACCCGAACACAGAGGACACGGAGATCACAGAGGAAAAACACAGAGAAATTTATTCTCTCCGCGATCTCGGGCTGGAATTCTCTGCGATCTCTGCGGTTAAAAGCTTTAAAGCAGCGGCTCGGGTATCACTATCACTGAACTTTCCGCGCCAGAGACACCGGCACCTGCTCCACAATCTCAATATCGAATCCCTCAAGTGCAGCAACCCTTCGCGGATGATTGGTGAGCAGGCGTATGCGGTGCAGATTGAGATCTGAAAGAATCTGCGCTCCAATGCCGATCTCACGCTGCGTCTTGCGTTGAGTTTCGGAAGCAGTTTGCGGCGCGCGGTCGTGATGGAACGAAATGGCCGTTTTATCGCCGACCCGCTCAACTGAAAATCCTCTGGATGATTGGTGAAGGTAGATCAATGCTCCCCGGCCGGCATGAGCAATCGCCGATAACGAACCGTCAAGTGTGTCACGGCAATCGCAACCCTCGGAACCGAAAACATCGCCAATCAAGCAATGCGCGTGCATTCTCACCAGTACCGGTTCTCCGGTTTCAATGTCCCCGCGCACCATAGCCAAATGCGAGTCGCCGCCATCGACTTCGCTCTCATAGGCAATGACGCGAAACTCACCGTACTGCGTATTCACCAGTGCCTCCCCGACCCGATGAACGTAGCGCTCATGCTGCATGCGATAGCGGATCAGTTCCGCCACGGTCAGCATCTTCATCCCGTGCACATTGCAGAAGTCGATAAGGTCGGGGACTCGTGCCATGGTGCCGTCTTCGCGCATGATCTCGCAGATAATGCCGGCAGGGACCATGCCAGCCATTCGCGCCAGATCGACTGATGCTTCGGTTTGCCCCGCCCGCACCAGCACTCCACCTTTGCGCGCGCGCAACGGGAAAACGTGTCCTGGACGGGCCAAGTCCGAAGGCCGGGTCGAGGGATCAATGGCCACGCGAATTGTTCGGGCTCGGTCGTAAGCCGAAATCCCTGTGGTCACACCCTCGCGAGCATCGATGGCCTCGCAAAACGCCGTGCCGTAATTCGAAGTATTCTCCGCGCTCATGGGCCCGAGGCGCAGATGCTCTAAACGCTCTTCCGTTAAGGTCAGGCAGACCAGGCCTCGGCCATATTTGGCCATGAAGTTGATCGCCTCAGGCGTGACTTTTTCGGCCGGCAGCATGAGGTCGCCTTCGTTCTCGCGGTCCTCGTCGTCCACAATCACAATCATTCGCCCGGCGCGAATTTCTTCGATCGCGGCGGGGACATCGGTGAATGGGGATCTTTCAGGCATGATCAGATTGTAGCAATAATGGTGCAGTCAGATTGATCTACGTCGATATCGCCTGCTTGAGGGGGATCGAGCGCAGTCAACAAAGCTTTTAACCGCAGAGATCGCAGAGAACACCCGCAAAGAACGCAGAGAAATCTCTGCGCCAATAGAAGCCTGCTTTTCTCTGCGACCTTTGCGGGTGTTCTCTGCGATCTCTGCGGTTAAGAGCTTTTCCTGGAAGTGCCTCACCGCTGTACTTTGCGCTCCAGATCCGACTTCACTCCAGGCCATTCTGTATCCAGGATGCTGAAGTAAACCGAGTCGCGCTGGCGGCCGTTCCAGGTGAGCATGTGTTTGCGCAGCGTGCCCTCTTCTTTGGCTCCTAGCCGAAGAATCGCCCGGCGCGATCGCTGGTTCATGGAATCGGTTTTAAGTTCAACACGCAAGCAGTTCCAGGTCTCGAAAGCGTGGCGCAGCATCAGGTACTTGGCTTCGGTGTTGATAGCTGTCCTCTGCCATGGGGGAGCGATCCACGTGGATCCAATCTCGAGTTTGCGGTTGGCCAAATCCATATTCATGTAGCGGGTGGTCCCGATGACCTTGCCTGAGCTGCGCTCAACACTCGCGAACGGAATCGACAACCCGCGCTTCTGCTCGTCGAGGACTTGGCGGTTAAAGCCCTCGAAATCCTGCAAGGACTGCAGCCGGTAGGGAATCCAGCGAAACATATCGTCCAAATGGTCTTTCACAATGTCCCAGAGCAAAGGCGCGTGTTCGGGGCCCAGAGGATCCAGGCGCACGTGCGTTCCCTCAAGCGAAAACGGCGCAACAAAAGATTGTGTGTTCAAGGCAGCAACTCCCCCGTGATTCATACGTCTATATACTTTGAAAGACTATCTTTGCATCCAGTCGGCAGTTTCGTCATCTGATCGGAAGGAGCACGGGAGAGTTTGCACCGCGTCCGGGCTCTGACAAATTAAGCTGATAGAACGCTCTATTATCTGTCCCACATGAAATCGCATTGTTTCCCATTTCGCCAGGTCCCCCACACCAGCAGGCTGTTTCTTGACTATCTGGATTTTTCTCCTACGGTGCAGCCGTTCTACCCGCGGTCACCGCGTCTCCTCGAATGGGCAAAGGAAGAAAGCGGACGCATTCAGTATCCGGCTGAGCGCAGGGGCCAGATCTCAGCAATTCTCGAACGGCAGAACCGGGCATGGGGAGCCTCACCAAACACCCTCGAAAATATAGAGCGGCTGCGTTCAGGTGCATGCGCAATCGTTACCGGGCAGCAAGTCGGACTTTTTGGCGGACCGGTCTTTTCGATTTACAAAGCATTAAGTGCGGTAAAACTGGCTCAAGAGGCTCGGAAGCTGGGGGTTGATGCCGTTCCAGTCTTCTGGCTTGCCACAGAAGATCACGACTTTGAAGAAGTAAACCAGGTCCAACTGCCCGGCGCTGATGGCAGGCTTCAGACTCTAGTCAGCGGCGCGGAGAGCAAACCCGATGCGCCGGTAGGGAGTGTCAGCTTTGGACCCGAGATCGAGCAAGCCGTGGCCCGCACAACGGAACTGCTGGGTGATTCCGAGGTAACCGGGTTACTAGGCTGTTATCGCTCCGGTGAAAATTTTGGGTCGGCATTCGCCAAATTCTTTACCCGCGTTTTTGCGGATTTTGGGGTCATTCTGCTCGATGGGTCTGATCCGGATCTCGACCGCATCGCAGCCCCGCTCTATTCCGCCGCCCTCGATCATGCTCCTGAAGTTACGCAGGCTTTACTCGACCGCGATGCCAAGCTGCATGCCACTGGATATCACCAACAGGTAAAGGTCACGAGCTCATCTACGTTGTTGTTCGCGATGCGCGACGGCGCGCGAGTCCCGATTCATCAGGCGAAAACGGGAGAATTTCTGGTTGGGGAAGAAAGAGTTTCGCGCCAGCAGCTCTTAGATTTGGCAGCGAAGTCGCCGCAGTCGTTCAGTCCGAATGTTCTGTTGCGCCCAGTCGTGCAAGATTATTTGCTCCCTACGTTGACCTATATTGGCGGAGCGGCTGAGGTCGCCTACTTTGCCCAGGCTGCGGCCGTATATGAAAGCCTTGCAAATAGAACTACACCCGTGATACCCCGGTTTTCTGCCACTCTGATTGAGTCCAAACTTAAAGCTTTACTTGATAAATACAATTTGACAGTCCCCGAGATATTCGAAGGCCCTGAAGTGTTACGCGAAACCATTGGCGCCCGCCGGCTTCCAGCGAACCTTCAAAATTCATTCGAGAAGTCCATGGCCGCCGTCCAGCATTCGATGAAGGCGGTTCGCGAGTCACTTGCCGAACTCGACAAGACCCTCATCGAGTCGGCAGAGAATGCGGAATCGAAAATGCTCTACCAGATCAATAATCTTCGCGCCCGAGCCGCCCGTGCCGAATTGCGGCACAGTGAAGTAATACAGAGGCACGCGGAATTGATCAGCAATTCTCTTTATCCCGGTAAAGAGCTTCAGGAGCGCAGCTTCGCGGGCGTTTATTTCCTGGCGAAGCACGGCAGGGAACTGATGAATGGCCTGCTGGATGCGATGCACCCAGATTGTCTCGATCACCAGATCATTGAGCTATAGCCTGAAACGAGCCGAGTGTGACCGCAGGTTACGAACGGAATCGTTGCACCACATCGCGGACGATGCCGAGGAAAAAGGCGGTGGGCTCTCCCTTACTAACATAAACATCCACCTCATTGAGGTGTTCTGGAGCATTGCCTGAAAACAAAATGATTGGGACTTTCGGTTTGATGGTTTTCATTTCTTTCGCAAGTTCAGTGCCGGTCGTTCCTCGTAGCATGTGATCAGCGATAACGGCGCACACTGGAGCTTCAGAAAAGGTTTTCAGCGCCTCATCTGCCGTGGTAACTCCGATGACATCGTAGCCGTCCCGCTCAAGAACTTTCTTACGCAGCGTAAGTTGATTGGGCTCGTCTTCGATGCAAAGTATCAAGGGCCTCGCAGGGCTGGCTTGCAGAGCGTTTGATGACCCCTTCGACAAAGTGACAACTCCCTGGCCAGAGGGGAAAAGCAGACGAAGATGACGCGAGTTTCCGCTCCCGGAGTTTATCTTCGCTGATGGCAGCTCAGCGGTAAATACAGGAAAAACTGTACGACATCGAACAAAATGCATGGGCTTGCGACATCACCCCCGCTCACGACTGCAAACGACAAGCATTGTTGTGGTGGGTTGACATCAATACCGAGGCTTATTCCGCCGTCGCTGGTTGCTGCTGTGTCATGCAATGAATTGCGCCAAATCCCCAGATCAAATCTCCGCAGTAAATCCCAACCACTTCGCGGTCAGGAAAAATATCGGCAACGATGTCGAGCGCAACCCGGTCATTAGGATCATTGAATACCGGGACCAGGACCGTGCGATTGGCGATATAAAAATTCGCATAGCTCGCCGGCAATCGGCGGCCCTCGAAATAAATCGGGGCGGGCATAGGGAGATCGATCGTCGCCAGCGGTTTGCCGTCTTCTACTGTGGCGTCGCGCAGCCGCCGAACATTTTCGCGGAGGGCCTCATAGTTCTCGCTGGCGGGGTCGGCGTCCACGCAAATCACAACCGTGTCGGGGGAAACGAAGCGGGTGATGTCGTCCACGTGACCGTGAGTGTCGTCGCCAACAATGCCCGAACCTAACCAAATGATGTTCGACGCGCCAAGATATTCGGCAAAGGCCTTTTCGTAGTCGCGTTTCTTCATTCCAGGATTGCGCTGCTGCACCCGGCTGAGCAGGCACTCCTCAGTCGTTATAAGCGTGCCTTGGCCGTTGACGTCGATGGAGCCGCCTTCCAGCACTATTCTTTTCTTTCCGAACACGGCTTGAATTTCGCTTGCACCCGCGGCTTTTGCCATCAGGCTTCCAATTTTGTCGTCGCGCTTCCAGTTGGGATATTTGGCCCAGGCATTGAATTGCCATTTCACGCCGGCCAATTGTGCTGTATGGGCGGGGACGCCCGTGCCCCCACGTGTAGATAGGGGTGGGGGCACAGGCGTCCCCGCCCGTGCTGACTGATTCTTAAATACGAAGGCACACCCGGAATCCCGCGTCCAGATACGGTCGGTCGGCCAGCGGTGAAACCGAACGTTTTCGTTCAGTGCATGCGCCAGGCGCAAGGTCTTGCGGGCCAACTTCTCGGCCGAAGCATCTTTGACAATCAGTTCGACCCGTTCATCGCGGCTGAGATAGCGGATGATCTCGGCGAAGACCCAGGGAATGGGCTCAAACTTTCCCGGCCAATCAAGTTTGTAATGCGGCCAAGCCAGCCAGGTGGCCGCGTGAGGCTCCCATTCGGCGGGCATGCGATATCGAATTAAACGGTTTTCAACGGATGGGCGCGCCATTGATCGACAGATTCACTATAGCAATGACAGGAATACCGGACCTAAAAGCAGCTACATTGGCTGAGGTTCAACAACATTGAACCGCAGAGATCGCACACGTCTCACAAAGTTCGCAGAAAAAACCCGAAGTCACAAAGTTTACTCTGCGTTATCTTTGATCTTCTCTGCGATCTCTGCGGTTAAGAGCTCTTTTCCTTGAAAACTGTCTTACGGCAGAGTCCGTTTAGAGGTTACAAAAGCCGTGCGATCCAAGAATTCGGCTGGCCGGGGCCGCGAAATTCTCCTTGCCTGCATAACTTTCCTGAGATAACTTGCATCGTACTTTCAATAGCCGTTCCTATTGTTCGCCGATGGAGGTGCCCCGTGCGCATTCTGCTTATATTCATGTTTGTTTCGGCTTTCGCTCTGGCGCAAGACAGCGCTCAGCCCGAGATAACGCCGCGGGCGCAGCCGAAAAATACTTCCACGCCAACCCTGACTCAGGGTCCGCACCGGAGCGCCAGTGAACTCATCATTCCATCGGGCACCCGCATTCCCATTGAACTGAAGAATACGATTTCCACCAAAGCTAACCACGAAGGCGATCCCATCTACGCGCAGTCAACGTTCCCGGTCGCCATCAACGATCGCATCATCGTCCCCGCCGGGACGTATGTTCAAGGAAAGATTATTTCCATCAAACCTGCGGGACACATTAAAGGTCGAGCGGCGGTGCTTATTCACTTTACGAGCCTGATTTATCCCAGCGGCTACACCGTGGTCCTGCCGGGGGCTATCGAGAATGCGCCGGGCGTCGAAAACGCTAAAGTCAAAGACCAAGAGGGCACAATCGAGGGTGACAGCAACAAAGGCAAAACGGCGGCGACGATTGCCGGACCAGCAGCTGACGGCGCGCTAACCGGTGCTGTGATTCGGGGCGGGGAAGGCGCTTTGATCGGAGCAGGAATAGGCGGCGCTATCGGAACTGCGATCGCCGCCTTCAGCCATGGGAATGAAGTGAAAATCATGCCGGGGACAACCCTGGAAGTTGTGTTACAGCGCGACGTGCCGGTGGATGGCTCCCGCATTTCGAGAATGCGGGTAAGAACAGCCGTTGGCGAAGAATGACATGAACTTTTTGCGGACAAGGGTATCCGAACTAAGCCGTCCTATTTGGTCGACCGCTATTCGGCGGAAGTTGGTTCGATGATCGTCGAAACTTCGGAAATCTTGTTCGCCGGAAACCCGCCTTGCTTCGCATGCTCCCGGATCATGGCTTCATTGGGCGCGCGATAGATGCAATAGATCTTGTCAGCCGTCACATAGCTGTGAATCCACTGAATCTCCGGCCCGAGCTTGCTCAACACATTGCATGATTTCTGGGAAACGCCTCGTAATTCATCGGCGGTGAGTTTTCCAGCTCCGGGAAGGTCGCGCTCAATAACATATTTCGGCATGACTGGGCTCCAAGGTAGTAGCGCTGAAGGCTATCAGGACGAGTGCAGTCGCTGCAAGCCTCAAACCTTGGCAGCGGTCGAATAGGACACGGGATAAATCTGGGTGTCGATGTCTTTGCGCAGGTCCGCCCAAATGTTTTCCGGCATGCTGACGAACACTTTCACCATCTCGGGATCAAATTGGCGGCCAGACCACTGAACAATCTCATCCCGCGCCACTGAATGCGGCAACCGCGCCCGGTAAGGGCGGTCGGACGTCATAGCGTCCAGAGTATCGGCAATCGAAAAGATGCGTGCCCCTAATGGAATTTCGTCGCCCTTGAGGCCGCGAGGGTAGCCGGTGCCGTCGTATTTTTCCTGGTGGGCGTAAACAATTTCGGCTGCCTCTGAAAGAAATGGAATTCGCCGCACAATCTGGTATCCGCGATAGCAGTGCTCGCGCATGATGGCGGTCTCCTCAGGATCGAGCTTTCCCGGTTTTTTGAGGATCTGGTCCGGAATCGCCATTTTGCCAATGTCATGCAAAAAGGCGCCTCGCGCGATGATTCTAATCTGGTCGGAACTGAGGCCCATGGCGCGGGCAATCGCGATAGTATAGGCCGTCACGCGCTTTGAGTGACCCTCGGTTTCCGCATCTTTCAAATCAAGCGCGTTGCCCAAGGCTTCCAGCGTGATGTCATAAGACTTCTCAAGAGTCGAAACCGCTTGACGCAGTTGCTCCGTTCGCGCCGTAACCAGAGCTTCCAGATTCGTCTGGTACTCGCGGTTTTCCATCTTCAGCCGGCGATTTTCCATGGCCCGCCGTACGGTGGCAAGCAGTTGATCGCGCTCGAAGGGCTTCAGCAGGTAATCGTAGGCGCCGTTCCGTATCGCCCCTAACGCAACTGAGACATCAGTGACAGCGGTGACCATAATCACCGGCATATCTGGAAAGCGCTCTTTCGCGGCCTCAAGCAAAGCGATGCCGTCCATGCCGGGCATCATCAGATCGGAAAGCATGAGCTCAAATTGTTCGCCGGAATTCAGCAAACTCAGTGCTTCTTTGCCGGACTCGGTCGGAGTGCAGACGTAATTTGCAGAAGCGAGCATGGCGGCTACAAGATCACGGATCGGCTCTTCGTCGTCGACTATGAGGATTCGCTCTGCTGGCATAGAGGGGGCCCTTGGCTGCTAAGTGTATTGCAAATTGTACCCTTAGGCGTGAGGTATCCAAAGTAACCAAAGGTCACCGGAAATCCGAATAGTTACTATCTTGCCCATGCTAAAACTGAGACGGCTAACTACGGTCAAACTACATGAGCACCAT
>DATNAF010000224.1:0-7466 GCA_035572845.1 Terriglobales bacterium
AGCAATGCCTTTCGCATCCGCTCCTCCTGAGCAAAATCTGCCGAAGGGAAATATCACACGTCGGCCAACTTTTCAATGATTCGCAATCGGCCTCGCACCCGCACAAACGCGAGCACGCAACTCCAGCAGGGAATCGCGCGGGGATAGAGTATGATTTTGCTCCAGGCATGAGCGACCCGCAGCCAAATCCAGGGAATGGCGTTCTAGGCATACCTCGCGGGCCGCTTTCCTGATCCGGATCGTCGTAATCAACGCAATCATGGCGAAGCTATTGCGGCGATGGATTTCTTCACGGTTCCGACAATCACATTCGGTGTGCTCCACTGCTTTTTCGTCATCGGGCACGGTCGGCGGCGGATTCTGCACTTCAACGTCACGAAGCATCCCCCGAGCATGTGGGTTGTCCAACAGCTACGGCAGGCCTTCCCGTTTGAATCGTTTTCGAGATTCCTCATCTTCGACCGCGACGCCAAGTATGGATGCGTGGTTCCGGTAGCGGTGCGGTCCATGAGGATCGATCCGATACAAACCTCGTTCAAGAGTCCTTGGGAAAACGGCGTAGCGGAGCGATGGTCGGGAGTTGTCGTCGTGATCTGCTCGATCACGTGATCGCTCTCAACGAGCGGCATCTCAAGCGCCTACTCGCTGAATACGTCAACTACTATCACGAAGATCGCACGCACCTTGGTCATTCGAAACGCACGCTACTTCGCCGTGCGCACGTTTTAAGGTGTTTACTGTATATAGATAGCCTCCGAGTATTCAGTAAGATCGGCGCCATCGGAAATGTGCCGCGATCTCTCGCCATCCACCTTCTTCCAAAGAGATGATAGTGAAATGCGACTGTGATTCCTGATGATCACGAACTTCTTAGGCGAGGCGTTCGATCGCTCCTTTCCAATCAATAAACGCCAGGAGGCAATCCCTTTGATCAACGGCGAGAATCGCAAGTCGGATATCGGAAGGCCGCCGGAACGCACCGCCTTTTCTGAGATCGATATTTTGTGGATCACCGCCGGTTTGGGATGTGACGGCGATACGATCTCGATGACAGCGGCCACGCAGCCCAGCATCGAAGACGTTCTTCTCGGAGGCATTCCCGGTATTCCAAAGGTCAGGCTCCACAATCCCTTTCTTTCCTATGAAGTCGGCGAGGACTTTCTTCGACCTTTTCATTTGGCGGCTGACGGCAAATTTGGACCTTTCATCCTCGTTATAGAGGGGTCGATACCGAACGAAAAGAACAAAAAAGAGGGTTATTGGGCTGCGCTCGGGACTGACCGAAGAAGCGGACAGCCGATTCTGACGTGCGACTGGATCGACCAACTCGCCCCCCGCGCCTGGGCGGTCGTAGCAGCGGGTACCTGCTCGGCGTATGGCGGGATTCATGCTATGGAAGGCAATCCCACCGGATGTATGGGATTGCCTCAATATCTCGGTGAAAATTGGAAATCTAAAGCCAATATCCCCATCGTCTGTATTCCGGGATGCCCTGTACAGCCTGATAACATGATGGAGACGTTGCTTTATTTGCTCCGGCAGGCTGCGGGTCAAGCACCGATGATCCCGCTTGATGATTGCTTGCGTCCCACTTGGTTGTTTGGAAACACGGTCCATGATGGTTGTGATCGAGGAGGCTACTACGAACAAGGCCAGTTCGCCGAAGAATATGGCGCGCCAACGTGCATTGTAAAACTGGGGTGTTGGGGACCGGTAGTACAGTGCAATGTCGGAAAGCGCGGATGGATCAACGGAATCGGCGGCTGTCCCAATGTCGGTGGAATTTGCATCGGATGCACCATGCCCGGTTTTCCCGATAAGTTTATGCCCTTCATGGATCAACCCCCGGGTTCCATGTTGTCATCGCATGCGATCGCTACATACGGCCGAATGATCCGTGCATTACGCAGTTTTACTCAGGCGTCGGTGAACAAAGTGCCGAGCTGGCGCCGTCCACGCGAAGACCAGTCGGGCTTATAAGGACTGATAAGATTGTGACTGGGGAGCCGATTCGCCAACATAGAAAGCCTTTGGTATTTTCCAATGGATTCACCTGATCGCAAAATCACAGCCAAAGTGTCTGGGCAGCGAGCCCCGAGCGAGCTTCAGACAGAGGCTTCTGCGCAGATTGAATCTGTGTTCGCTGCATTGGGTGCATTTGTCCAGGCGAGTTCCACCACAAATGCGGTTCCTGATGTAAGCGGACGACAAGCCTTGCACTCAATCCAGGGAATTCCCACGCTGGAAGACCGTTATAAAGTACTCGTCGAGCAGATTCCCGCTGTTGTTTTCATGGCGTTTTTGGATGGGGGCATGAGCGAGGCTTACGTCAGTCCGCAGGTCGAACAAGTCCTGGGGTTTTCGCGCGACGAATGGCTTGATGATCCTATTCGCTGGTATCGGCAAATTCATCCCGATGATCGGAATCGCTGGAGTATTGAAGCCGCAGAAATTCTGCTTAAGGGGAACCCGCTCAAATCTGTATATCGTGTCCTCGCCCGCGATGGACGCACTGTATGGTTTCACTGCGAGGCCAGGTTGGTCCGGCAACCCGATGGCCAGCCGTGGTTTATACATGGGGTTGGAATTGACATTTCCGAGCTAAAGCGCACCGAACAGGCATTGCAGCAAGAAACTGCTGAACGCGAACGCCTGCAGAAACTGGAACTCGAACGGCAGATCGCCAGAGCCCAGCAGATTGAATCAAAGCTGGCAGCGATCGTGGAATCTTCCAATGATGCCATTATCAGTAAGGACCTGAACGGCATTGTTTCCACCTGGAATAAGGGAGCGGAACGTATATTCGGTTACACCGCTGACGAGGCTATTGGAAAGTATATTGGTTTCATCATTCCCGCCGACCGACACGATGAAGAACTCGAAATTCTGGAACGCGTGCGAAGGTCCGAGCGAGTGGACCATTTCCGTACGGTTCGAATGCGGAAAGATGGCACGCTACTGGACGTTTCTTTGACGGTTTCGCCCGTAAAGGACGCCGCAGGGTGTGTCGTTGGCGCCTCTAAAATAGCTCGGGATATCACCGAACAGAGACGCATCGAGGAGGCGCTGCGGGAAAGCGAAGAGCAATTCCGAAGCATGGCTGAAACCGCGGCAGATGCCATCTTTCAAATCGGCGAAGATAGCGTCATTCAGTTCGCAAATCCGGCAGTCGAAAAGATTTTCGGATATAAGCCCGACGAATTGATCGGCAAAGACCTCACAGTTTTGATGCCCGAGTATCTGCGCGAAGTTCATCGTTGCGCATTGAAGCAATACCGCGCAACTGGCAAGAGACATTTGGATTGGGCGTGTGCCGAACTGGTCGGCATACATAGATCAGGGCAGGAGATCTCGCTTGAACTTTCTTTAAGCGAATCGTTCAGAAATCTTCGACCTCTGTTTACAAGTTTTGTTCGCGATGTGACCGAACGCAAGAAGGCCGAAGAGGCGTTACGTCAAAGTCAGTCGCAATTAGCTGCTGAAGCTGATGCACTCACGAAATTGAACGACTGGAGTTCGCGTCTGTGGCGGATTCGGAGTCTCGAAGAAGGCCTGCAGGAAATGTTGGCCGGTGTTATCGAGCTGCTCGGAGCAGATAAGGGCAATGTCCAATTACTTGATCCCGAAGGCAAGGTACTCACGATTGCTGTGCAGCGTGGCTTCGATCAGGACTTTCTAGATTTCTTCCGAGAGGTCTCAGCAGATGACGATTCCGCTTGCGGCCGAGCACTGCGGTTGCAGTCTCCAGTTGTGATTGAAGACGTCGAGGCGGACGAGTTGTTTGCGCCCTGTCGCTCTGCTGCTCGGGCGGCGCATTTTCGGTCCGTGATTTCGGCCCCAATTATCCGAGGCGACGGAATCCCCATAGGAATGGTATCGACGCACTTCGGATATGTGCACCGGCCTACCGAACAAGATCTATCGAGGCTGGCCCTGTATGTCCGGCAAGCGGCGGATTTCATTCAAAGATGCAAGATCGAAAGTGCACTCCGGCAAAGCGAAGAGAACTTCCGTCAGCTCGCACAAACACTCGAATCACAGGTGCAATCCCGAACGGCCGAAGTACAGTCGTTGTCGTTTAGCCTATTAAAAGCGCAGGACGAGGAACGGCGCCACCTCGCGCGCGAACTGCACGATAGCGCCGGCCAGTTGTTGGCCGTGCTGGCTATAAATCTTTCACAGATGGTTCGGCACGCGAAAGAACGCGATCCACAGCTCGCCAAATCTGCCGAAGAAGCTGAAGCGCTGGTGCAGCAACTAACAAAAGATATCCGTACAACGTCATATTTATTGCATCCACCGCTTTTGGATGAAAACGGCCTGTCCTCCGCGCTTGGCTGGTACATAGAAGGCCTCCAAAAAAGAAGCGGACTTGAAATCCAGTTGAGTATATCCGACGCAGTCGGACGACTTCCCTCCGACATGGAATTGGTTGTCTTCCGTTTGGTTCAGGAATGTCTCACAAACATCCATAGGCATTCGGGCAGCACAACTGCCGCCATCCGAATCGATCGTGGAGCGGAAGCCATTTCAATTCACGTTGAAGATCAAGGACACGGCATTCCGTCAGAAAAATTGGCGGAGATTTACAGCCAAGGTTCAGGCGTCGGAGTCAGAGGCATGCGTGAACGCGTCCGCCAATTTCACGGGGACTTGATCATCCAATCCGATAATTCCGGTACACGAATTTCGGCGACGATTCCGGTTCCCAAGCAAAATTCCGAGCAGGTGCCGGACACCCTTTCCTTGGGAGCCGCGCTTTCGTCCTAGCCGCGAGTTTCTATTTCTTCGACGCTATAGGCGCTGCTTAGAAGCCACAAAATGAACGTTCGACAAAGATGCACGGGACAGCTCGGTCTCGGACATAGTGTGCAGTAAAACACCGTGTACATGAATGGGCATCCCGCTTTCTGCAAAGGGAGTTTGAACGAGTAATCATGGTCGAAGTTTTGATCGAAGAGATGTGTAAGTCGGACTGAAAACCGACTGGCAGATGACGAGCGAGCCTTGGTCGGCAAGTCACAGGTGAAGGAATGAACAAGACACTCGTTGGAGTGAGCGTCGTAGTGTGCCCAGACGGTCGGACTAAAAATTCCAGAACTTTGTACTCGACAATGAATGACTTGCAGGTGTCCGATCGAGCCGTCCGGCACGTGTAGACGGATTTGTAGCGACGAGAGCCTCAGCCGTCCATGCGTTTCAACAAGTCTCGCCCCACTCTTTCCGGCGACGCGCACGCAGACGTCGGGAACGCACCAGCAGCCCGCGTTCGCGCATCACCCGCAGCACCCGTTTGCGATTCACCGGCAAACCTTTCTTCCGCTGCAACCACCACGTCACACGCCGATAGCCATAAGCCAGCTTCTCTCAGCAGGCCATGACGATCTGCTCGTCATAGGTGCGGTCGGCCCGGCTGCCTCGCGGCTTCTTCTGGTAATACAAGCTCGACCGGCTGATGGCCAGCGTTCCGGCCACCAGCGTAGCAGTGTAGCCCTGCGTCACCAGTTCGCGTGCCTGGGAGTGAACGGCACCGCAGCTCACTCCCCCACGACGTTTTTTAGGATTTCAATCTCCAGTGATTTCCGCCCCAGCGTCCGTTCCAGTTGCTTGGATGCGGCGGTCTTTCTCGGTTTCGGCGGCGGCAGCGCTTCTCCCCCCAAGCGCTGCCTTCGCTCCTTCTTCTGCTTCATCCCTCCACCGATACAGCAGTGACGGTTAGATGCCATGCTTTCGGCAGGCCTCTGTAGCGTTTCCGCTCTTCATTGCTTCCTGCACGCCCTTGGCAGAATGGAGTAGCGGAGCGCTGGGTTCAGACTTGTCGGCGAGACTTGCTCGACCATGTAATCCCGCTCGACGAGCGACATCTGAAACGGCTGCTTTCAGATTACATCCGCTATTATCACGACGACCGGATGCATCTCGGACTCCGCAAGGAAACGCCTGTAGGTAGACGGCGTTCGACGGCTTGTGGCGTAGTTGTCTCGCATCTGCGTGACTGCGTCGCGGATGAGAGCATCCGCGCGGGCCGCGTATAACAAACAGATATCTGAGAATAATTGACCTGACTGATTCCTTTCCAATAATCGCTTCAACAGGAAAGCGGGTTGTGGATTTGGACAAAGGAAGCGTTTAGCAAAGACACGGTTTACGATGTCTCGAGCTCGGTACGCTGTCATTCGGCCCAAGACACCTTCCCGAAGAATACGCTCGCTGAGTTCTTTCGTGGATTCCGTGCCATTCCAAGCCCGTAATAGCGCCTTGGTTTCTTCAAGCAAAGCGCTGCCTTTACAGATGGAAATGCTGTAACGATCGGTAACGACATTGATCACAATCGCTTCCCAGCCTTAGTGAAGTAGGGATACGCGTGTCGGAGGAAAACAAATGAATGACGGTAGTGCGTCGCAAGTGAAGCCAAAATAAAAGTTTCGCTTATCTCGCGACCGGACCTAGGTTAATTGGGCCATCGCCAGTTTCGATCTGACCAGATACAATGGCAGCCAGTTCTTGCATAAGCTGGCTGTCTCCACCAGCGATTAGTGATGCCGCTTGCTCCGAAAACTCATGTGTGGAAATTATTCCTGCTATAGCGCGTTCCACGCTTTGCGGAAGGCGGAATAGGTGATATCGATTTCCGATTCCCACACGCAGATCGTGTTCTAGCCGTGCTGCGGTGAAAACTGAATCAGCGGCGACATATGTGGCAGTTCGGGGAAAAACGCGTGCTATGGCCCGGAATCCAAAAGTCTGTTAGGAATTGAGTGCGCCACCACGGCGGTGTCGCCCGTTCACCGAGCGTCGCGACAATAACACGAAGGACCGAGAGCTCCCCAACATATTTCGCCGTAGTCGATATGCTGCTGGATCTGGGAACCGCTTGTGCCCTATACCTATCTGATAACTTTTACCTTTGGGAGAACGAAAGATGCTACCACAGGAGGTTCTCTGGCACTCCCCAAAAGCACAGAACGGGACAGGTCAATACGCCCGAGCAGCTGTGGCACGACATGCACGAGCTCGAAAACCGGAGTGCTGGATTTTCGAATTGAACGGTAGAGGTTCGATACCGGACAGACATCGGCCCACAAACATCGTCAAAAAAGAAAATACCAGAATCACCGGTTCAACACTGTATCCGGTCAGCTCGGCGCGAAGTGCTCGCCCTCTAGTTTTGTGCGGCTATTTCGTCAGGTCGATTTATTTAAAAGTTCCCAGCCCGGTCGAGTTTTTGCTGTTCCTCAGGATCATGCATCTCTGCATCAAGATAAATCTGCGTCACCTCGAGCGAGTTGTGACCCAACCAGCTCTTGATCTTCATAAGATCAAAGCCAGACCGCAGCCAATTCGTCGCCGCGGTTTTGCGCAGGCGGTGCAGGTAATGCTCCTCGCAAATCGGGCGCTCCTTGCAGGTAGCCTCGACAGCGCGCCGGTTATCGTAACGGCCTTCGCGGATCGTCGCTTTGCAGTGA
>DATNAF010000225.1:0-9638 GCA_035572845.1 Terriglobales bacterium
CAGGTGTGCATTCAAAATACATCAGCCCAGGCACGGTTTCCCAGCGCTCTGCCGCTTTGAATTGCCTAGGTCCAAGAAAAAGGGGTTTTCTTCTTTACATCCGCCAATTTCTGGCGAACAATTCAAATCCGGTTACATCAGTTAAGCAGGAGGGCATATGGTCCCTGAACGCGCGCTAAAAGTGGTGCTGATTTTAGTGGGATTGCTATTCACCGCCGCGATGGTTCCGCTGGTAATGGTTTTTTCGCGAGAGCCTGCCGTGGCGATGATGATGAGTATCTACGTCACCCTCGGAATTTGTTTGCTGGTCGCAGCGCGCGACCCCCAGGCGAATCACAGCTTGATCGTTTTCGCCGGATGGGCGAACGTCGCTCACGCTGCGGTCATGGCGGTGCAGGAATTCCAGCATGTTATTCGGCGCCAGGAAATATTTGGCGTGATCGTTTTCGGAGTTATTGGTGTGGTTTTGATTGCGCTCGCGCGGGGAAAGAAAACAATCGAGCGAGTGTCGGCAGCCGGCGTTTAGGCCCTTTTTAGCTCGGCAAATACGCAGCGCCTGGATGAAAGATCAAGGGCGATCTACCTGCGCGTTCGTTCCTCTCTCCAGAATATTTGATCCAAATATTTAGGAACCCGCACCAACTTCGGGCTCATCGAAAATATATATCGCCAAACGAAGAAGATCCTACGGACGGTCATCATTGGCACCTCGGTTATCGATCAAAACACACCGTGGCGTCCAGCGGTCGTGAAATGCCAATGCTGCCGCCCACGTGATTCTGAAGGGAGAAGATCATGAACTCACCAAAGAAATCAGTCGTCATCACCGGCGCTTCGAGCGGCATTGGCCGCGCCAGTGCTCTACGAATGTTCAATGCCGGATGGCGAGTCTTCGCAACTGTCCGCAAACCGGACGACGGCAACAGGCTGCAGTCTGAAATCAGCCAAGAGATCACGCCATTAGTCATGGATGTTCAAGACCGAGGTTCAATTTCGGCCGCTGCGGAAAAACTATCGTCGCAATTGGGAGGGCAGGGGCTGGAGGGCCTGGTGAATGTGGCTGGAATCGGCATGGTCCGTCCAGTTGAATATGCCACCCCGGAGGACTTGCAAACCATTTTTGAGGTGAATGTATTTGGCCAGATCGCTGTGACCCAGGCATTCCTTCCGTTGATTCGTCAGGCCCGCGGCCGGATCGTGAATATCAGTTCAGTTGGAGCTCACATCGCGATCCCGTTTGGGGGTTTGCTTAATGCCAGTAAGAGTGCATTCGGATTGCTGAGCGACACGTTGCGTTTAGAATTACGCCCCTTCGGGATCCACGTTTGCACCATCGAGCCGGGAGCGATCAATACTCCCGCCGTCGACAAGACACTCGGCAATGTGGACGCGGTGATCGCGAATTTACCAGCGAAGGGTGCGGCGCAGTATGGCGCAATGTTGAAAAGCTTTGCGGCGCGAGCGTTTGCAAGAGAGGCGCATGGAAGCGCCCCCGATGTTGTAGCCCAGGCAGTACAACACGCGCTGACCTCCCGCCACCCTCGGCCGCGATATCAGGCAGGGAAGGACGCGAAGTTTTTGGTGACATTGCCGAGATTCCTGCCTGACTCGCTGCTGGATGTGCTGCGGCTTCGCGCGCTGCATCTGCCTTCGAAGTTCGG
Organism: Terriglobales bacterium; assembly: GCA_035572845.1. Classification (GTDB taxonomy): domain Bacteria; phylum Acidobacteriota; class Terriglobia; order Terriglobales; family Acidobacteriaceae; genus Gp1-AA145. The sequence goes on from DATNAF010000225.1 coordinate 1,662, forward strand.
CGAAGCCGTCCGCTAGAAGCCGAACTTCTTTTCAGGTTGGATCATGAGACTTTCAGGCAACACGATTTTAATCACTGGAGCAACCAGTGGTATTGGTTTGGAATTAGCCGCTCAGCTTCTCAAGCTTGGTAACGTTGTGATCGTTACCGGACGCGATCAACGCAAGATTGAGGAGGCGCAAAAGCAACTTCCGGGAATCCATGGCTTTCAAGCGACGTGAGCGATCCCAAACCAATTCCTCTGCTTTGTGATGCGGCGATCACCCAATTTCCGGGGTTGAACGTATTGGTCAACAATGCAGGAATCATGCGCAAGATGAACCTGCTTGGGAACGAGAGTGACGGCCTGGAGGATATCAGCCGTGAGATCGAAATTGATCTAATTGGGCCCATACGGATGGTGAAGCAGTTCTTGCCACACTTGCTGCGCCAGCCTGCCGCAGCCATTGTGAACGTCTCCTCCGGCCTGGCTTTTGTGCCGTTACCCGTCGCCCCGGTCTACTGTGCGGCGAAAGCAGGGCTGCATTCGTATAGCCAATCGTTGCGCGTGCAACTCAGGAACACCCCAGTCAAAGTTTTCGAACTTGCCCCTCCCATGACTCAGACCCCGCTGTTCGCCAAAGATATGCCCGCCTCGGATGTTAAGGGGATTCGCATGATGGATGTAGGCGAGATGGTCCGCAGGACGATCAGGGGATTAAAGAATGATCAACTGGAAATCCGGCCGGGAAAGAGCAACTTATTAAAAATAATGAGCCGGGTCGCGCCTAATTTTATTTTGAAGCAGCTCAGCAGATCTGTTAAGGACAGTTTCCCGCAGGCTATCCCGTAAATAGTTCCAAGGCTCAGTTTGCGCGAAAAACTTCCCTTGCGCGGGCGGATTATTGGTATTAAAAAGTAAGAAGTGAAAAAGAAAAATACAGCTCTACCGAACCTTGGCACGGCAAAATCGCCCATCGATTTCGGCCAAGGCAATTACGCGTACCGTCGCGACGGGTGCTGGCATTATCGCAATGCGGACACGATGCGGCGATTCGGGCGCAAGTTTGTCGATGCCAAAGATCACGACCTGATTATGGAATTGGAGTCACGTGGATATCAGATACTCTATCCTGCGCACGAATGTGTAGACCGTCCTCATTTGCCGTGCCCAGCCTGCGAGAGAACCGCCCTGCGCGCAACTCGAACCGCGTAAGTTCGTCGTTCCGCGTCGCAGGTGGACGCGACTGATCTTCCTAGAACCTGAAGATTAACTCCGCAGCTTCCTGGCCATAGCGCGTGCAATGGTGATGGGGTGAGTTGCCAAGGTGCAGAGCTGGCCTAAGATGCTTTGCGGCTCGTGAAAGACGCCGAGTTGTCTAAGCACAGTCCCGCGATCGTAGTAGATTTTTTCTCCCGACAGACGATCGTCGGAGTCAAACGTATACACGCCACAAAGCGGAAGATCAACTCTTCGTCCAGTTGCCGGAAGGCCACGCCACGGGCCAAGATGTGTGCCGCGAATCATCACTTCAAGCACGATCGCTTCGTCGGTGACGTGCCGGTTCAGTATTTCTATTTTCAGATCCGGCATTGCCTTCATAAGCTGCTCGTAAAACTGCCGGACTCCGGCGGATCCTTTGTAATGCTCGCCCCAAGCTTCGTCATCATAATGAGCAGTGTTGCCGAAGGTGCCAAGTACGCCGTTGAGGTCATGCGCGTTTTCAAAGCGAACGTGTTGCTCGACAATTGCGATGCGGGCCGATCGCGTGTCGATTTGTGGTCCGCCTGCGGGAACTGATGCGCTTGCCAAGGTGCACCTCTATTCTGGTTTCCAAACCGCCAAATTCAACCCACAGATAGTACATGACTTGACAATTCTTTACGCTTAACCCCCACAGCCTCAGTCCCTTGACGCAACTTTCCATGGCCTCCCGTGTTTCCATTTATGTAGATCGGAGGTGGACGAAAATGAAGAAAACGAGCTTGTTGGTGGTATTAGGGTTGGCGTTGGTGCTGGGTTTCGCAGCCGCGCCGAAAGCCAATGCAGGCGTGGTCATCGGATTCGGAGTGGGAGTTCCCGCCTATCCTGTGCGCGCTTACGGATACGTCGGACCACGATATTATGCGCCGACCTATTACGCACCGGCGTACGTTAGCCCATATGTCGCGCCGGCGCCATATGTTGATTATGGCTATGCTCCCGTATATCGGCGAAATTACTGGCGCAATCATTACGGCCGTGACTACGACCGTCACTACGACCGGCGAATCGAGCATCGCGACTTCCGCGGCTACCGCCGGTAAAAGTTGATCGCGAGTTGGTAGCACGGGCTGTTCGTGGCGCGGAACCAGGCTGCGAGCAGCCCTCTCTGTCTTAGTTGAGGGCTGGAACAAGATTTGAGAACGAAGAAAGGTTGAATATGAAACTACGAACACTAGCATTGAGTTTAGGAATGATTGCATCGACGCTTGCATTTTCCGCGCAGAGCGCAATGGCCTCGCTGCGGGGAACGCAAGCCATCGAGAAACAAGTAAGGCATGAGTTGAACATGTTGCCCTATGTCAATGCTTTCGATTACATGACATTCACCGTGAACGACAATGGCACTGTCACACTGAATGGCCAGGTCACGAACCCGGTACTGCGAAGCGACGCTAACAATGTAGTAAAGCGCATTGAAGGCGTGGAGCGCGTGGACAATCAGATCCAGGTGCTGCCGGTATCTTTTTTCGATGATGGCTTGCGGGTCCAGTTGTTCCGCAGCATCTATGGATATCCGTCGCTGCAAAAGTATGTGTTGGGGGTACAGAAGCCGATCCGCATTATCGTGCAGAACGGTCATGTGATCCTGATGGGTGTGGTTGACAGCGAAATGGACAGGAACATTGCTGGCATAAGAGCCAATGGCGTTCCGGGAGTCTTCTCTGTCGATAACCAATTGCAAGTCGTGAAAGGCTAATTTCTAAGAACCCGTTCAAGAGAAATCTTGAGCGGGTTAATTTGTTTTGAAATACATCCAGAAGTCCTCATTTGTAAAATCCGTTTCTCCTTTTTGTAAAATCCTGCACTCGGCTGTAACCAGATGACTCCTTCTCGCTCATTCCGAGTGTGGAGGAAGAATGAACCGCATAATTGGTCTCCTGCTGTTTGCATTCGTCGTGGTTGCGGGGGTGGCAGTTCTCGCGCCGCATGTCCAAAACGTCTCTGCTTCCGATTCTGATGACAATCGGTACCAAGGAAATCACGCTACAGAAATTCACGCTTTAAACATGATCGCGCACGGCCGCGAGACATTTCGCTTCGACACCTTCGGGGACCAGAAGTTCTGGGGAGGCGCGCTCCAACTCCACAAAGCCATTGAAGGGCAGAAGCTAGGGGGAGTCGGCCCCGGCGTTGACCCCGCAACTGCTCTTGCTGTCGGATTGAAAGTGGATGTCGACGCTCTGCCGAGTTCGGTGATCCAGGCCCTCAAGGCTGGAAAAGTGGACCTGAAGGATCCAGCGACCACAGTGGCATTGCTGAAATTAAATTCTGTAGTAGGAGTTAAAGGCTTTTTCGACAACTCGGGAAAGATGAAGTCAGTCGGAATTCAATGCGCGCTATGTCATTCGACCGTAGATAACTCGCTCGCGCCCGGGATCGGGCATCGGCTCGACGGATGGGCGAACCGCGACTTGAATGTCGGCGCGATTGTGAATCTTTCTCCAGACCTCAGCAGTGTGGCGAAGGTACTTGGAGTCGATCAGTCCGTGGTTCGAACTGTGCTGACCAGTTGGGGGCCGGGAAAGTTCGACGCAGAACTGTTCATGGACGGCAAAGCCTTCAATGGCCATAAGTCCGCTGCTACGTTGATTCCTCCGGCGTTTGGCTTGGCCGGTTTTAACCTGCATACCTGGACAGGATGGGGTTCGGTGACTTATTGGAATGCCTTCGTCGCCAACCTGAGATGCACGGCCAGGGAACATTCTTCGATCCGCGGCTCGCGGACCCGGTGAAGTTCCCGGTGGCAGCGCAGAATGGTTTCGATAACGTTCGCAACGATGTTGATTTAATCACTCCCAAGCTGGCGGATTTGCATTTCTATCAGCTGGCTATAGATGCTCCCCGGCCTCCGGCAAACAGCTTCAACCATGAGGCCGCAAGGCGAGGCAAAGAAGTGTTCAATGGAGCGGCACAGTGTTCCAGTTGCCATGTGCCGCCGTTATTTACCGAGCCGGGATGGAATATGCACACCGCCCAGGAAATCGGAATCGATGATTTCCAGGCGTCGCGATCGCCGGACGATCGCTACCGAACGTCGCCGCTGAAGGGGCTGTGGACGCATACCAAAGGTGGTTTTTATCACGACGGTCGTTTCCCCACGCTGATGGACGTTGTCAATCACTATGACTCGTTTAAAGGATTGCACCTGACCGAAAAGCAGAAGCAGGACCTGGTGCAGTACTTGAAGAGTCTTTAGGGGAATGCCCACCCAAGCGCAGAACTTGGGTGGGTAGCCTTTTGACGAAGCCCCAGTTGCGCCCCGTACTCACTTTGAACATTTGAATAGAAATGAGAGAATTAGCGCCCTGAATCTCTAGAAAGCAGGGCAACATGACTGGTTCAAAGCTGGATGCATCACTCCGGGAATTCTTATCTGGCCGCCACATCGCAACCATCGCGACTGAAAATACGGATGGGAGCATTCACATGACTGCGGTGTGGTACGTCTTTGAAGGCGGCAATTTTTATATTGCGACCTCTTCAAAAACCTGCAAGGCGAAGAATCTTGCGGCGCGACCCAAAGCGTCGCTGATGGTCGACTCGCGTAAACCTGCTAAAGAACGTGGCGTTACCGCGATTGGAAGATCTGAATTGATCTCAGGCGAAGAGTCGGAGGAGATAAATCGTCGAATTCACAGTCGTTATTTGAGTCCGACGGCACTAGCCGATCCCGCCGTGGGTGCGGTTTTCTCCGAGTTTGATGACGTGACGATTCGCATAATTCCTGATTCCTGGATCTCTTGGGACATGGCTGCTCTGGATGCGCAGGTTTTCGCCGGACGTTTGGGAAATACCCCGGGATACATGTTGCCGCTGGACTGAAAAGGTCCCCGCAACACTTGTGGACAATCTCTTTATTTCGCCATTCTGAAGTGAATTTTCTATTCTGCGGAACTTTCCTGCGGGCTGATTCGCGCGAACACCGTGGCGACTACGCGATCGCAGCGCTCGCCCATGAATGGAAAAGCATTCTTGCTGCTGGTGCCGACGCGTTCCATGAGCCAGTTGCGGACCATCAGCCGGCCGCGGTGCAAGCGCACCTTGACATTCTCTTCCGTCAAATCGAGGGCTGCGGCGGTTTCTGCCGTGTTCATTTCTTCGACATCGCGCAGCATCACTACCGTTCGATATTGTTCGGGAAGCTCCAGCAGAGCGGTTTCGAGCAGTTGGCTGAGTTCTTTGACCGACGCATTCGCTTCCGGATCAGGAGCCGTTTCCGCCAGGCCCATAGAAAATCCTCCAGTTTCTTCGTTCTCGTCCAGTTGGTCGATGCGCTTACGAAGTTTCAGGCGACCGAGCGATTCATTCACCGCGATACGCGTCAACCAGGTGGAGAACGGCGCCTTCCCGGCGAACTGGTGCAAATTCTGATAGGCCCGGACGTACGCATCCTGCATCACGTCTTCGGCCTCGGCGTCGTCGCGCAAAATCGCCCGCGCCACGCGATACAGGCGCTGGTTGTAGCGGCGCATGATGATCTCATAGAGCGGCGTGTGGCCGGCCTTGACGCGCTCCACCACTTCTTCATCAGTGAGTTGATCGGAATTAAGCGCTTCGAGAGTGCTGCCGATTTCCATATCGCCCTTTAATGATAGATCGCGGGCGGGGGAAAAGGTTACAACAGCGATTCGCTCGGGTACCAGCGGGAGATCTGTAACCGATTCGGCGGCCAGCACTCTTTTCAGTAGAGGCCAAAATGGACAAATTCGATAAACGGCTGGAGATTCCGTGGTGGGCATTAAGGATCGGCCTAGGTGTTGGGCCGATCATCACGGGGATAGATAAGTTCTTCAATAAGCTGACCGACTGGACCATGTACCTGAGTCCGCTGGCCACAAAGACTGTACCGGTAACGCCGGCGACGTTCATGCATGTGGTGGGCGTGGTCGAAATCATTGCCGGCATCGTGGTACTGAGCCGGTTCACCAAAATCGGAGCCTATGTTGTCACCGCGTGGCTGTTGGGGATTGCGGTCAACCTGCTGACCACGGGGATGTTTTATGACTTGGCCATGCGAGATGTGGAGATTGCGATTGCGGCTTTCACTTTGTCGCAACTGACACGGGTCCGCGAGACGGGCGTGGAAAGAACTCCGGCCCGTAGCGCGGCTGCCTCTCAGTTTGCAGTAAACCGGTAGTAAAAATCTTTTTTTCGGAGGATACATGCGCAAATTTGTACTGTTGTTCGCAAGTGCGGTGTTGTTCGCCATTCCGGCATTGAGTGAAACCTTTCACGATGTGCCGGTCGTCGATAAGAACTGCTCCAGCAAAGTGGCCGCTAACCCGGATGCGCACACGCGTGACTGCGCGCTGAAGTGCGCCGCCAGCGGATATGGGATCGTCACCAGTGATCAGAAGTTTTTGAAATTCGATGCCGATGGCAACGCCAAGATCAAAGAGGCGTTACAGGCGTCTGACAAGAAAGATCATCTGCGGGTCGATGTCAGTGGAGATGTCGAGAATGACACGTTGAAAGTGAAGTCGATAAAGCTTCTGTAGCGTTTCGACGATTGCCCCGTCCAGGTGAAAGCCTGGGCGGGACATTTGTTATTTGGTGGCTATCAATTCCGCAGCGTTCTACAGGCCTCCGAAATCTCGGGCCGCGTCTGCTATTCTCCATGGCGGATTGATTTCCAATGAAACGCCCTTCAATAGCCATTGTCGGCGGAGGACGGCTGGGGACCGCGTTGGCAAAGCGGTTATCTGAAGCCGGATACTCGCCTAAAACGCTGACCCGAAAATCAGTGCGCTTTGGACAGTCGGATGCGCAGGTTCTGTGGCTCTGTGTTCCTGATGCAAAGATTGCGCGCGCGGCAGTCACATTCTCGCAATCTCACGCGAAGGCCAAGTTCGCATTTCACTCGAGCGGAGTTCTCTCCAGCGACGCTCTTTCGTCTCTTCGCGACGCCGGTGCACGCGTTGCTTCAGTTCATCCGCTTATGACGTTCGTGAAAGGCTCAGTGCCGGAGTTGACCGGGGTGCCGTTCGCGATCGAAGGCGACCCTTCGGCGGTTCGCGTGGCGAGAGGTATCGTGCGCAATTTGGGTGGGCGGGTGGTCGCGATTAAAAAGCGGGACAAAGTTGCCTACCACGCGTTTGCGACCATGATTTGCCCGCTGCTGGTTTCGCTACTCGCTGCTTCGGAGAAAGCCGCCACGCTCGCTGGAATATCGGCGTCAGACTCACGAAACCGCATGCTGCCTATCATTCGCCAGACGCTACATAACTATGAGAAGCTTGGTCCGGCCAGGGCTTTCAGCGGGCCTATTGTACGCGGCGATGTGGAGACGATTAGCGCACATCTGAAGGTCCTGACGAAAGTGCCGCCCGCAAAAAACGCGTACTCAGCGCTTGCTCGGGCTGCACTTGCGTCGCTTCCAAATCGAAATCGCCGCCAGATTGCCCGGTTGTTCGACTAGGAATTCCTCTGCGAACTCTGCGACTTTCTCTGCGATCTTTGCGGTTAAAAGCTTTTCAGTGTCGATCCATGAAAACATTCGATAGTCTACACACTGAAAAAAGCTTTTAACCGCAAAGATCGCAGAGAAAGTCGCAGAGGCCGCAGAGAAAATCGCAAAGATCGCAGAGAAGAACAAGTGACAGCGGAATTACTCTGGAAAGAATTCTCCGCAGTGTGACACGCACAAATCCGGCGAGCAGGCGGTCAGTTGCTCAACACTGAATGTCCCGGAAGCAACCGCCAGGATTTGCGCGCCCACTTGCTTCGCAGCTT
>DATNAF010000226.1:0-2823 GCA_035572845.1 Terriglobales bacterium
GGATGCGGTTGCCTTCAATGGACAGCACCTTCACCAGCACCTGGTCGCCTTCTTTCAATTCGTCGCGAACATCCTTAATGCGGTGCTCCGCGACTTCGCTGATGTGCAACAAGCCATCGGTGCCCGGTAATATCTCCACGAACGCTCCAAAGTCAGCGAGCCGCGAAACCTTACCCAAATAAGTCTTGCCTATTTCGGCCGTAGCCGTAATGTCGCCAATTAATTGCAACGCCTTGGCTGCCGCTGCTTCATCACTCGAAGCGACTTTCACCATGCCCGAATCTTCCACGTCAATTTTCACGCCCGTCTGTTCGACGATCGAGCGGATCATTTTGCCGCCCGGCCCAATAAGATCGCGAATTTTGTCCGTTGGAATCTGTACCGTGTAGAAGCGTGGAGCAAATGCGGAAATCTTGGTGCGAGGTTCGGGGATCACTTCATTCATCTTGTCGAGAATGAAGAACCGTCCGCGCTGGGCCTGAGCCATCGCTTCACGCATGATCTGCGGGGTGATACCGGCCACTTTGATGTCCATTTGCAGGGCGGTAATGCCGTCCCGCGTTCCGGCGACTTTGAAATCCATGTCGCCGTAGTGGTCTTCCGCGCCGGCAATGTCGGTAAGGATGGAATATTTTCCGCCTTCCATTACCAATCCCATGGCAACGCCCGCAACGTGCGACTTGAGGGGAACACCGGCATCCATCAATGAGAGCGAAGCTCCGCAAACTGAAGCCATGGAGGACGAACCGTTGGATTCGAGAATGTCGGAAACCACGCGCATGGCATAAGGCCACTTCTCTTCATCCGGGAGCACCACAGCTACTGAGCGCTCTGCGAGGGCCCCGTGGCCGATTTCGCGACGTCCCGCACCACGCAGAAAGCCGACTTCTCCCACGCTGAATGGCGGGAAGTTGTAGTGCAGCATGAAGCGCTTTTTTGCCTCGCCTTCGAACGCTTCGAGCCGCTGCATGTCATCGGAGGTACCAAGCGTGGTGGTGACCAGCGCCTGCGTTTCACCGCGCGTAAAGACAGCAGAGCCGTGCGTGCGGGGCAGTAGGCCAGTTTCAATCCAGATGGGACGGATTTCATCAAACGCGCGGCCATCCGGACGGCGCTTGTCCGCGGTTACCTGCTCGCGGAAAATCCGTTCGCGCAACACTTCGTAATAATGCTTAAGCTTTTTCTGGCCAGCCTCATCATCCTCTGCAATGGGCTCCAGCAATTTTTTCTTGATCTCGCGAACCAGGTTGTAGCTCTCCGCTTTGGGATGTTTCTGGGTATCGAGTGCATCGGTGAGTTCTTTGCCTGCACGCTTCTTTAAATCGTTGTAGTAAGCTTCATCGAACTCCGGAGGCGCGACCTGCCGCTTGGGCTTGCCTGCTTTTTCCTGCAGGCTGTTGATGGCGCCGCAAATCTTCTTGATTTCGGCATGGGCGAACTCAATGGCGTCCACAACCGTCTCTTCTTTTACTTCCTTCGCGCCCGCTTCAATCATCACAATCGCTTCGGCGGAGCCAACCACCATGAGATTCAACAAGCCTTCGCGCAATTCCGTATAAGAAGGATTCACCACGAACTGGCCGTCCACCAGTCCGACACGCACCGCGCCAATCGGGCCCTGGAATGGAATGTCGGAGATTGTTAATGCAGCGGACGCGCCGTTGATGGCGCAAACATCGGGATCATTCTCTTTGTCCGCGGAAAGGACAAACGCGATCACCTGAGTTTCGCAGCGGAAACCATCTGCAAACAACGGGCGCACCGGACGATCAATCATGCGGCTGACGAGAATTTCGCGTTCGCTGGGTCGGCCCTCACGTTTAATGAATCCGCCGGGGATGCGACCACCGGCGTAGGTGTATTCGCGGTAATCCACAGTCAACGGGAAGAAATCAATTCCTTCGCGTGGGTCTGGATTGGCGGTGCCAGTGGCCAAAACCACATTATCTCCAGTGCGGACGACTACCGAGCCGTGCGCCTGCTTCGCCAATTTGCCAGTTTCAAATGAAAGGGTTTTACCGCCGGAAAGTTCTACAGATACTTCATGTTTCATGTCTATTGTCCTTGTGGCAGGAGGGCACGCATGTGCCTTCTAGGAGGCTGCACGATCGCAGGTCGAGTGCTCAAAAACTTCAATTAAGACGCATTCAAAACGCGCACACCAATGCCTTGGCTGCACCCCGCATACTTTTCGCAGGGAGAAGCCACCCCACGACTACTTACGCAAACCGAGTTTGTGGACGACGGTCTTATAGCGTTCGGAATCGTATTTTTTGAGGTAGTCGAGCAAGCGGCGACGCTTGCTGACCAGCATGAGAAGGCCGCGGCGTGAGCCATGGTCTTTCTGGTGCGATTTAAAGTGTTCCGTCAATTGACCGATCCGCTCGCTTAACAGAGCGATTTGCACTTCCGGACTTCCCGTGTCAGTGGGATGCGTGCGGTGTTGGTCGATGAGGGCCTGTTTTTGCTCTCTGGCTAGCACTAACCTGATGCACTCCTGTCGAAATTCTTGTCCTAGTAACGGTTTCAAGGTTAACACGGTGAAGAACGGAGTGTAAAGCAGGATGGGGGAAATGGGTAATGGATCAATTTGAACAATCTGCACACTACCCAAAAGCATGTCATTTCGACGTTGAGCGAAGCGAAGACGGAGAGACCTTACGACATCCAGCCCACTTCTCTGCAATCGGTGGGAATACTACTCCTGCCGGGAGGGGTAGGCGCTTCGATCCGACTTAAGGTCGGGTCTGCCGCATAAGCATCTCCAGTCCAAATCCCAGGCACTCGCGACCAACTCATTGTGGCAATCGGCAAGAGAAGCTT
>DATNAF010000227.1:0-7518 GCA_035572845.1 Terriglobales bacterium
GACAAATTTGCCAGATAGAAAGTCTTGATAATGCTCTGCTCGAGTTCTTTCCGCTTGGCGGGGTTATCGGCCGCGATGAAAATGGTGTTTGGGGTTACCGGCCGCCAAAAAGTTTTCGATTCCAGCGCAACGATCTGCAGGGCTTGTTCAAGCGAAACCGAATTCAGCTCGACCTTGATGCGGCGCGAGGTGTAGTCGGGATCGAATAGAACATTGATTCCAGCCAACTTACCGATTGTTTCGTAAATAACCTTACTGTCTTCGGTCGTTTTCAGACTGGTGGGGATATTCGGGATGGCGCCCAATTCCACTGGCCCGCCCGCTTGCTGCACCATCTTTTGGAGTTCATTCGGTTCTGGCGCGGACGCCTTGGGGGCCGGGGCGTTACCCGCGTCGATCATCTGCTGAGTGACTTTGATCTCCTGCTTAGCAATAGCGCTGGACGGATCAATTTCGGAGGCCTTTTGAAACTCCACCATCGCTTCCTGCAGGCGTCCCGCCTCGCGTAGTAATTGACCGCGGTGCACATGCGAAGCGCCGGCTAGAAACCGAAGGCGTTCATACGCCGATCTATAGGAGACATCCTGCGGCGTCTGGTCGTAGGCCTTCTTGTAAAAGTCGTAGGCCTGCTCGTAGTTCTGGCGCGCTTCGGCGTTTTTTCCCTTGTTATACAGCGACTTAGAGCTTTCAGCGGAAGAGGGAAGAATGAACCCAAAAAGAAAGAGAAGCGCTAATGCAGGGGGGAATGCGCGTTTCATCAATGAGATCTTCAAAAAGCCTTCCTCATCAGGCCGTCCGATCCGGCCACTGTAAGCTGTGGGAAAGCGCGATTATAGCACTCGCGTAACCCCTCGAAGTTACTGTTTGCGCTGTACTTACACTCACAAGTGCTAACACCAGTGGATGGCCTTAGGGGCACAGGGTTCAAGCGTTTTCACGTTTCAAAGTCTAAGGTTTCAAAGTTTCACGGTTTCGATGTTTCAAAGTTCAACACCTGTGCACCGCAAACTGAATCTCCTTGTCCGAAAACCGAAACTTGGCAACCTGACTGCGGAAACCTTGAAACCTTGAAACCTGAAACCTTTACATGCGTTACCCTATCCCCATGCCTCGCCAGATCGCGCACCAAACCAAACCGAATGCAGAGAAGAACAAGCGCCGCGATCCCACCGCCGCCGGACAAAGAGACGCCTCTGTTAATAGGAACGCTTCCCACAACTACTTCTTGCTGGAAAAATTTGAGACTGGCGTTACCTTAACAGGTACCGAGGTAAAGTCGGTGCGGGCGGGCCTGGTGAACCTGAAGGACTCCTATGGCTTGGTAAAAGACGGCGAACTCTGGCTGCTGAACTGCCACATTGGACCCTATGAGCACGGAAATATTTTTAACCATGCGCCTCTACGAACGCGGAAACTGCTGGTGCACAAAGACGAAATTCGCAAGCTGATCGGGCAGACGCAGCAGAAAGGACTAACTTTGATCCCGACCAGGATGTACTTCAAGAATGGACGGGTAAAAGTTGAACTGGCACTGGCCAAAGGCAAGCAACTATGGGACAAACGTGAAACCGAGCGCCGTCGCACCGCCGATCGCGAGGCCAGAGAAGCGATTGCGCGATCGAGAAAGCGCTGATCTGTGTAGGCGCGGACACTCTTGTCCGCGTGTTTGGAGTGACGCGTATCGAAAGGACCGAGGACAAAAAAATAACCCCGAACGAGGCCGTCCGGGGCTACACGATTTAATTCTGCTACGCTTCTACTTCTGTTCTGGCGTGACTACCTGGGCTTTCTCGGCTTGCGTTCCAGTTGTAACACGCTCCTGTTCGGCGACCGGCTCAGGAGTTACCGTCTTTTCTGCACTTTCAACTCCCGGCAGTTCCACCTCTTTAATCCGCGCCGTAGTCAAAACCTTCTCGAACTGCTTGAAGATTTTGCTGCGATCCACTTGCGCAAGATCTTCATCACTCTTGCGTGAAGTTTCGACATCGAGCGCGAACTCATAGCAAGCGCCGTTCTTGAACAAGTGAAAGTATTTCAGGTCGGACTGTTTGTCTCCCGATCCGCTCATCTGTTCGATTTCAGTGAACTGGTTCGCGCCCAGCTTAATCGCAGCCGGGTTGGACGAATCAGCAGGTTTGGTTGATGGATCGGCGTCTGTCCGTTTAACAGCATCGTTCGATTGCGCCGCAAACTGGCCGCACTCGTCTTCGTTCAACCCTTGATGAACGCTGACGTTAAGCAGCGCCGAAGAAAAATCGGTCTCAGGATACAAGCCATCAGGCATATCCAGAGAAGCTATTTCTACCCCTCCGGGTTTTGCGAAGCTGGTCTGGACCGGCGCTTCCCTCTGCTTGTCTGCCGGCTGGAGGCTGTACTTGCGCGGGTACGTGAATGCAACTCCGTAGTTGCCGTTGACGTAGGTCGCAGTTGTCGGCCGATGTTTCTTCACAATCTTCTTCGGTGTCTGCGGAACCAGGGCCGACGCGGTGGTCGGTGCCGGGCTCTGTGCCGCTGGCGCCACCGGTGCGCTAATTTTTGTGGTGGTGTCTGATTTTTTCGAACAGCTGACTGCCATGAGCAACACGATAGTCATTACTACTCCCGCACAAATTGCCGGAAGATAGATACCTGACCAGCTGTCGTTTTCGATCTGCTTGAATTTTTGTTCGTCGTTTGACGATGTGCGATTGATGTTTGCCATATTCCCTCCTAGGAACTGCGCTGAAAGGAATGGCATGTCTCTGTCCAAGGCTGAAGTGCCTGTATTTACAGCAACTTGAGCTTTGGAGCGATGCCTGCGTTCGTATTTAGTTGGACACGTCGTGTGCTTGCTGACACGCGAGTACCCTAGTCGATTGTGCGATATTCATCTTCATGCACTACAATGTAGTTCATGAAGAGCGAAGTATATAGCTGGCGTCTGACGCCGGAAATGAAGACGCGGCTTGAATCCGAAGCCAGACGCAGCGGGAAATCTTTGGCCGAGGTGCTGGAAGAAATCAGCGCGAATTGGCTGGACGAGCGTGCCGGGACCTATGCCGATGAAAATGATTTAAGGACACGAAAACGAATCATGGAAACTGTGGGAACTATACGCGGAGGCGATCCGCACCGAGCGTCACGAAGCAAAGAACTTGTGCGTGAAATCATCAGGCGCAAATATGAGAAGGAGTGCGATGATTCCCGGCGGGCTGATTGATACCGGAGCGATAGTCGCGATCCTTGATCGAGAGGATAGCTGGCATTCTGCGTGTGTTCAAGCTTTAGAGTCGCTCCGGTTTCCTCTGCTCACCACTGAAGCCGTATTAACCGAGGCTTTTCACCTGATCGGTACCAGCGCCTATAACCTCCAGCGGTTATGGGCCTTTGTTTTGTCAGGGGCGCTTACGGTAAAGACGCTGGCCGATTTTGATTTGCTGGAGTTGCGTTCTTTAATGACGAAATACAAGGACCGACCTATGGACTTCGCAGATGCGACGCTCGTGCACGCTGCGAATTGCGAATCGCTCAGCGTGGTTCTTACCATCGACCATAATGATTTTGAGACCTATCGGCTGAAGGGAAATAAGAAATTCACCGTTCGGCCTGTTCGAGATGCGCGCTAAGTAACACTCAATTCGTATCCGGCCTTGCTATTGTTGCCCGATCTCGTCAAAAGTCATTTCTTCCGCTTTACTGCCGCCCTCACGTTTCCAGGCGAGAAAAAGCCCGGCATAGGTTTCGGTGATGTAATCTTTGCGATCGATTCCGAGATCGCACGCTACTGAGTCAATCCATTCCGGTGGGCCTTCAATTTCGCCGTAGGTACCGATAGGGGTTTCGTCGATTACGACATGCCCGTCTCCAGCTTTCCATTCGGCGCGAAATTTTTCATATCGAAAGGACGGCTCGAAGTGCAAGGCGCGCAGGATGGCTTCCATCCTCTCACCATTGTCCACGCGAGTTTCAGTTTCGACGCGGGTCTTGTGCGGCCCGTTTCGCTCGTTGCTTTTACTCTTGTGGGTGAGCACCCAAGTCTCGCCGTACTTGCGCAACCGAAGTAAGTCGCCGCGGCTGCGCAGCGGGTGTCCCGGCAAGTCAAACAAGGTATTCATTTCATGAGTTCGGGGCGTGACCTGCTGAAACCCAAGCTGGCGAAGGCGCTCAACCAGTCGCTCTATATCAGCGATGCGGAATTTAATTTCAACTTCGGGGGGGGAGGACATCAACGTCAGTATAGCGGCAGACGAAGGGGGCTCATACGGGGCTTGGGCGCGAAGAAAACCAAAGCCTATCACCACGAAGGCACGAAGATCCACGAAGGAAGGCAATTAGCTGAAGGTAGGTAATTTCAGTAGATCGTTTTCTGGGACTTTTTCGACCGGTTGTCCGGCTTTGCGCCATGCCGCGAGGCCGCCGGTGATGACAAATGCGCGAAAGCCTTGTTTTCTTAAGAGCCGCGCCACACGGGCGCTGGTGGCTTCGCGTGCTCAAGTGCAGTACAGATAAATGTCTTTGTCGTAGGGAAGGGTCTTCAGTTCATTTGCCAGCTGACTGGGCTCGATCCGAATGGACCCGGCAATGCGTTGCGTGCCGGCATCGTAATAACCGTGGCTGCGCACGTCCGCGAGAATGACATCTTTCCCACCCTCTGAAGCCAGGCGGAGAGCGATCTCCTGAACTCCAACCTTGGGCGGCGCGCCATGAACTCGTAACCGAAGATACTGCAGGATGCGATATGCCACGAAGGCCAGCAGCGAAAAAATAAGCAGTGCCGCAATAGTGCGGCTGCCGGTTTCCAGGCCGTGAGTGATGCGGGCAACAAAGTCACGAAAAATGTAACCCGCGCCGCCGTACGCCAGGATGTAAAAGCAAGCTCCCAGAAAATCAAGCTGTAGAAATTGGGATAGCTTCATCTTCATGCTGCCGGCCAGCGGCGCGGCCATTGTATTAACGCCGGGGACGAATTTAATGAAGAGCAAGCTAATACGGCCGTGCTTATAAAAAGATTCAGCCGAACGCAGAATGCAAGTTTCCGGATTCAGCGATATGCCGCAGATAAATCCAAGAAATGCCCACCCGGTGTGACGTCCGAGAAGAAACAGAAGTATGTCGCCAACTAACATTGCAATGATCGCGGCCAGGAACGCTGCGGGCGCGCTCATTACATGGGCGGCGGCGGCAGAACCGGCCGCCACTAACGCCAGGGCAGCAGGCGCGGGCAGTCCGATAGCTTCCGCGAAGACAATAAGGGAGAGAAACGAATAACCGTGGCGTGATACCGCGCTGAGCAGGTCGGTCATGCTGAAACCAGAGTACAAGAAAAAAGGACGGCCGTGGCCGCCCTTGAATCTGCACCGCCACCGATTACATGCTTGAGGCTTGTTTCTTTAACATTTTGACGCTCATCACGTGGATCGAGTTCTTGTCGGCATAAACATGTGCGCTGACCTGTACATGATGGCCTTCATGGCCCTTCAGTTTCTCGGGATTCATGACATCCCAGCTTTTCTGGTCGGCGTCATCTACGAACATGACTTTGTCGCCCTCAGCCTTGACCGTGCCCTTAAGAGTCTTCAGCGGCGCTGACATTTTGCTTTTGCCCATATCGCAGCTCTTACCCATTTCCTGCGCCACTGCGGCCATGCTGAACGTCACACAAATCGCAACCACTAAAATCCACAGCTTCTTCATAGAACGCAATCTCCTTTAGAAAATTTGTCCCCGTGGAATTAAACTCCC
This sequence comes from Terriglobales bacterium, assembly GCA_035572845.1. Lineage (GTDB taxonomy): Bacteria > Acidobacteriota > Terriglobia > Terriglobales > Acidobacteriaceae > Gp1-AA145. The sequence goes on from DATNAF010000227.1 coordinate 5,722, forward strand.
TCGTTGAATATGAATCAAGCTGCGGAATTGGATGTGGCAAGGCCTTAAATGTTACAAAGCGGTGAAAATTATTTTTCGCGGGCGACGACGAATTCGGGGGCCCATAGCAGAGCACGTTTGATTTCAGACATGGGAAACGTGCAAATTGCCTTACTTGCGGATTCGGCAAATGCCGCCGCCCGATTGGTTGCTGCTTCTAAAGATCCATAGCGTTCGAGAATGCCGAGGATGTCTGAATGGGTGACGCCATTGAATGCCCGCTGGTCGACCACGGTTTCGATCATTTCGCGCTCTTCTGGAGTGCAGCGCTCAAGGGCGTGAATCACCGACATAGTCACTTTGCCTTCGCGCAGATCGCTGGCCACAGGCTTGCCGAGCACACGCTCTGATGCAGTGAGATCAAGTACATCGTCTACGATTTGAAATGCCATACCCAAGTCGCGGCCATAACGGGCGACCTGGTCTTCCTGCTCAGGAGTTGCGCCGCCGAGGATTGCGCCCAACCGCATGCAGACAGAGAACAGGCAGGCGGTTTTGCGATATATGAGATCAACGTGCTCATCCAGCGAAATGAGCTTGCCGAGTTTTTCCATTTGCAGCAGTTCGCCTTCGACCATCTGTTGAGTGAGATCGATGAGAGCGTCGAGAATACGGAAGTTGCGCTCCTGCACTGCGACTTTGAACGCCTGCATGTAGAGCCAGTCGCCGGCGAGGACGCACTTTGAATTGCCCCATTGCGTGTTCGCAGCCGGGCGGCCGCGGCGGGTTTCGGCTTCGTCGATGATGTCATCGTGGACCAAGGTTGCGGTGTGGATGATCTCTACCACCGCTCCAAGTTTTACTGCCCCACGTCCTTCATAATTGAAAAGTTTGGATGCGAGCAGCAGTAGCGCGGGCCGAATGCGCTTGCCTCCGCCGCCACGCAGGTATTCGCCAATCTCGGTAATAGCGGTGACGTCAGAAACCGTGTCGCGGCCAAACTCGCGCTCGATAGCAGCTAAATCGTCGCGAAGGAGTTCAAAAACTTCGGCCCCGTTGATAGCGATAGTGTTCATGGTGTTTCACCACGGAGACGCGGAGTCACTGAAGAACCCAAATGCAAAAAAATTAAATCGAAATGGGCGAGTTTTCTGAGATCCATCATGAAGAAGTCTTCTCCGTGTCTCAGTGTCTCCGTAGTGAACTAGTTCGTCCGGTAATTCGTAAACTGCATATCGATCCCGAAATCTTGTTGCTTTAGAAGTGCGATTGTCTCCTGCAGCGCATCCCGGTCCTTGCCGCTCACCCTAACCAGATCGCCCTGTATCGATGCCTGCACTTTTTTCTTTGAATTCTTAATCGTTTTGACGATATCGCGGGCCTTCTCAATAGGGATACCTTGCTGCATCGTGATCTTCTGTCTCACTGTGGACCCGGCTGCGGGCTCGACCGCGCCATAGGTCAGGCCTTTTAGCGGAACGCCGCGCTTAACCAACTTCTGCTGCAGAATGTCGGTGACCGCTTTCAACTTGTACTCGTCGATAGAACTCAGGACAATTGCGTCTTTCCCTTCCATCTCGATATTCGATTTCGAGTCCTTCAAATCGAAACGGGTATGGATTTCTTTGGTCGCCTGCTGGATAGCATTCGTGACCTCCTGCAGGTTGATCTGGCTCACAATGTCAAAAGTATTCTCTGGCATGACCTAATAGATTAACGTAGTTTGCGGAATGATTCCCAACAGAAACAGCTTCAAGCGCGTGTGAGGCAGAAAAGCTTTTAACCGCCGAGAACGCCGAGCTCGCCGAGGAACCTGTT
>DATNAF010000228.1:0-15145 GCA_035572845.1 Terriglobales bacterium
TGGCGTCATCGGCGTAAAGACGGAACAATCATCGATGTCGAAATCACATCCTACGATTTGAATTTTGCGGGCCGGCCGGCAGAAGTTGTGGTCGCGGTGGATGTTACTCAGAGGAGGCGCGACGAAGAGGAAAAGCGCAAATTTACTGACAGCTTAGCGGCCGCCAATCAAAAGCTTGATCTCCGGAACCGCGAAGTGGAACGCGCAACCCAATTGAAGAGTAAGTTTCTCGCCAGCATGAGCCATGAATTGCGAACTCCGCTGAACGCGATTGTAGGTTTTTCCGAACTTCTGGGGGAGGAAACGGCAGGCGAGCTGAATGTTAAACAAAAGCGCTTTGTTAATCACATCAAAAACGGCTCGACCCACCTATTGCAGTTGATCAATGACATCCTGGATCTTTCGAAGATCGAAGCTGGACAACTGGAACTTCGATGCGAAGATTTTAAGGTTGAAGACGCTTTGCCCGAGGTCCTCTCCACCATCCGTCCGCTGGCAATGGTCAAAAATATCCAGGTCCAGCCCAAGGTTGGGCCAGTTCTGTCAGTTTATGCTGATCGGGTTCGCTTCAAGCAGATCCTGTACAACCTCCTGAGTAATGCAGTCAAGTTCACGCCAAACGGAGGCAGGATCGACATCGATTGTGCTGAAAGTGACAAGGCGATTCGTATCTCGGTGACTGATACCGGCATTGGCATCCGGCCCGAGGACCAGGAAGTGGTTTTCGAGGAGTTCCGGCAGGTCGAAGGAAACACCGATTCAGCCAGCGAGGGCACGGGATTGGGACTCGCAATCACAAAGCGCCTCGTCGAACAACAGGGCGGAAAAATTTCATTGGAAAGTGAGCCTGGGAAAGGCAGCCGATTTAGCTTCACACTGCCTGCCGGATCCAGAAAAACCGCACTGCTTCTGCCAAATAAAGCAGCTTCTAATGTCGATGCCATGATGGCCGCCAGCCGCGAGAAGCCACTTATACTGGTCATAGACGATGAGGTCCCCGCTCGTGAACTGCTCGCCAGCTACCTGGATGCGGACTATCAGATTGTTACGGCTGATTCCGGAGCCGAAGCTCTTCAGAAAGCTCGGCAACTACGTCCAGACGCAATCACACTTGACGTGTTGATGCCCGGTGGCGATGGTTTCGAGACACTGGTCGCGCTCAGAAGAGCACCTGAGACTGCGAAAATTCCAATCATCATCGTTTCAATTGTGGACCAGAAACAGGTGGGCTTTGCATTAGGCGCCGCAGACTATCTCATCAAGCCAATCCGCAAGCCGGAGCTTCTGCAGAGCATGCGCAAGCATGTGTTGCCGCACGCCGACGATGATTCAGCCATTTTGCTCGTGGATGACGACCCAAAAGCTCTAGAGCTGCTGTCGGAAGTTCTGCGATCAGCCGGATACGAGACTCAGAGCGTTACAAGTGGTGCCCGAGCTCTTGAAGTACTCTCGGCGAAATTTGTGGGCGCAGTTCTGCTCGATTTACTAATGCCCAACATGGACGGTTTTCAGGTCATCCGCCATATACGACAAGATCCGAAATTAAAGGAACTTCCAATTCTAGTTATGACGGCGAAGGCGCTGACCGCGGGTGAGATTGATCTTCTCAGCCGAGAGACGCAGGCGCTATTCCAAAAGAGTGGCCCGTGGCAGCAACAACTCGTTGTCGAGGTCGCGCGAGCGTTGCAAAAACCCGGACGGGCGAAGTCGGCCAAGCAATCATGATCAAAGCTCTAATTGCCGAGGACAACGCAGTTAACCGTGAATTGCTGCGCGAGTTACTCGAGTCGCGAGGATATGACGTCGTCGAGGCATGTGACGGTCAAGAAGCGCTCACGGTAATTGAGCAGACACGACCAGACATCCTGCTTCTGGACATTGGGATGCCTAAAATGGACGGTTTTGCTGTTGTGCGCGAGCTTCGACAGGATCCTCGTCTAGCTAAGTTGCCGGTAATTGCGGTCACGGCATATGCCATGCAAGGTGATCGTGAAAAGGTATTGGACTCGGGGTTTGACGGTTATCTATCGAAGCCGATTAATGTGAAAGCGTTGGAGCAGGAACTCGAGCGCCTTGAACAACGGACATCGTAAGTTAGGTGTCACAGTGAACAGATCTAGAGTAATGGTGGAGGCGGCGGGAGTCGAACCCGCGTCCGAAAATGTTACTGGTCAAGAGACTACATGCTTATTCACGTTCATGCCCTTGGCATTACCCAAAGACGTTCGCGACCGCCGCTCAGAACGGACAAGAAACGGATGCCGCTAGCCTGAGATCTTAGCCTCCCGGCCCAGACGTAGCCGGGAAGAGCAGCCCGCTGTGTGACGTCCGCTCGCAGCCCACGGGCGAAGCTGCGGAAGACGGCAACTTAACTAATTAAGCTGCGTATGCCATCTGTTGATTGGCAATTATCATTTTGCCCTCGATTACGGGTGAGTGCACCCCGGCATGCCTCTTGGCCGCAAGCATCTCCGTCGAAACCGTGACGCCCCCAATTTGGGATGGACCATTCAAAGAACTGCTTCCAATCTTAGTAGAAGGAGAAGGGAAGTCAATGTACCTAAAGAATTAGATGCGACTGGATGAAGCCGGGAACCACGTTTAGCGATTAGCGATAGTGGCAATATCTCCGAAGCCGAGTAGTTTCGCATCGGCGGTTGCGAGCGTCAATCCGAGGACTTTTGCCGTTGCGACCAGGAAACGATCCGCCGGATCGCGATGACCGAGTGAAATCTGCTGGGACACAAGCGCAATTTCGTGAGTTAAGGGTGCTTCTCTAAAAGGAGCCGTGTTTCGGGCGACCCACTCGGCGGGATCCCTGCGCATGCTGATTCGGCCTTTGCTCTGAAGAATCAGCGCTTCCCACGTGCTAATGGGCGAAAGGAAAATCTCGTTCTCGGGTTTTCTTAGCTCATTCCGAAGGCTTCTGCCGATCCTGTCGGGATCGTCCTGAATCCACAACCATATGTGTGTATCCAGCAGAATTTTCAATCGCGCAGGACCTCCCAGTCATCGGGATCAGTCGCGGGAGAGAGAATATCGCCTAATATTTCGACCTCGCCCTTCATGAAACCGAAAATATCTTTCGGCGACTCAGGCGATGGGGGCACTACCTCAGCCACGGCTTTCCCGCGGCGCGTGATCCTTATGGGGCGTTTGGTTTTGTTAACGTGATCCAGAATTGAAAGGCACTTCGCTTTGAATTCCGAGATGGCAACTTCTTTCATGACCACTTGAGAATATCATGGTCAAGTATAATGGTCAACTACTCTCCCATCTCGATCCCGACTTCGCGGTGCCACTCTGAATCCTGTTTTGAGTGCAACAGGCGGGCGCAGCGGTTCCAGCGCAGGATGGCGTCGTCATTGCCTGTGGGGCGGATGCGTTCGGCTTCTTCGTAGTGGTGCATCGCGTCTTCGAGAAGCACGGTAACAGTGTGCGCCGGGCGGCCGGTGTGCAACTGGGCCTTGGCGCGGCGTTCGTGCAGAAGCCCAATGTAGTAGAGCCGCTCATAAGCATCCGTGAGTTGCTGGAAGGCTTTCTCGGCATCGCCATAGCGGTCAGAGCCCTGGCCGGTAAATTGATCAGTCAAAGCCAAACCCAGAGTGCGCAGCGCCAGCTGATGACCGGGTTCGACCGCCAGCACGTCTTCGCAAATCGATTCTGCTTCCTCCGCTTGATTCAGAAAACGATAAACCTCAGCCTTAGAGAGAGCAGCGTCAACGCCTTCCGGAGAAATTGTTTTAAGTTTGAATTCCATACGCCCTCCTCTAACAGAAATGCCGAGTTTTTGGTTTTACCTTCGTGTAACTTCGTGTCCTTCGTGGTTAAAGCTTTTTCACCAGGAAGGGCACGAAGGTTCACGACGGAATTCCTCAAGTGCCTCTTATCTTCCGCACCAGCCGCAGCACCGGATCATAATATTCATCCACCACTCGCTCTTTCAGCGGAATGATGGCATTGTCAGTGATGTGAATTTCTTCCGGGCAAACCTCGGTGCAGCACTTGGTGATGTTGCAAAGGCCCAGGCCGAGTTCGCTTTTCAGAAGCCCCACCCGCGAAAGTCCATCCAAGGGATGCATCTCTAACGCGGCTACTCTCACAAAAAAACGCGGCCCGCCGAATGAGTCGTGCTTATCGTGCTCGCGCAAAACGTGGCAGACGTTCTGGCACAGAAAACATTCAATGCACTTACGAAATTCCTGCACCCGGTCCACATCTTCCTGCATGATTCGCCAGTCGGTCCCCGGGCGCGGCTTAAACGCCGGAATCTTCTTATTCACTTTGTAGTTCCAGGAAACGTCTGTGACAAGATCTTTGATCACTGGAAACGACTTCATCGGCAGAATTGTGATGGGCTTGTCATGGGGCAGGGAATCCATGCGAGTCTTGCAGGTGAGGCGTGGCCGGCCGTTCACTTCGGCAGAGCACGATCCGCACTTGCCGGCTTTGCAGTTCCAGCGCACCGCCAAATCCGGCGACTGGTGCTTCTGCACGTAATGCAGCGCGTCCAGCACAACCATCCCCGGCGTCAGCGGAATTTCGTAGTCGGCCGTCTTGCCGCTGTCGCGATCGCCACGAAAAATTCTCAGCACCACGTTCGGCATTTAGGCTTTCGCTCCTTTTTCAGCTTCGATCAGCTTCTGCAGTTCCTCCGGAGGTTGCGCAGTGGGCCGCTGCTGCAAAACCATCTCGTTGCCGCGACACGAAATAATATTGTTCTGTTTCCCCCATGTCGGATCGTAGTTCGGGAAATCGATCCGGCTGTGCGCGCCGCGGCTTTCTTTTCTTGCCAACGCGCAGCGCGTCACTGCCTCAGACACCGTCAACAGAGACTTCAAGTCAGCGCACAAATGCCATCCAGGATTGAACATTCTCGAGCCCGGGACGGAAAATTCTTTCGCGCGGTCCTTGAAGTGGCCGATGTCCAACATGGCCTGCTCGAGATCGCGCTCCTCCCGAAAGATTCCCACTAGGTCCTGCATGGTCTCCTGCAACTCGCCGTGCAACTCGTAAGGACTCTCACCGTCCTTGCGCTCAAACGGCGCCAGCATCTCGCGTTCGCCTTCTTCTATCTGTGCGGGATCAAGCGAAACGAAGCTCTGTTTCTTCGCGTTCTCGGCAGCCGCCTGACCGGCGCGACGCCCGAATACCAACAAATCAGAAAGCGAATTTCCGCCCAGACGATTCGCCCCATGCAATCCGGCAGCAACTTCGCCGGCCGCGAACAGTCCGGGAACGGTTGTGGCTGCGGTTTCTGCTTCTACTCGCACCCCGCCCATCATGTAATGACAAGTCGGCCCAACTTCCATCGGCCCTTTGGTGATGTCGACATCCGCAAGTTCTAAAAACTGGTGATACATACTCGGCAGCTTGCGCTTCACGTAGTCCGCAGGCTTCTGCGAAATGTCGAGATACGCGCCGCCATGCTCAGTCCCGCGTCCTTCTTTCACTTCGGTGTAGATGGCGCGGGCGACCACATCACGGGTAGAAAGCTCCATGCGCTTGGGGTCGTACTTCTCCATGAACCGCTCGCCATTTTTATTCCGCAGAATTCCGCCTTCGCCGCGCACCGCCTCAGTCACGAGCAAGCCCTGAACCCCGGGTGGCCACACCATGCCCGTAGGATGGAATTGCACGAACTCCATGTCCATCAATTCAGCGCCGGCTTCGTATGCCAGCGCCATTCCGTCGCCGGTGTACTCCCACGAGTTCGAAGTGATCGGCCACGCTTTGCCGATCCCGCCAGTCGCCAGGACGATCGACTTCGCTTTGAATACTACGAACCGTCCGTTCTCGCGCCAGTAACCGAACGCGCCGCACACGCGTCCGTTGTCGGTGAGCAGCCGGGTGACGGTGCATTCCATGTACACGTCGATTCCCATCTGCACGCCGCGGTCCTGCAAAGTGCGGATCATCTCGAGGCCGGTGCGATCTCCGACATGGCACAAACGTTTGAAACTATGACCCCCGAAGGCTCGCTGCAGGATGCGGCCATCATCGGTGCGGTCAAACAGCGCGCCCCATTGTTCAAGTTCGCGCACACGATCCGGCGCTTCCTGCGCGTGAATCTGCGCCATGCGCCAATTGTTGAGGAATTTACCGCCGCGCATGGTGTCGCCGAAGTGGGTGCGCCAGTCGTCGGCCGCGTCCACGTTGGCCATCGCCGCCGCGATTCCGCCTTCGGCCATGACGGTATGCGCTTTTCCAAGCAGCGACTTGCAAACAATTCCAACATTAGCGCCGTGAGCCAACGCCTCGACTGCCGCGCGCAGGCCGGCTCCGCCCGCGCCAATGATGAGGACGTCATGCTCGTGAGTTTCGAATTTGCCGTTCACGGGATCGGTCACAGGATTCGCAGGTCCCTGATGGCGCCGCTAGCAACCAGGCGCACATAAAAATCAGCCAGTCCAACTGAGAAGAGGCTAATCCAGGCAAACAGCATGTGGTGTTCGTTCAGGAAGCTCAGGTTCTTCCACGTTGAATGGCGCGCGCCGCCGCCTTTTACACAGGAAAAACAATCAACTTTGCCACCGAACAAATGCCGCACTGAATGGCAGGAGAAAAAATACAGCGATAGCAGAATCACATTCACCAGCAGCACCAGAGTCCCCACGCCGATGCCGAATCCGTTAGGGAAAGAGAAAGCGACGATTGCATCGTGCCAAAGGAACACCAGAAAAATGACCGCGATGTACATGAAATATCGATGGACATTTTGCAATATGAAAGGAAAGCGGGTCTCGCCAGTATAGTTGCGCTTTCGCTCGGGCACAGCGCATGCCGGAGGATCAAGAAAAAAAGCCCGATAATAGGCCTTGCGATAGTAATAACAAGTCGCACGAAAACCCAGCGGCCCGCCGAGAATCAATAGCGCCGGAGAATAAGGCCAGTAGTGATGATGCACATCGATCAGCGGAGAATAAAACGGAGACAGATAAGGCGCGGCCCAGAAGAATGCGCCTTCAAACGCCCGCCAGGTTGCATACGCCGAGAACCCGCCCAACACCACAATGACAGGAACAATCTGCGTCCACCAGGAACCCGAACCGGCTGCCTGGTACGCGGTTTGCGAAGCAGAGGCCATGATCCATCCGATCCTGAAAAATTTTATTTCGAGTTACTCAGCCCAATTGCGAACCGAGCATTATAGTGCGATTCTCAGAAAGCAGGGTGGGGGATTTTACTCTCCCGCAAATGGCTTGGTCGCGCCGCTATTGCTTGCGGTTCTGATCCCCGGCGCCGTGCATAGCTCCATCAATCGGACACAGCGTCGGCGGCAAGCTATTGTCCACATGATGAGTCACGGGCTTTAAAGTCTTTAGGTACGCGAACATTGCCGCCAGGTCTTGATCTGTCATTTTCCCGAGAATCATCCACGGCATGGCATCGTTCAGCTCGCGAGCTCCCACGCTGCCGGTTCGCATTGTTTTGATAAATAGTGCCTCGTCATAGTACGGAATGCCCGATGGATCAGGGGTGAGATTTGCGCTGGCCACTTTTCCTGACGGCAGTGCAATGATCTGTCCACCGCTGAATTCCATTCCTGGAATTGGATTGTGGTGATTGTCGATTGGGGTATGGCAATCCGCGCAGCCGATCAAGTTCACTAAAAAAGCGCCGCGTTTCACCGGGTCCGACAAATCCGGCTGCGGCACGGGCGCTGTGATCGGTTGAGGCGCATTCCGAATGAGATATTTCACTGGAAAAATAATTTCAGTTTTTGGCAGTGGATTCCGCACTGGTGGCAGAGAGCGCAAGTAAACGACAACCGACGCCAGATCTTCGTCCGGCATAGTTCGGTAATGCGCGTAGGGCATTATCGGGAAGAGGGTGCGACCGTCATGACCGATACCCTCGCGAATTGCCCGCGCCAACGCGTCGTCGCTCCAGGTGCCAGCGCCGGTTTCTTTATCCGGCGTCAGGTTGGGAGCGATTATTCTGCCGGGAAGATCGGCGTACCGTAGCTGTGCGCCGGCGCCCTGCATTCCGCCAAGGATTGGCTCATCTCGCTTGCTCCAATCATGAGGCGAATGACAATACAAGCAGCCGATTGAGTTCGCAAGGTACTTGCCTCGCTCGAGTCGCACGGGAGAGCTTGTGAATGTTTGCCCAGTGAGAGCGCGTTTGCGCGGGCCTATGAAGGTGCGCAACCCAAAAATCTGCACTGCTATCAAGCCAACTACAATGATCAAAGCAACTAGGGTGATGACTGAAATCTTTACTACTTTCCGCACTGTCTCGACGCCTCCTTGATGTATTGTGAAAGGAGAATTTAGCAGTTTGAAACTGAAAGTCAAATCCTAGCCAAAATTTGAGCCGTGAAACACATTTTGTTGAGCGGCACCGCTTCGCAGTTCCATTATGGCGGAAGGATTGCGTGCATTTTCTTGTGAATCCTGAATCCCGCACAACCAGACAGTTTCTATTACTGCTTAAGGTTCTTGTCTCCGCCGCCGTGCATTGCACCATCCAGCGGGCATTTCGTGGCCGAAACGGAGTTGTCCACAAGGTGGGTGACTGGCTTCAGGCTTTTCAGATAAGTGAAGATAGCGGCCAAATCTTCGTCCGTCATATTGCGAAATGTCCACCAGGGCATGAACTGATTGATTTCGCGTGCTCCCGCATACCCGGTTCGCAAAGTCTTGATGAAGAACGCCTGATCGTAATAGGGAATTCCGCTCGCATCAGGCGTCAAATTTGCGCTGGCCACTCTTCCCCATGGTCCTTCAAATACCTGGCCTCCGCCGAAATCCATGGCATGAATCAGCTTGTCGTGATCGTCAACCGGCGTGTGGCACTCGACACATCCGATAACACTTACAAGGTACGTGCCCCGTTTGAGCGGAGTAGATAAGTCAGGAGGTGGAACTGGTTCGGTCACCGGTTGGGGATCGCTTTGGGTAGCGTCATTCACTGCGGAAACGAGTTGTGTCTTCGGCAGGGGATTTTTCGCCGCCGGAAGCGAACGCAAATAAACCACAATCGCAGCCACGTCTTCATCCGGCAGATTGCGGTACAGACGATAAGGCATGAAGGAGAAAAGTGCGCGCCCGTCGTGACCGATACCCTCGCGAATGGCCCGCACCAGCATGTCATCCGTCCATTTACCTGCACCCGTTTCCGGATCAGGGGTAAGGTTCGGGGCGACCAAATGGCCGAGCGCTGGATCACTTCCCATGTCCTGGCCCGCAAGCTCCATCCCGGCCGGGATTGGCGCGTCATGCTTGGTCCAATCATTGGGTGAGTGACAATGGTTACAAGTCAGGACCGCCTCCACTAGATATTTGCCGCGTGCCAGCCTGGCCGGAGTCCGCTCAAATGTGCGCGAAGTCAGCGGTCTGGCTCTCGGACTCCCAACCGCACCGGCGCCGTACATCTTCACTGTCCCAACTGCGGCAAGCACTGTAGCGACAATGGACACAGTCAATATGATCTTGGTCCTGGCTTTCACGTATCTCCCCCTCTTTGCCGTCCGTGACGATAGGGGTTCTCGAGAGGTAAGTCAATGCTCATTGTTTCGGCAATAGGTTTTAACTCAAGGGTGCTGATAGCGCGTTGCTGCGACTAATCCGCTCCGTTATGATCTAGGCATGAGTTTTCCGGATACCGTAGTCTTGTTCATTCTTGCCTTGCTCTTGTTCGGGCCCAAGAAATTGCCGCAGATCGCCCGCCAGGTGGGGAAGGCCCTGGGCGAGTTCAAGCGCGCATCCAATGAATTCAAAGCGCAGATTGAGTCCGAAATTTCTCAGCTTGAATTCGAAGAGAGGAAGAAGGAACAGGAACAAAGTTTGCCTAAGGTCGAGCCCATCTCGGAATCGATTCCGTCTTCGCGATTCGCTTTGCCGGAGAAGCCGGTCGACTCCGATGCTCCTTCGTCGGATGTAAACTCGCCAGCCCACAGCAGCCATGTCTGAAGTCGCCGAATTGGAACCACAAGAATCCGAACGCGAACCCATGAGCTCCATGAGTTTCCTCGAGCATCTTGAGGAACTCAGGACGCGCATCTTTCACTCCCTGGCCGCGGTCGCCATCGGGATGGGCGTTTGCTGGTGGTTTCACCAGACCCTGTTCACATACATGCAGAAGCCCATCACGGATGTGCTGCGGCAAAACGGACTTCCGCAAAAGCTGGTTTATCTCACCCCAGCCGAGCCCTTCAACCTTTACTTGAAGATTTCAGCGCTGGCCGGTTTGTTTCTTACCTCTCCATATGTGCTTTACCAGGTGTGGCTGTTCATCTCTCCTGGCCTGTACCGCAAAGAAAAAAAATATGCCGTCCCCTTCATGGTGTCCACGATTTTCCTGTTCGCGGCGGGTGGATATTTTGGCTATCGCATGGTGTATCCGGCGGCGTTGAAATTTTTGATCGGTATCGGGAACCAGTTCACGCCCATGATTACCATCCATGAATACACCGACCTTTTTCTCACGGTGATTCTGGGCCTGGGCCTGGTATTTGAGATGCCAATCCTGATCTTTTTCCTCGCGCTCATGGGCGTAGTCAGCGCAGGATGGATGTGGCGCAACATCCGTTACGGAATTCTCGTGATCTTTATTATTGCCGGCGCTCTCGCGCCCACCCCCGATATCAGCAGCATGTGTATCTTTGCCGCGCCCATGGTTGCGCTGTATCTGTTGAGTATTGGCGTCGCATGGTTCGTCCATCCTCAGCAGCGCCAGAAGCGTGAAGCCCGAAAGCGAGCATGAGGATCCATAAATTCATCCTGGTGCTGGCTGCTGTGGGTCTGGCCGCGTGCTCAAAAGCCAATAATGCAGACGCCGCCGGCGCCGTCGTACCTGTCGCTGTTCATGCCGATGCCTCGGCCGCCGCCGCCGAAAGTGCTCCGCCGGCATTCAATGCCAATCGTGCAATGCAATACGTGAAGGAAATCGTGGCTCTGGGACCGCGTCCCATTGGGACCGAGAACCACAAGAAAGTTGAAAAATACATCCTCGCTCACCTGAAGGGCGACGACGTCGAACAGGATGCATTCGATATCCACCCCACTGAGGGAACATTTCCCGTCCGTAACATCATTGCGAAATTTCCTGGAACACGGGACGGAATCATCGTGATCGCCAGCCACTACGACACCAACTGGCCTTTGCGAAATACCTCATACATCGGCGCCAACGATGGCGCGTCTTCCAGCGCGCTTCTGCTCGAAATTGCCAATCAGCTTCGCGGCAAGAAGCTCGAAGGCTACAGCATCTGGTTGCTTTGGGACGACGCCGAAGAATCCATGAAGCTGCCCTGGGACGACCCCGAGTCGCTTTACGGCGTTCGCCACTTGGCCGACAAATGGCAGACTGACGGAACACTGAAAAAGATTAAAGCTTTCATTCTCGAAGATATGATCGGCGACGCCGACCTGAACATCGACCACGATGCGTATTCGACCCCGTGGCTCGAAGACCTGATTTTAAAGGCCGCAACGCAACTGGGATACCAGTCGCATTTTTTCGCCAGGACGATGGGTGTAACTGACGATCACATACCCTTCGTGCAGCGCGGCGTGCCCTCGGCAGATTTGATCGATTTTGATTACGGCTATAACGACGTCTTCCATCACACCACCGACGACACCGTCGACAAACTCAGTCCGAAGAGTCTCGAAATCGTCGGCAGAGTAACGTTACAGACCGTACGGTTAATCAACCAACGATAAAAGCAGCACGAACAAAAAAGCACAGGCATATATCCGCAGGAGTTGGGTTTCCTTCGTGAACCTTCGTGCCCTTAGTGGTTATCACTTTTAAAATCATTAACCACAAAAGATACGAAGGTTCACGAAGGACACCGTCTTTCACTTTTCCCCAATTTCATTTCTAATCCCCACAGCACCCACTCATGAGCGAAACCCTGGCATGGATTCTCTTCAACGTATTCGTCGCTGCCATGTTGGTACTCGATCTCGGCGTTATCAACCGCCACGCCAAGACGCCCAGCCTTCGACAGGCGCTTGTCTGGAGCGGCATATGGATCGGGCTGGCCGCGGCTTTTGCCGCGATTCTTTACGCCACGCAAGGCCGCACTCCCGCCCTCGAATTCTCTACCGGCTATCTAATCGAACTCTCGCTCAGCGCCGACAATCTTTTTATTTTTCTTCTCATCTTCCGCTACTTTCGCCTGCCGGACGAGCAGCAACACCGCGTCCTGTTCTGGGGGATTATCGGTGCCATCATCATGCGAGCGGCTTTCATTTTCGCCGGCGTAGGTCTAATTCGAAGGTTTCACTGGATCATCTACGGCTTCGGAGTTCTGCTCGTCTATAGCGGCATCCGGCTGCTCTTCCAGCACGGCGCGCAAGTACATCCAGAAAAGAACCCGCTGCTTCGTGCAGTGCGGAAAATCATGCCGGTGACAGAAGAGTATGTTGGTGGAAAATTTTTTGTCCGCGGCGAACAGCTTTGCGCGACTCCACTGTTGCTGGTGTTGATTGTTATCGAAACCACCGACGTAATCTTCACCGTCGATTCCATACCGGCAGTTTTGTCAATTACCTTGAACACATTCATCGTTTACACCTCGAACATCTTTGCCGTACTCGGCCTGCGTTCGCTGTTTTTCACGTTGTCCGGATTAATGGAGGTATTCGAGTACCTGCACTATGGAATCTCATGCGTGCTGGTATTTGTGGGGGCGAAGATGTTGCTCTCCCACTACTATCCGATTCGCACCGAGATTTCGCTGGCAGTAATTGGTGGGATTTTACTGCTGACGATGATTGCCTCTGCGTTGCATCGGGATGAGCCAAAAGCGGAAGCATGAGCCGCTACTGCTTAGACCTGCTCGAAGCTGATCTTCTCCGCCGCCACCACCGAATGCTTCTTGAATTTTGCATCGTTGTGGTCGGGATAGTCTGTTCTGTAGTGTGCTCCGCGGCTTTCCTCGCGGGCAAGCGCCGATCGCGCTACCAGCGTTCCAACGATTTGCAGATTGCGTCCTTCAAACTCTCGCCGGCTATGCGGGCGTGAAACTTTCTCGCCGATCTCCTCTAGTCGCTTAATTGCCTCTTTCAAAGTCGCCCCGGTGCGGACGATACCAACGTTCTTCCACATAAGCTCTTGTAACTCGCTGATTGACGCGTCAACCGGAACGCTCGCCGGTCCATTCGAATACGCGGCTGGCGGAAGCGTGGAAGCGCGCCTCGGCGGCGCCTTGAGTTCGTCGCGCATCTTTTCTCCGGCGCGCGCACCGAATACTAATCCCTCGAGCAGGGAATTGCTGGCCAATCGATTGGCGCCGTGAACTCCGGTTCCGGCGGCCTCGCCGGCAGCGTAAAGTCCGGGCAGAGTGGTGCGTCCATCGAGATCAGTGCGCACGCCGCCCATCGCATAATGCGCTGCCGGCCGGATCGGAACGAATTCGTTGGTGATATCGATGTTGTACTGCATGCACGTCGCATAAATTCGCGGGAAACGTTTGCGAATGTGATTTTCTTCCAGATGCGTCATGTCGAGATAAACTACTGGATCTTTCGCCCGCACCCGTTCGAGTTCGTGCATGATGGCGCGCGCCACCACGTCTCGCGGCGCAAGTTCACCCATGGGATGGTACTTCCCCATGAAACGCATCATCTCCATATTGCGAAGATATGCGCCCTCGCCGCGCAGCGCCTCGGATAGAAGAAATCGCGGAGCCTTCTTCAGATAAAGCGCCGTAGGATGAAACTGAATAAACTCCAGATCGGTAACTTCAGCGCCCGCGCGATACGCCATTGCGACCCCATCGCCGGTTGCTACGCTGGGGTTTGTGGTATTGACATAGAGCTGTCCCATGCCGCCAGTGGCCAGCAGCACTGCAGAAGCATGAATGCTACTGTGGACCCCGTGGTCATCGATGACTTTCACTCCGCATACGCGGCCATCTTCGATCGCCAGGTCGGTAGAAAATTCAAATTCACGGACCGAAATCTCAGGCAGCATCTTGGCTTTCGCATAGAGCGCGCGCTGAATTTCGCGTCCAGTTGAATCTCCGTGAGCGTGCAGAATGCGGTTCCGGCTGTGCGCGCCTTCGCGTCCGAAAGTGAGTTTGGTGCCGTCGCGATCGAACTGCGTTCCCCAGGAGATGAGTTCCTCGATCCGTTCGGGGGCGTCTTCGACCAGGACTTTTGCTGCTTCAGGATTGCAGAGACCGTCGCCCGCATTCAGCGTGTCTTGCAGGTGCAGGCTGATTTCATCCTCATCGCTGAGCGCGGCGGCAATGCCGCCTTGCGCATACTGCGTACTGGAGTCGGTGACCTCGCGTTTCGCGAGCACCAGGACACGACCCGCGGAAGCGAGTTCGACCGCCGCACGCAAACCTGCGACTCCAGCACCGATGATGAGAAAGTCTGTTTCCGAAGCGACGGCTGGCATTGCAGGAATGGTATCACCGCAAACTAGACACATTCCAGCAAAGCGGTGAGGCTCAGGGGCTTGCTATGATGATGGCTCCATGCTCCGCATCCCCATCAATACAAAATCCCATCAATATGAGGTCCTGATTCAAGAAGGTCTGCTGCGTCGGACCGGGACATTGCTGCGCGAGGTCCTTGGCGGAACGCCGGCCGCGTTCGTGGTGACAGTCGCGCCGGTCCGGCGTCGATGGGGCAAAGTGCTGCTAAGTTCACTTGAAAACGCCGGATTCTCGACGCGAATCATCGAGATGCGCGATGGCGAGCGTTACAAACGCCTCGCGACGCTGGATACGCTGGCCGAGAACATGGTGCGCTTCGGCGCTGACCGGAAGGCACTGGTCATTGCTTTTGGCGGTGGCGTGGTTGGTGATGTCGCAGGGATGCTGGCCTCCGTGTACATGCGCGGAGTAAAGCTTGTGCAGATTCCCACCACCGTTCAGGCGCAGCTCGATGCCGCCATTGGGGGAAAGACGGGCGTCAATCTGCAGGCCGGCAAGAACCTGGTCGGCACGTTTTATCAACCGGAAGTCGTGCTCATCGACACCGGGGTGCTGGAAACGCTGCCCCAGCGCGAATTTCGTGCGGGAATGTACGAAGCGATCAAGGCGGGAATTATTGGAAACGCCAAGCTGTTTTCGCGATTGGAGAATTCTTCGATCAAGGAGTTGCGATCGAACTCGAGCGCTGTGACGTATGCCATTGCTGAATCGGTGAAACTGAAAGCGGATGTGGTGTCGGCC
>DATNAF010000229.1:0-8583 GCA_035572845.1 Terriglobales bacterium
TGGCGAGCTTCACCGCATTGTTTACTCCGCATGATCCGCCGCCCGCGCCGATTCGCTTCTTATCGACACCGGATTGCGACAGCAGCCACGCGAATGCAGTGTCGAAATCGCCCGGCCATTTTTCCGCGATCTGCTGCTGAAGCTGCGGGCTGGCAGTCTCGTAGCGCTGGCCGCCACTCTCGCCGAAGCCGCGATTGTCGATGGTCAGCGCGCTGATCCCGGCGGCCGCGAGCTGCTCGGCGACCGGCGTCCACGACTTGCGATCGGTGACGCACATGTGCAGCAGCATCGCCGCCGGAGCCGACTTACCGCTGGCATTTGCCGCGTAGAACGTTGCTTTAAGATGAGTGCCATCCGGCGCAGTGAGGTCAATATCGCGCGGCGCGGGCTGTCCGATCGCAAGAGTTGACGCGCAGATCACAAAAGCAATAAGCAGGCGATTCATGCGCAAATGGTACTCCTCACAAGCTGCTGGCTTCTAGACTTCAAAGAAAAGCTCTGGAGTGAAAGATCGGGACATTTCCGGCTCCGATAAAAGCAACAGCTCGCGCGGATGACACGGATGTCACGGATTTGACTGGTGGACCCTGGCTTGAATCGCGAACGATCCCGTGCGCAGAGGCAAAATTGCCTGTGGAAAACCTGCTTGGCGCGAAGGAATTCCCTGTTCTTTTTTGAATCCTTTTGCAAATGATGCTAAGTCCCGAGTTGCTGCTGAGTTGCGGGGATTCCCACAAATTCCCTGCTAATTCCCTGCTCCCCGGAAGAAATTGCGGATTTTGGGCAGAATTCGACGATTCCGTAGAGCGCGGCCGAAAATTCCCTGCAGATTTCCCTGTTCTCGGGAAAAGAGCTGCGGAAGTCGCGTAAATTGGTCACCGGCTATCGGCTCCCCGCTACGGACTTTCGGCGTCCCTCTGAAGAACTTTAGCTTGCAGTCGGTGGCTAACGATGCAGAATTTTCGTTAACGAATCGGCCGAGACATTTCGTATTCAACGATGGCAGGATCATTCGAATAGGGTTCGGTCCGTCCAGTTCTGGTAAATCCCAAGCGCTGGTAGAAGTTGATGGCGGGCTGGTTGGCTGGTGACCATTAACAAGGTACCTTTAGCAGAACCATCTGCGGTTGCGGATGGCAGCTCTTAATTTCCCTCTGCGAATAGCAGTGGCGCCCTTACGTTTTCGGAAAAACACCTGCGTTAGAAACTCATCCGGCTTCCATCTTTAAACCCCATGTGCCAGCTAAATCTAGCAGCTAATAGCCAGCAACCTTCAGAGCTACTGATTGCATCTAATTAAGTTTTTGGGCAAAAGCCGCGAGTTGGAACTGGCGCGAGTCCCTCTATAGACTGTTGAGGTTTGAACCCGCGATTGCTGCATGGTGTCGAATTTCACCAAGCCGGCTGCAAACCCCGATCACATCACCATTCTTTGGATTACCGCCGGGCTGGGTTGCGATGGCGACACCATCTCCTTTAGCGCTGCGACGCAGCCCAGCATGGAAGAGCTGGTGCTAGGCGCGATTCCCGGCATTCCGAAAATCAAATTCATCAACCCTGTTTTCGCCTTCGAAGTAGGCGATGAATACATGCGCGCGTTCCATCTAGCCGCCGATGGAGCGCTGGGGCCCTTCATTCTGGTTTTCGAAGGTTCCGTGCCAAATGAACACAACAAACTCGAGGGATGTTGGGCAGGGCTTGGCTACGATCACAATACCGGCCAGCCGATTGCTACGTGCGATTGGATCGACCGCCTGGCGCCAAAAGCCTGGGCGGTGATCGCTACTGGCACCTGTGCCGCCTACGGCGGCATTCATGCTATGGAGGGCAATCCCACCGGCTGCATGGGACTGCCAGATTATCTCGGACCCAAATGGAAATCGAGCGCCGGCATTCCTATTGTCTGCGTGCCCGGATGTCCGGTTCAGCCCGACAACATGTCTCAGACCTTGCTGTACCTGCTGCAAATGGCGGCGGGGCACGCCCCCATGATTCCGCTGGACGAATGTTTGCGGCCAACCTGGCTCTTCGGTCCCACCGTGCATGAAGGTTGCGACCGCGGAGGCTATTACGAGGAAGCGCAGTTCGCCCAGGAGTATGGGTCGCAGCAGTGCATCGTGAAACTCGGATGTTGGGGACCGGTGGTGCAATGCAACGTGGGCAAGCGCGGATGGATTTCGGGCATCGGCGGCTGTCCCAATGTGGGAGGCATCTGCATCGGCTGCACCATGCCCGGTTTTCCTGAAAAATTTATGCCATTCATGAATCAGCCCCCGGGTTCATTGCTGTCCTCACATGCCATTTCAACCTATGGGAAAATGATTCGTGCTCTGCGCGCCTTTACTCAGGCTTCGATGAACAAGGTCCCAAGCTGGCGCAGGCGGACAGAACCGCCGAAAACCCAGTCTGCTCCAGCGGACACAGCGCCGATCTCTCTTACGGAGCTATGACGTGAGCGATCTCCGGCAGTCCCACATTGACACTGCAGAGACCGAATCCAAAAGTGACCTGTTTCAGGACCTCCTGGCCCCGGGAAGCCCGATGGGCGAGCTCGCGGCGGCGTTCCTTGCGAATTTGTCGTTGGCGCGTAAATCGGAAACTTCTTCCTCCGCGTCGGCAGCCCCGAGCCCGCTCAGCCAAGGTTCGGAACCATCGCTGGAGGATCGATACCGAGTTCTCGTAGAACAAATTCCCGCCGTAGTCTTCATGGCATATCTGGACGGCGGAATGGGAGAGGCGTATGTAAGCCCGCACATTGAGCGCACCCTCGGGTTCACCCAGGAAGAGTGGCTTGATGACCCGGTTCGCTGGTACCAGCAGATTCATCCCGACGACCGCGCCCGCTGGAGCCTTGAGGCCGCCGAAACTTTTACCACCGGCAGGGCGTTGAAATCCGTGTACCGCGTCCTGGCCGCCGATGGCCACGTGGTTTGGTTTCACTGTGAAGCCGCACTGGTCCGCCGCCGCGATGGCGAGCCGTGGTTCATTCACGGAGTCGGCTTCGACATCACCGACCTCAAAGAAACGGAGTTGGCGCTTCAGCGAGAGACTGCCGAGCGCGAGCGGTTACAGAGGTTGGAACTAGAGCGCCACATCGCCAAAGCGGAACAAATTGAATCGAGGCTGGCGGCGATCGTCCAGTCGTCGGAAGATGCAATCATCGGAAAAACTTTGGACGGCACAATCACCAGTTGGAACGCAGCCGCGACTCGCTTGTACGGATACGAAGCCGAGGAGATAGTGGGCAAATCGGTCCGCGTACTCATGCCTCCGGAGCTGCACGACGAGGAAACGCAGACGCTGCAAATCATCGCCTCAGGACAGAGGATCGCCCACCAGGAAGCTCAGCACATTCGGAGGAATGGCGAACGCTTTCATGTAGCCCGCACCATATCGCCCATCAAGAATGCTGCCGGCCAGGTGATGGGCGTTTCCACCATCGCCCGCGATATCACGCAGGCCAAGCAGCTCGAAGAGAAATTACGAACCACGGAGAAGCTGGCCGCCACCGGGCGGCTTGCGGCCACTATTGCCCATGAGATTAACAACCCGCTCGAAGCCATTACCAACCTGCTGTACCTGGCACAAACAGATCCCAGCAGCAGCCCGAAGTTGCGCGAATATCTGAAGATAGCGGAGGAAGAATTGGATCGGGTGGCGCAGATGGCAAAGCAGACGCTGGGTTTCTATCGTGACAGCACTTTGCCCACCAACTTCGACGCAGCTATTACCATTCGCGATGTGCTGGCAATCTACGCGCGCCGGGCGGCAAGCTGGAAGATCATCATCGAAACGGATCTGGATGAGGGATGCCAGGCATTCGGTTTCGCCGGCGAATTTCGTCAGGTGATATCGAACCTGATCGCCAACGCACTCGATGCCATGTCTGGAAGCGGCGGCCGGCTGCTGATTCGTGCGCGGAAATCCCGCGAGTTGAGAGACGGCGCGGAAAGCCTCCGCATCAGCATTGCCGATACCGGAACCGGTATTCCCGTGGAACAGCAAGGGAAAGTATTCGACGCCTTTTTCACGACCAAGCCCCATTTCGGAACTGGCCTGGGGCTGTGGCTTTCTCGGGGCATTCTGGAAAAGCACGGCGGCTCGATTCGCATTCGCAGCAGCGTGGCTGCCGGGCGCAGCGGCACCGTAGTCTCTTTACTGTGGCCGCTGAGACCTGTCTCCGCCAACATTGAAAGCGCGGCATAGGCCATGCTTCGGAGTGTTGAGCGCGTGCTGCACCTCTCGCGGTATCCTGGGTTTGGAGCTCGGCACGCGGTGCTGTGGCCAAACCCAAAAGTGCCGCCATTTTCCGATGTGCGTTTTGCTTAGAAGCCAGCAGCTAGCAGCCAGAAGCTAGAAAGTTCCCGCTCGTCCCTGTTCACAAATGACCGATATGGGCTGCCGGGTGTACTCTTTCGTGGCCGCCACTTCAGCCGTTGTTTTGTTGCAACAATCCAACGCTCTGGAGATTCCCCCATGAAAACGATGCAGATGTGGTTTCGGCTCGCTGCTTGTGTTGTTCTGTTTGCCTCCACGTTGTACTCACAAGATTTCAAAAAACACGTGATCTATCAGGTGGTCACCGACCGCTTTTTCAACGGCGATACCAGCAACGATAATCCGCCGCAAAGTTCGGGCCTGTTTGACTCGACGAAAACTAACTGGCAGCTCTACTGGGGCGGCGATCTCGCCGGCTTGCAGCAAAAGATGAGCTACCTCAAAGGCCTGGGCGTGACCGCAATCTGGATTTCGCCTGCCGTTGACAACATCAACCTCAATATTCCCGATGGCAATGGCAATGCTACCGCGCCGTATCACGGCTACGCCGCACGCGACTTCAAGCGCATTGAAGAACATTTCGGCGACGTCAACAATACCTTTGCCGCGTTCGACAGCTTCACCTCTTCCGCCCACAGCAACGGCATCAAAGTGATTCTGGATTTCGCTCCCAACCACACCAACGATGCGACTGCGGGTGAGTTCGGTTCGCTGTATGACAATGGAACCTTTGTTGCTGCGTGCAACAACGACCCAAACGGCATTTTCCACCATAATCCCGATATTGGAGACTTTAACGACCGCTACCAGTTGCAGTACTACACTCTGGAAGGCTTGTGCGATCTGAATCAGGAGAACGCGACTACAGACGCGTATCTGAAGGCCGCGTTGAAACAACTACAGCAGCATGGAACAGATGCGTTCCGGATTGATGCAGTCAAGCATGTTACCTGGGGATGGGAGTACAGCATGGCGAACTCCATTTTCAACAATGCGGGCAGCTTCCTATATGGCGAGTGGTTTCAAGGCGGCACTGGAGACGCCTTGTACCACGACTCTTATAAGTTTGCGAATAAAAGCGGAATCGGGCTACTGGATTTTCCCCTGGAGGTCGCCATCCGTGACGTATTTGCCAGCGGCAATGCGTTCTCTGAGATCGACAACGCGCTGGCGGCTGAAAACGCCAACTTCATCTGGCAAAATGATCTGGTTACATTTTTTGATAGCCATGATCTTCCCCGTCTGCTGAGCGTTAACAACAATACAAATCGATTGAACGAGGCGCTTGCATTTGTTCTCGCCTGCCGCGGTATTCCGGTCATCTACTATGGCGACGAACAATACCTGCACAATGACACGAATGGCGGCGGAGATCCCTACAATCGCAACCAGATGACATCCTTCAGCACCACCACCACGGCCTACACGTTGATTAATAAGCTGGCAACATTGCGCAGCGGCAGCAATGACGCGCTGGCCTATGGCAGCTCGCAGCAACGCTGGCTGAACAATGACGTCTATGTCTTCGAGCGGAAGTTCTTTAATGACGTAGTACTTACCGCGATTAACAAGAGCGATACTACGGGATATTCAATTAGTGGATTAAATACTGCACTGCCTGCCGGTACCTACTCCGACTATCTTGCCGCGCTGCTGGGCGGTTCCAGCATTACGGTGAATAACGGTACCGGAGGCAATAATCCGGTCTCCACATTCACGCTTCCGGCGCACGCCGTTGCCGTATGGCAGTTCACCAGTACAGCATCTGCACCCGAAGTCGGATCAATCGGTCCGACCGTTGGCCAGCCAGGGGTCACGGTTACCGTCGCCGGCAAGGGCTTTGGTTCGACTACCGGTTCGGTACTGGTGGGCGCCACCGCGGGTACAGTGAAGAGTTGGTCGGATAGCGCTGTAACCTTTACCATCCCAAGCATCACGAACGGCGTTTATAACGTAACGCTGAAGAACTCGGGCGGTACCGCTTCGAATACCATTCAACTCACGGTGCTCACGGCGAAGCTGATTCCGGTGACCTTCACGGTAAATAACGCCACGCCAACCAGTCCGGGCGACTACATTTTTCTCACCGGCAATACAGTTGAGCTTGGGAACTGGGGAACAACATTTGATACTGCTGTTGGTCCGATGCTCGATCCAAATTATCCCAATTGGTTCTTAAATACATCTATGCCCGCTGGGACGGTGATCCAGTTTAAGTTCATAAAGATTGCAGCCAACGGAGCCGTCACATGGGAAGGTGGAGTAAATCACCAGTACACGGTTCCTACAACCGGAACCGGGTTTGTCACCGTCAATTGGCAAAACTAGCGTTGTACACCAAAGCCTGGGAGCGTAGAGACGCAGCATGCTGCGTCTCTACAGCCGCATCTGTCCAGCCCACTGCATTGTGGCTTTAGTTCTTTGCTTGCACAGCAAACATCTCCGCCAGCGCCGTTCCTAACGAGTCAGCGCTGAATCCGAACGGACCCGGCTTGCTCTTGTAAGCAATGCGTCCTTGCGAATCGATTAGATAAATGCGATCTGGCCAGCCGGTGTACGCGCGTTCTGTGGAGTTCCCAAATTCATCGAGGACCGCGGGGAACCGAATGCCGAGTTTTCGCATACACATGCCGGCGACTGCGGCGCGCTCAGCCTGGTTTTTTGGACTAACGAACACAACTCGATCTTTGATATTGCTCTGCATCTGCCAGATGTCGCTGGGATGCGCCTCGCTGATATAAACAACCAGAAACGCGACGCGATCCTGATACTGTGCGAAGAGCTTGTTGAGGGCGGGAACCTCTCGCCGGAACGGCGGTCAGGTGTAACTGCCGAAGACCAGCACCACCGGCTGCATTTTATTCAACGCCGAGAGCTGAATGAGTCCGCTTTTGTCCTGTTTGGATAGCAGAAAGTCTGGGGCTTGATCGCCCACATTCAGCGATCCGGCGCGAGCATTGCTCCAAAGCGTCTCAAATGGAAACAGCAGGAACACGACTGGCCCGGGCATTCTGGCCATAATCTTCCCGAAACGGTCCGGCGGCTGTTGCATCGCCCACCAGATGTACGTCCCGAAAGCGAAATAAATAACGAGTAAGGCAGCAGCGCCTCCGAGCAGAAGGTTTCGAGCTGGACGTACTCTAGTCTGAAAACTATTCATCTTTCTTGGATCGCCAGCGGTCAGATTTACGGAACCCAGCGTGCGCATTCCTCACTTGTTCCCTGCCACCATGCCGGGTTCGTGTTCTTCCGGATGCACGTGCCAGGGCACGCTCTCGCTGGAAATTTCGGGATGCTGGCGCAGAAAGTCGAGAGCCAGCGAGTTCGACGTGGGATCATCCTTGCGATCTGCGAAATACCCGGCCTGTTCCGCGGCCTTTTCTTTCAGTCCCAGGCGCCGATAGATGAGCATCAGATTGTAGTGCGCGGCTAAATCGTCGGGATCGATTCCCTGAAGCAGTTCGTATTGCTCGCGCGCCTGTGCGTATTTGTGCTCCTGATAGTAGGTAAATCCGAGCTCCCGACGCGCATCTCGCGCCCGCGGATACTTCCGCAACACGCTCAAGAACAGCGCTTCCGCTTCGTCCATTTTGCCCTGAATGCGCAGAATTGAGGCGCGATAATACTGCGCGCGCGCGTCGCCCGGGATAAGTTCCAGCGCTCGATTTAACGCTTCCATCGCCGCGTCGTACTTTTCGTACAGGAAATCCGCTAAAGCAATGTTGGTATAGCCGTCGGCATAATCGGGACGAAGCTTGATTACGTGCTCAAACGCGTCTACCGCCTGCGAATACTGCAATTGCCCCAGCAAAGCAATGCCGTAATTGTTCCAGCGCATCCACTCATTCGCGTCGGCATCACTCGACGCAGGCGCATTCTGCGGTAGTTGAATGGTCTTTGTCCCCAGCAGAACTATGGGATAAGGCTGCGGCTTATCGAGTACAAAATTGGTAAAGGCCTGCCGGAAGCGGCGATAGTTGATCTTTGTAGTCACGCTCAAAGGGAATTTCGCGTCTTGGGGAATGCTGAACTGATAACGCACGAGGTCAGAACGGCCGGCGGGAATCGTATTGTCGTAAGCGCGACTGTGCGCTTCCCACACTTCGTGCTTATCTAACCAACGGCCATCTTTGCTGATTAAACGATTGGTATAGCTATGCGCGCTGGCTTCCAGATCGCCATTTGGTTGCAGATATCCGCTGTGAGTGATGCTTTTGCCTTCGGCATCTTTGACTTCAAACTCCACCCAGGCTTCGTAGAAGTCGCGCTGCTCCGGCACCAGACTGTGTCCTATCTTCTTATTCT